>NZ_JBBNAN010000512.1:0-22000 GCF_037994405.1 Phyllobacterium sp.
TCTCTGCTGATCGCGGTCACACCGGGCTATAACTCGATTGGCCTGCTCGCTCCGGCAGCGCTCGTGTTCGCAAGGCTCCTGCAGGGCATCAGCGTCGGCGGCGAATATGGCGCGAGCGCCACGTACCTCAGTGAAATGGCAGGCAGGAACCGCCGGGGATTTTATTCGAGCTTCCAGTATGTGACGCTGATCTCCGGTCAGCTGGTTGCGCTTGCCGTGCTTCTCATCTTGCAGCGCATCCTCACCCCCGAGCAACTGGGCGAGTGGGGCTGGCGTATTCCGTTTGCCATTGGCGGTTTTCTGGCAATAGCGGTTTTCTACATCCGGCGTGGCCTCGCCGAGACCCAGTCCTTTCACAATGCCAAGGCAGATGACAAGCCAAAGTCCAGCGGCCTCGCTCTTTTCAGGCACTATCCGAAGGAAGCCTTTACAGTTCTGGCGCTGACATCGGGCGGCACACTGGCCTTTTACGCCTATACGACCTATCTGCAGAAGTTCCTGGTCAATACGTCCGGTTTCAGCAAGGAGTCCGCCAGCGAAATTACCGCGCTGGCACTTCTGGTCTTCATGCTGTGCCAGCCACTGGCAGGCGCACTATCCGACCGGATCGGCCGCAAGCCTCTTATGGTCGGCTTCGGCATTCTGGGCGTTCTGTTCACCTACCTCATCTTCTCGACGCTTGCGACGACGACCAGCCCCTATGTGGCTTTCGCCCTGTCTCTGGCAGGCCTCTTGATCGTTACCGGTTATACCTCGATCAACGCCGTGGTGAAGGCCGAGCTCTTCCCGGCCCACATCCGCGCGCTGGGCGTTGCCCTTCCCTACGCGCTGGCCAACACGATCTTCGGTGGTACCGCTGAATGGGTGGCGCTGAAATTCAAGCAGCTCGGCCATGAGAGCTGGTTCTTCTGGTACGTAACGATCATGATCGGTCTGTCGCTCATCGTCTATATGCGCATGCGCGATACACGCGATCACAGCCTCATCCATGAAGACTGAGGAAATCAAATATCCGGACCATTTGCTTGATATGGCCGACGGTCCGGCTCTATGTTGAGGTATCGTTCCATAGACCAATTGGGCTCGCCATGACTTCATCTCCACGAATCCCCTCCGTCGATCCCGTCAAACTCGACCGCCTCGCGGAAGTCGCGGTCAAGATCGGTCTGCAGTTGCAGCCCGGACAGGACCTTCTCATCACCGCTCCACTCGCGGCGGTACCGCTCGTACGCCGCATCACCGAACATGCCTACAAGGCAGGTGCTGGACTGGTGACCTCGCTCTACAATGATGAAGAAGCGACCCTGATGCGCTATCGCAACGCGCCGGGCGAGAGTTTCGACCGCTCTGCGAGCTGGCTCTATGAGGGAATGGCCAAGGCTTTCTCCGCCAATACGGCCCGCCTTGCTGTTGCAGGCGATAATCCGATGCTGCTTTCTTCAGAGGATCCCGAAAAGGTCGCTCGCGCCAACAAGGCCCAATCACGGGCCTATCAGCCCGCGCTGGAGAAGATCGCCGGTTTCGACATCAACTGGAATATCGTATCCTATCCCAATCCCGCCTGGGCGAAACAGGTGTTTCCCGATCAGGATCCGGAAGTTGCCGTTACGATGCTGGCCGATGCGATCTTCGCTGCCTCGCGCGTTGATATCGATGATCCAGTCAGTGCTTGGCGCGAGCATAATGCGGCCTTGCGCAAGCGGACCGAGTGGCTGAACGCGCGGACGTTCTCAGCGCTGCATTTCAGAGGGCCAGGCACCGATCTCACAGTCGGCCTCGCCGATGAACATGAGTGGCATGGTGGCGCTTCGGTTGCCAAAAACGGCATTACCTGCAATCCGAACATCCCGACTGAAGAAGTCTTCACAACACCGCATGCCCTTCGCGTCGAAGGCCATGTGTCCAGCACCAAGCCGCTCTCCCACCAGGGTACGCTGATCGAAAATATCCAGGTACGCTTCGAGGGCGGCAAGATCATCGAAGCCAAGGCGACGCGCGGCGAGGATGTGTTCAACAAGGTACTCGGCACCGACGAAGGCGCGCGCCGTCTCGGCGAAGTCGCGCTTGTTCCGCATTCCTCGCCAATTTCCGCATCTGGCCTGTTGTTCTTCAACACACTGTTCGATGAGAACGCGGCAAGTCACATTGCACTTGGCCAATGCTATTCGAAGTGCTTCGTCAATGGCGGAGCGCTGACGCCCGATGAGGTCGCAGCACGCGGCGGCAATAAGAGCCTCATTCACATTGATTGGATGATTGGCTCCGGTGAAATCGACGTCGACGGCGTCAACAAAGATGGTTCGGCCGTACCGGTTATGCGCAAGGGCGAGTGGGTCTGATCTCGTGATTTCAAGACATCAAAAATCGCCACCGCAACCGCGGTGGCGATAACATTTTGGCCTGATGTTAGGCTACCAACCTTCCGGCTGATTCTGCTTGGGCATAGGCCTTGCCGAAGCGATTGGCGAGGAACGCATCGAGCGCGATATCTTCCTGCTTGATAAAACCCCGCTGCGGCAGGTCACCCTTGGCCAGCATGTCGAGTACGGCGCAGATGGCCGATGCTGTCGTGATCTGGATACCACTGTAGAGCTGCGCGCCGATATGGCCGCTATAGACCTTGTTGGCATAGGTTTCCTGCAGCAGGCGGCCCTTCTTGCGGCCGCTGACCGTGACGAAAATCACGACTACGTCCTGCAGGGTCGACGGCAGGGCATTTTCCAGAATGTCCTTGAACACATCACGGCGGTCACGCAGTCCAAGATCGTTCAGGAGCGCCTTCATGATAGCTGCATGGCCCGGATAGCGGATCGTACGGTAATTAAGCGTGCGCACCTTGCCGAGCAATGTTTCGCACAAAGTGCCAAGGCCACCGGACGTGTTGAATGCCTCATAGGTTACGCCGTCAAGCGAGAATTCCTCGCGCTCTTCGAGCGGCGGCACTTCGGTCAATTCACCATCGACAATGGCTTCGCAGGGTTCGCAATATTCGTTGATGACGCCGTCCGTGCTCCAGGTCAGATTGTAGTTCAGCGCATTGGACGGATATTGCGGCAACGCACCAACGCGCATGCGCACGCTTTCCAGCGTGTCGAAGCGCTTGGCCAGATCATTGGCGACGATCGAGATGAAGCCAGGGGCCAGACCGCACTGGGGAATGAAGGCGGTCTTTGCCGTCGCCGAAAGCTGCTTGACGATACGCGTGCTTGCAACATCTTCCGTGAGATCGAGATAATGCACACCGGACTTGGCAGCCGCTTCGGCAATGCGGGTGGTCAGATGAAACGGTGCGGCGCTCAGCACAGCAAACTTGCCGTCGAGGACCTGCTCAAGTGCACCAATTTCGGCGATCTCGATGCATTTGGTTCCGACGAGCGGCGATACGTCCAGCGCATCAAGCTGTGTTTGCGCCCGGTCGACGACGGTTACGCGATAATCTCCGGTGCCAGCCAGAAGATTGGCAATCGTTCCGCCGATTTTCCCTGCGCCTACAACAACGATCTCTTTCATGTGATTCCCCTACGGTATAAAAAACTTATATGAATTTTGCAGATTGCTCGGCGAAATGAAGCCTATAAACTGACGATATAACGCCCTTAATTTTAGCAATACGCCGAATGGATTTGTCATTATGCTGACAGAAGCTGATCATTCCCTGCTTTCTCTGCTGCGCGAAAACGCCAGAGCCTCAACGGCTGACCTTGCCCGCAAGCTCGGTGTATCGCGCACCACGGTACAAAGCCGCATTGAGCGGCTGGAAAAGCGCGGCATGATCCGTGGATACAGCGTTCAGCTTTCGCCGGAATATGAGCAGAACCTGGTCAGAGCACATGTGCTGGTGACCGCCTTGCCGAAACTGGCAACGAAGGTTGAAGCCGCCTTGCGGAAGATTGCCTGGGTAAGGACCTTGCATTCGGTCAGTGGCCAGTTCGACATGATTGTCATCGTTGAGGCACCATCCATCCAGGAACTGGACAAATTGCTCGACGAGATCGGCGCACTGGAAGGCGTCGAGCGGACCATGTCGTCGATTATTCTCTCCACCCGCATCGACCGCTAAATATGCGGGACAACAGCACATTCACGCTGCTTGACTCTTACCCCCATTGGATTCCATAATAGAACATATCATGAACATTGAAGGACTACCGTGGTGACAACCGTCGATCTTGCGGCGTTGAGACGCGACATTGCGTCTCTTGGAGAGCAGAGTGCCCAGGCAGCGCAGCGCTCAGCCTTTGACCTCGGCGACAGGACTATTGACCGCGTGTTTCGCAATGGTCTGCAGCGCGGAGCGGTGCATGAAATCTTCGCGGAGGAAGCTGGTGATGCAGGTGCGGCGACAGGATTCGTTATTGCCCTTGCCCTGCGCGCATCCTCGGATCAGAGCCCTATTCTCTGGCTGGAGGAGGATTTTGCTGCACAGGAACACGGCTTTCCCTATGCACCTGGGTTGAAGAATATCGGCCTTGATCCACAGCGCCTCATCCTTGTGCGATGTTCCTCGCCGCAGGATGTTTTGAAAGCAGCTTCGGACAGTCTCGGCATTCGCGGCACTGGCGCCGTTATCATCGCGCCATGGAGCAATCCGAAATGCCTGGATCTCACTGCCTCGCGCAAATTGCTGCTGACTGCGCAGCAGACAGATGTTCCTGCCTTTCTTCTGCGGCTAGGCGCCAGCCCAAGTGAAAACGCGGCTGTCACGCGCTGGCTGATCCGTTCTGCCCCTTCGCAATCGAGTGGTGCCAATGCACCGGGACATCCGGTGTTCGACGCCACGCTTATTCGTAACCGTCAAGGCATGACAGGCCATTGGACCCTGCAATGGGAGAGTGATGATCATGTTTTCAGACAGATCGAACCGGTTTCTGGCACTGTGGTTTCCCCACCTGCCTACCGATCGCCTCAAACGCGAAAATCCTGGGCGCGGCCATACTGATCAGCACCTGATCGTTGTGGACAAGCTTGCCAATACCCTACGGCTGACCGCTGTCGATGAAAGGGCTGCCAAGGCTGGCCTCTACAAGGGTATGGCCCTGACCGATGCGCGTGCGCAGTTTGAAAAACTGGATATCGCTTTCGCCTCGCCTCGCAAGGATGCAGCGCTTTTGGAAAAGCTAGCAGACTGGTGTGATCGCTATACGCCGCTTGTCGCACTTGATGAGCCGCATGGTCTCATTCTCGACATGACGGGCTGTATCCATCTTTTTGGTGATGAAACACTCCTGATAAAGGACATTCACAAAGGGCTTCATCAGCATGGCATGATCGTCCGCAGCGCTATTGCCACAAACGCCGCTACTGCCCACGCCCTTGCCTGTCATTCACCAGGCGGGATCGTCAGCGAGACCGATCAGACACGCAGAGTACGTGCCTTGCCGCTTCATAGCCTCGAGATCGAGGAGGGTCATCTGGCCGGACTCAAACGCGCCGGCCTGCGCAGTGTCGGCGATGTGGAGGTTCTGCCGCGTGCAGCTCTCACTGCTCGTTTCGGCACCCAACTGGTCAATCGGCTGGATGCACTGTTCGGACTGGCTAGCGAGCCAATCTCCCCTCGCCGCATCATCCCGGTTTGCATGGTCGAGCGGCGTATGGCTGAACCACTCATCGCCATGGAATCTGTCGAACATGTGCTTCTATCCCTGAGCGACGAGCTCTTCCGGCACCTGCAGCAACGAGTGGAAGGTGCACGCGAGATCGAAGCAAGTTTCTTCCGTGCCGACGGCGATGTGCGCCGTATCAGCATTCAGACCGGGCGGCCTATTGCCGAGACGAAGACTCTCTTCCGTTTGTTGAAGGAACGGCTTTCCACTCTCAGTGATCCGCTCGAGGCCGGCTATGGTTTTGACATCATCCGGCTTGCCGCTGTCCGGGTCGAGCGAAGTCAAGCCATCCAGAAAAGCCTCGATAACCGAGCGCAGGAAACAGAGGAAATCAACACACTTGTCGACAGGCTTTCAATACGGCTCGGCAACACCAGGGTCCTGCGCCCTGTTCCTGTCGACACGCACATTCCCGAACGCGCCATTTCGCTTGAACCCGCTGCTAAGGCAATGCGGAACGCAACGCTTGAATGGGCACCTGTGGCTCATCCCGGAAATCCGCCCGAGCGGCCGATCCGGCTGTTTGACCCACCCGAGCGCATCGATGCGACCTTCGAAGTCCCCGACGCAGCGCCAGCGCAATTTGTCTGGCGCCGGGTCCAGCACACCGTCGTCATGGCCGAAGGACCGGAGCGCATTGCCCCGGAATGGTGGCGTGAACATGCTGGCGCCCTGACAAGGGATTATTACCGGCTTGAGGACAATACGGGAAAGCGTTTCTGGGTCTTCAGGGAAGGCTTGCATGAGCGTGGCAATCCTAGCCCGCGCTGGTATCTGCATGGGCTTTTTGCGTGACCGCCATGCCTGACTATACCGAACTGGGCGTCACCAGCAATTTTTCCTTCCTTGAAGGCGCCTCGCAACCGCAAGAGCTGGTGCAGGAGGCCGCCCTCCTTGGTGTTAGCGGTATCGGCATTGCCGATCGCAACACCCTGGCTGGCGTTGTGCGTGCCTATAGCGCGCATAAGGAACTCAAGGAAACGGCCGGAATACGACTGAACCTCTTCATTGGATGCAGGCTGGTCTTCAGCGACGGCACACCCGATCTTCTCGTCTACCCACGTGATCGCAGCGCCTATGGTCAGCTTTGCCGCCTTTTGAGCGAAGGCAAGACGCGCGCAGCAATCAAGGGCGAGTGTCATCTTCTGCTCGAAGATTTTCTTTTCCGGGCGAGGGGTTTTCAGATCGCTGTCATGCCTTCGTCACGCGCAGATAAAACCCTAACAGCGTTCTTGAAAAAACTGATCATTGCAGCGCCAGGCGCTGTCTGGCTTTCCCTCGCCATGCCGCATCAGGGCGCCGACAGGCGCTATGGCGAACGATTGGAGCGCATTGCCGCCGAGGCCAATGTTCCCCTCATTGCACTCAATGATGTGCTCTATCACACGCCTGCCCGGCGGCCACTGCAGGACGTGCTGACCTGTATTCGCGAACATGTCACAATCGATACGGCAGGGCGCCGATTGGAAAAGAATGCGGAACGGCATCTGAAATCCCCGGGTGAAATGCAGCGACTTTTCCGGCATTTTCCTGCCGCTCTTCTTGAAACCAGGCGCTTCGTTGAGCCGATCCGTTTCTCTCTCGACCAGCTGAGATATGACTATCCCGATGAGCCGGTACCGCCCGGCAAGACACCACAACAACATCTGGTGGACGAGACCTGGAAAGGCGCTGCCAGGCGTTATCCTGAAGGCATTCCGGACAAGGTGCGCGTGCTCCTTGAAAAGGAACTCGCGCTGATCGAAACACTGCAATATGCACCATATTTTCTTACGGTTTACGACATCGTCGCCTTTGCCCGGTCAAAGAACATCCTGTGTCAGGGCCGCGGTTCAGCGGCCAATTCCGCCGTTTGTTATTGTCTCGGTGTCACCGCCGTCGACCCGAAAGAAACTGACGTGCTTTTCGAACGCTTCCTATCGGCGGAACGCCGGGAACCGCCGGATATCGATGTGGATTTCGAGCACGAACGGCGCGAAGAAGTGATGCAGTGGGTCTATTCGCGCTATGGACGTGACCGTGCTGCAATCGTTGCTACCGTGATCAGCTACCGCCCGCGCAGCGCCATTCGCGATGTCGGCAAGGCATTGGGATTGACAGAAGATGTCACCGCTGCGCTTGCCAATACGGTCTGGGGCAGTTGGGGAACGACAGTTGAAAAGAACGAGGTGCGGCAAGCTGGGCTTGATCCCGACAATGTCATGATACGGCGTGCCGTCAAACTTGCGACCGAACTGATCGGCTTTCCGCGCCACCTTTCCCAGCACGTCGGCGGCTTTGTCCTGACCCAGCAGCGACTCGACGAAACCGTGCCCATAGGTCCTGCAGTAATGGCAGATCGTTCTTTTATCGAATGGGACAAGGATGACATCGATGCACTCCGCATCATGAAGGTGGATGTGCTGGCGCTCGGCATGCTGACCTGCATCCGCAAGGCCTTTGATCTCATCCATCTCCATGGAGGAAACCGCTACGAACTCGCGACCGTACCCAGGGAGGATGCAAGGGTCTACGACATGCTCTGCAATGCCGATTCCCTTGGCGTCTTTCAGGTGGAAAGCCGCGCCCAGATGAACATGCTGCCGCGCCTGCGCCCGAAAAAATTCTACGATCTGGTGATTGAGGTTGCCATTGTCCGTCCCGGCCCCATTCAGGGCGACATGGTCCACCCCTATCTGCGCAGACGCTCCGGCAAGGAACCCGTCCATTATCCTTCACCATCCCCTGAACATGGCGACAAGGATGAATTGAAGAATGTCCTCGGCCGAACTCTGGGAGTGCCGCTGTTTCAGGAACAGGCCATGCGCATCGCCATTGATGCTGCTCGGTTCACACCGGATGAAGCCAATCAGCTGCGCCGTGCCATGGCCACCTTCCGCCGTGTCGGTACAATTAATCAGATGGAGCAAAAAATGGTGGAAGGCATGGTTCGCCGCGGTTATGAGCGTAGCTTTGCCGAAAACTGTTTCAACCAGATCAAGGGTTTCGGCGAGTATGGTTTCCCCGAAAGCCATGCGGCAAGCTTCGCGATTCTTGTCTACATATCCTCCTGGATCAAATGCCACCATCCGGCGGCCTTTGCCGCAGCACTTCTGAATTCGCAGCCTATGGGTTTCTACGCTCCAGCGCAGATCATCCGCGATGCACGCGAGCATGGTGTCGAGGTGCGCCCCGTCGATATCAATTTTAGCGTCTGGGACAACACTCTGGAACATATTGAAGGTAATAAGCTCGCCGTCCGTCTCGGTTTTCGCCAGGTAGAAGGTTTTTCGAAATCCTGGGCGGAAGAAATCTGCGTAAAACGCGCACACCCCTATACCGGCATCGAAGATCTGCGCCGCCTGACACGACTGGGAAGAAGTGCTTTCGTTCTCCTCGCCGAGGCCGATGCGTTCCGTTCGCTTGAAATTGACCGGCGTGAAGCACTCTGGGCGGTTCGACGTTTTCCCGACAATGAGACCCTGCCGCTCTTTCAAGCAGCCGAAACCAATGAACTGGCAAAGGAAGCCGAGACTAGACTGCCTGAAATGAAGATGTCTGAGCATGTAGTGGCCGACTATGAATCGACTCGCCTCTCACTCAAGGGCCATCCAATGCAGTTCCTGCGGGAAATGTTCGCAGCGGAAAATGTTTCGACCTGCAGGCGGGCAAACAGCTTGGGCAACAACCGGTGGGTAAAACTCGCTGGAGTAATCACGGTCCGCCAGAGGCCCGGTAGTGCCAAAGGCGTTGTGTTCATGACCATCGAGGATGAAACCGGCATAGCCAATATCGTTATTTGGCAAAAGCTCCTGGAAAGATATCGCAAGGAAGTCATGGGGGCACGCCTGATACTGATCGAAGGTACAGTTCAAAGTGCAGAGAATGTCGTGCATATCGTCGCCAGAAAACTATCCGACCGCACAGCAGACCTCAGTCGCCTTTCAGAACAGCACGCAACTCTGCCTGTGTCACGCAGTGACGAAGCTATTCATCCTGTCCCGGATGAACCAAGGGGCACTCATCCGCGCAAGGTGCGTATCTTGCCGAAATCGAGGGATTTTCACTGAAGGCTCAAGCTTGTCTGCTCTCCTTGGCAAACGCCGCCCTGTCAATTGCTGTGATCATGCAGATTTCGAGATCTCCCAGACCATCCTTGATCTCCGATACCGAAATACCGGCAGCCTCTGCATCTGCCGCACATCTTGCAGCCAGTTGTTTTGGCCGTCGGTCATGATGCGCCATATCCGCCGGGCGGCTGGCATCAACATTTGCCGAGATCCAGTTATTGACGAAGTCGATCGCTCTTTGGCTCATATTTTCCTCCTTGGCAGGGCCAATTCCTCCGGACAAAACTGTCGGGAGCGGAGAAGGTTGCGAAAACCGCCCGCACCAAGTGTCCGAAGAATATGCCGATATTAGCAATATTTCCAGTGAAATGGCGTGCGGACAAAGGCCCAAAACGGGCCGGCCGAGTTTGGCGGCGTCAAAGGGGATCAGGCCCTATCGACGACCTTTTTCACAGCATCCTTGGCTTTGCCCTTGGCCTGCGGTGCCTCACCCTTCATCTCCTGGACTTTGCCTTTCGCCTGCATGCTCTTTGAACCGGTCATTTTGCCAGCGGCTTGTTTGATATTACCTGCCGCCTCGTTGGCAAGGCCAGAACTTTGTCGTTTGTGCTACCCATCGATAGACTCCCCAATGCATTCATTTGCCTTGAGTAAACGGCGCGACCTTTCTCTGGTTCCATCCAAGTGCATTATTTGCAACTTATTGAAAAATATAAATAAAACAGCAGCGGCAGAAATAGCCCGGCGCCCACGGGGGAACAGGCACCGGGCCTTGTCTGCTAATCAACACTTCGATCAGCTTCTGGAAAACGTGACAGACTCGTGTTGGTTCCGCGCAAATCGGGGCGTGCAGCCGGAACACAGGACTCGGCCCTCTTCATTCGCAAACCTGCTCAACGGCGGACTCGATCGACGTAGCAAAATGGCAGTTGCGAGTGGACCCGACAATCTTTTCTCCATCGACTTTTTCGGCGTCTTCAGCCAAAAAACCGACAATGATTTTGATCCGGCCATTCCGGCGTCTTAAGCGGCGCACGAGATAGCGCGCGTGCGCGACTGACGAGGTATTGAGATAACTCACATAGATTGCGCTGACACTCGTAAGATCGAGCTTACCGATATTCACCGCCTCAAATTCGTCATGGGTGATATCGCGGACGTCGAAACCCTTGCGTTCGAGGATATCTCCGACAACAACCGCCGCTGCGTCATCCAAGTCGCCGCGCCCGCCAGCCGAGATGATGATCTTGGGTTCTTCAACTTTGGCCGTCTTCTTGTCGGGTATCTTCTTTCTGGCTTTCTCTTCCGCCGATTCGTCTTCAACATCCTCGGCATCTTGATGGTCAGACAGGTTTTCGACGAGGAGGATCATACTTTGAACCACGCGGTTGCGCCGTGGTGCATCAAGCACTCCCCTTCCCCTGTCGTGTTCGGCAAGAAACAGCGCCGGTATGGCAACCGACGCGTAATAGTCCATAATCGACGACGATTGCAGATATTCCTCGGCTTTTTCGGTTGCTTCATCCGGGTCACCAGATAGCAGTCGTTGATAAAGCTGTTGCGGCGGCAACAGCACCGGCTCGTTGCCGAGCAGAACATCCAGGAATTCGAACTTTGGTACATGCCGTCCGAGGACGACAAGGCAAACCGTCAGGGGCGTGGAAAGAATCAGTCCGATTGGCCCCCATATCCATGTCCAGACGATCGCCGCCATCAGGATGGCAACGGGGGAAAGGCCCGTCTTTGAGCCATAAAGCAGCGGCTCCATGATGTTGCTGCTGATCAGCTCGAGTACAATGAAGAGTGCGGCGGTCCAAACAAGCAGCATCCAGCCGGGATCCACCGCCAGCGACAGTATCAAAGGGAACGACGCCGCGATGATCGGCCCGATATAGGGCACAAAGCGCAGGACGATCGCCAGCATCCCCCACAGCATCGGGTTGGGTATGCCAATGAACCAGAGCCCGATCCCGATCGGCACACCAAAGCTGATATTGATAATGAGTTGCATCAGGAGATACTGACCAACGCGCTTTCCGGCGTCATGTAGCGCCGTTGTCGTTCGATGGATATCGCTTGCCCCCACGAGCTTGATAAAGCGATCGCGCAAATCTTCCCGCCGCACCAGCATGAAGATGACAACGACAATGACGATACCGATCGTCGCCAAGGGCTGAATCAGCGGCCCGGCAAATGTCTGCAACAGACTTAGCGGATCCGGCGGCGGATAGCGGATTTCGACCGGAACAGGCTTATTCGGGTCTGGCGCTGGCAAGGGAGACTGCACTTGGTCCCGGTGCTCCATATTCTGGGGAGCCTGTCGCTGTGGGTCTTGATTTTTGCCGCTTTCATTGCCCGTGGGGAAACGTTCGACCTCATCGGAACGGCCGATTTCTTCGCTAAGGCGCTTGAACATGCGTGCCCCCCGGTCGAAAATGCTGTTGCCGGACTGAGCATCCTTGATCGTACGTATCTTGGTCTCGATATTGTATTGATAGCTTGGCAGATTTTGCGCCAGGACGGTCAGCTGGCTGATGACGATACTAACGAAAATGAAGATTGCCAGAAATGCCATGATCACGACGCTGATCACGGCAACGCCTTTCGGAACTCCAGAGCGATACAGTCTGGTGACCAGCGGTGACAATGCAAAGGTCAGAAGCAGCGCCAGCGCCAGCGGCACGAAGATATCGCGCGCAAAGTAAAGCGCCGCCACGACAGCAATCGTCACGACGACTGGCGGAAACGGGGTTTTGTTGTTCGGGTCCATCGAGACAGGCGTATAGATCGACTTCTGCGTCACCCGTTCGACAGCACGCGGTGACTTCTCTCCAACACCCTCAGAAGGCATGGAGTCCCCCGGATTGACATTCATGGATACCCGACTCCATTGAAACTTGCGACAGGAACGTAGTCGGCTCAATTTGGTTGCATCGGCACCGCAAATCCGTGCCCGAGCCCGCAATCCGCACCCGGGCTGGCTGGAACCAAATCTGATTTCGATTGTTTCGGCACAATACGATTTCCCACCAGAGGGAGGAAAAAATGCCGCTTACGACGATTCTGATCATCATCCTCATCCTGGCGCTGATCGGGGTGTTCCCGACTTGGCCGCATGCGAGGAATTGGGGTTACGGCCCATCCGGCCTGCTTGGCATTGTCTTGGTTGTACTCTTGGTACTGCTCCTGATGGGCCGGATCTAAACATTTTCAAATTGCGAAGGAGTTTCAGAAAATGATGCGTGGTGTATTGCTTTGGCTCATCGGTTTGCCGCTTCCAATTATCCTTATCCTTTGGCTGCTGGGTTATCTGTCTTAGTGACGTGGCCAGTTTCGGCCAGTTCTTGACAATGCGCTCGCCGGCCTTTGCTTTGGCCGGCGTTTGTTATCGTTGACAGGCTGCGAACTTGCCGAGACTTTCATTGCGTGGAACAAATGTCTGATGGCGGCGTTTCGGCAGCATATGCAGCTGTTTTCTCAGGGAGTTTTCTTATGGCCTCGGTTTCTTCGAAAGTTCGCAAGGCAGTGGATGATGCGACTGACAATAATCCCGATCTGCAAGCCCAGATTGCTGCCTTGAAGGACGATATTGCCAATATCGCAGCGACGCTCGCCAAGATCGGCAAGAACTCCGCGAAGGACGCCACACGGGGCGCCGCAAGTTCCTATGAAGCGGCAAAGGCGCGTGGCGAAGAAACCTTCGAGGACTTACGCTCACAGGCACGCGAACTTGAGGACCAGTTGGCGGAAACCGTTCGCGAGAGACCATTGACAACCTTGGCCGTTGCCGCCGGCGTTGGCTTTCTTCTAGCCATGATCGCTCGTCGCTGACATGCTGAAATTGTTGACCCCGCTTTTGACCAGCCTGGCAGCCGGTGAAGTTGGTTTGGCTGTCAGCCGCGCCAAGCGCAGCGCAATTTTCATGACGGTCATTGCACTTTTGGCATTGATCGGCCTGATTTTTCTGCTGGTTGCGGCCTATGTCAGCCTCGCGGAGCGATATGGCGAGATATATTCGGCACTTATCCTTGCCGGCTGTGCGTTCGGACTGGCTATTCTCGCCTACGTTATCATGAAGATCTCGGATAGCATCGCCAGGAAGCAACAGCGCGAGCGCGCGAAAGTCGATGCCTCCACCGTCCTCACAATTGCCGCTCTTGCGGCTGCGCCAGCCGTCTTGCGTTCAAGAGTCCTCCTCATGCTTGCAATACCGGCAGTTGCGTTTGGCGGGCTTTCTCTTCTGACCGGAAAGAAAAAACGCCGGCCCTCTGAACGCCCTCCGTCCGCGGGTGACGGTATTTAACGCTCGCCTATGGGCATGGAAATCATGGCCTCCATGCCGGATTCCGGATAGCTTAACCTGACGCTGCTGGATAAGACCTTGTCCAGACTGCGTTCAATCAAACGTTCGCCAAGACCCCGCACTTCGGGCGAAACAACGGGAGGCCCATCGGATTCGATCCAATGGATAACGACGCGCGATTCGTTCAAGCCCGGCTCGATCTGCCACGACACGCGCACATGACCGCCAGGAACTGAAAGCGCCCCGTGTTTTGCGGCGTTGGTGGCCAGTTCATGCAGTGCGATTCCTAATCCGAGAGCGTGGTCTGGTGGCAGCACCATATCCTCGCCGACAACCTCAACCTGCCCTGGATCGTAGATCGCATAGGGCTCGACCTGCTTCGTGATCAGATCCACCAGGCCGATTCCGCTCCATTCACGATCTGACAACAAGGTATGGGCTTCCGAAATCGCGCGCAGGCGTCCCGAAAATGCCTCCATGAACTCAGCCGGATCGGATGTGCGGTTCAATGTCTGCCGGGCCAGCGACTGAAGCATTGCCAGTGTGTTCTTTACCCGGTGGTTTAGCTCCCGCAGGAGAAGTCGGGTCTTCTCGGCAGCATTCTTGGTGTCGGTAATATCGATGTTGACACCGACCGCGACTGCGGGCTTTCCCTGTGCATCCCGCTCGAAGATACGGCCTCGGCCGAGCAACCATTGGCCGGAATTTGCAGCACGGAACTCCCCCACATAATCCTGATTTTGTGCCAGAGCACGGGTGAAAGCCGACCTCATCCGCGTGAAATCCTCGGGGTGCATCGCCCGGAAGACATCCTCTCCATTGACCTGCTGATCAGGACGCAAGCCGAGCATGGAATAAGCCATGCGGTTGCCCGTAAACTTTCCCGTCCGCAGATCCCAGATCCAACTGCCGACATTGCCAACCTCCAGAGCCATGGCGTTGCGATCTTCATCGCGGTGCAGCGTCGCGATTGAATCCGCTTCAACAATGGCATTGCGTTTGAGTTCGATTAGCGATCCGGCAAGTTTGGCCAGTTGTAAAAGCTGATTCTGCTTTGTCTGATCGAATTCAGTGCGCGGATGGCTTGACATCACGCTCAAGGTGCCGACGCACTCATCTGAAACACAGATTGGTGCCACTGCAATAAACCGCAGATTCGGTGTGTGGGTGACGGCGTCGATTTCAGCAAAGCGAACGTCCTCGGCGGCATTCAGTACAACAAGGCAATTCCGCTCGGGTGCAGCGAGAGCATTCGCCTCGACAACCCAGATATTTACCTGGCCAGGGATGCCCGTCTGGGACAGAATTTGGCTTCGTCGCTCGCCGATCAACGAAATTTGCGCTCTTTGTCCATCAGACATGGAAAGGGCAAGTTCTGCCAAGCCGTCCAGGTCCTGATCCCCCTTGACGTCAAGCGATTTCAGCGTCGATAACACATCCTGTCGCGAAGGTTCCGATAGCCGCACAGACGCTTTTCCTGGAATTTCGTTTGATCTCATATGCACATGACGTCCGTCGACGAGACGCCCTTATTCCGACCGTTGAAATATCTTTGATAATCAACGCGACCACCACTGCATTGTTCCCCACCGGGAACATTTAAACCATAGCAACGTTTCCGTTCAGCGATAAAAGGAGGTGACATGCTCGAGGCGAATGACATTCTTGCCGATGCTGGCCTGAGCCGCGCCCAGAAGATTGCCAAGCTTGAGGAGCTGTTGAGCGAGGCGAGGGGATTGCAGCGCGCAGCAACAGAAGGTGGTATGGATCCTGATGACGGCGTGACGAGAAACTTGCGGGACATTGAATTGGCGCTCGATCAGTTGAAAGCAGACCACCCAGAAACCGGTGCAGCGACGCTCTGATGCGTTCATTCCCGTACAGCATCTTGTCCCAGTGGTTGTGATTGAACCTCAGACAAGGACGGGAAGTCCACCTTTACGATTGTGCCGCCTCCGCCGTTGGCAGAATAGGTGACCGTACCTCCGAATTGGTGGCACAGCTGATTGACAATGAGCGATCCTAGTCCTGCTCCGTGCTTGCGTGGTTTTTTGTAAATACCAACGCCTGTGTCAGCGATCTCCAGCTGCAAGATCCCCCCCTCCCCCCGGATCAGATTAATGTTGATCTCCCCTGACCTTTTACCCGGGAAAGCATGCTTAAGGGCATTCATGGTCAATTCCCCGATGATAATGCCAAGCGTTGTCGCATCGCGGGAACTGAGCTCGATTGGCGCCAGATGCGCATGAATGCTGATGTCGCGATCATGAACATTGGACTCCTTGATATCGGAGATAACATCGGGCAGATACTCATCTGCCCGGACAGTTTCGTGATCCTTTCCAAGCCGCAATCGCCGGTGAGCAGAGGAGATGGTCTGGATCCGGTCGCGAGCCGCTCCAAGTGCTGCCTTGATTTCCTCGGAGGTAACATCTCGCATCTGAATTCCAAGCAGCGAAGAGACGGTCGCGAGGGAATTGCCAATGCGGTGATCCGAATCCTGCAACAAGGTCTCGACACGCTCTCTTTCCCGCGTCGCAACGAGCATTGCCTTCTCCAGCTCGGCCGTCCTTTCCTGCACCATGCTTTCCAGAACGGATTTTTCCGACAGAAGGACTGACTGGCCCTCTGTCAGCTTACGTACATAGCGCCTCGTGCGGCTTGAAAGAACATAGGCCAGGATTAGCGCACCACCGAGCGACGAGACAGAAGCGATGGTTAGCCAGCTTCTCATGCCGTTCATGGCGATATTCCGCTCCACAAGCCGGCGGTCTTCCTCGCCGAGGAAGCTGTCAACGGTCTTGTTGATCTCGTCCAGCTGACCAATACCGAAAGTCGGTCCGAGCGACGCCAGCGCATCAGCGTTCTTACCCGTAAGAGCAAGACCGATTGCCGTATCGACGTTTTGCTGCTTCTCTCTTGCCAAATCGCGAATTCGCGTGGCCATGGCCTGTTGCCGTGGATTGCCCTTGGTCATTTCCCCCAACGTATTGAGGCTTTCCGTCAGTCTTGCTGAAGCGTTCTTGTATAGATCGAGGAAACCCGGATTCTGGGTAAGGAGAAACCCGCGTTGGCTGCTATGGGCTTCATTGAGCAGAGCAAGAGAGCTATAGGCCTGCTCACGTACCTTGTAGGTCGCGATGATATCCTCGATCTGATTGTTGAAACTGCGGGCAAGAATGATTGTCGAGGCGGCCGCACCAATGATCAGACCGAGCGAAAGAATGATTGCCAGTCCGCGCATTGGTCTTTGTGAAAAGCTTACAAGCATTCTCTGCCACCACACCAAATCGTCAATCTCCATTCTACCAAGGCTGGCGTCACTCATGATCCGGCTGACATGCTCAGCAGCCAATTAAATATATGGCCGGGGCGTTTCGGACAAACCCTGCCATTTCGAAACATCCAGAAGCACGTTCTCATCAAGAATCTCGCAGCCCCGGTCAAGCCAGCGGAGCGCGTTGCGACTTGCGAGTTTCTTCAACGTCTTGTTGGTATGAACGATCGACAGGCCGAGAGTGTCAGCAACGTGTTGCTGTGTAAGCGGCATCATCAACTTGCCGTTCTTGACCATTCCCACCGACCGTGCGCGCTGGAAAAGGAAGACGAAGAGATAGGCCGCGCGCTCAAGCGCGGTGCGTCTGCCCACACTCAACAGGATTTCATCCAGCATCTGCTCCTCCCGTGAGGCTATCCAGGTGATATCATAGGCAAGGTTGGGAAAATTGCGGAACAGGTCCGCCAGCTTGTCACGCTGGAAGACACAAAGGATCATCGGTGACAACGCCTCGATCGAATGTGCCATTTCTTTCATTACTGATCCCTGCAGACCGATCAGGTCACCTGGCAGCACGTAGTTCAGAATTTGCCGGCGCCCATCTTCCAGGGTCTTGTATCGAAAGCCCCAGCCTGAAAGCACAGTAAACAGATGGGCGCTGTTGGCCCCCTCCACAAGAACGGTCGTGCCGGCGTCCGCAACAAGTTCGCCGGTTTTGAACCCGGAGAGGAAAGACACTTCCTCCTTCTCGTGCGGCTGCAGATGCACAAAGCCCTGTAAAGGGCACTTATCGCAGGGATACTGCCGCGCTGCCGAAGCTCTCGTGGGTTTCATTAGGTCGCTCACTTCCTGATCACAACTTACGCTATCACGCCGCTTACAATTTGCTGCAAGTTTCTTCGCGATTGGCATGTCTTAGTTAAATGACACTTCCCCGCAGCTCTGCGCATAAGGAGTTCTTTAAGGAGCAGACGACATGGTATTGACCGGCATGCGGCTTCTGGTCTTGGAAGATGAATATCTGATAGGGCTGGAGCTGGAGCGCATTGCAGAGGAATGCGGGGCACAATCGGTTCATCTGGTGTCTTCAATTGACGAATTGCTTTGCTGGATCGAAAGTGACGCCATATGCGACATCGCCATTCTAGAGGTTCAGGCGCGCGGACTTTCATCATATCAATCAGCGAAGCTTTTGCAGCAAAGCGGCATTCCGATCGTATTCACCACCGCCTATGATCAGGAGAGCGCAGGAATTCCGGGCTTTCCCGGAGTTCCTGTGGTTGGAAAGCCCTACGGCAAAAGCCAGATACTGCAGGCAGTCATCTCGGCGTTGGGCCCGATTATACCGGTAGCCAGGAAAGGCGGCGCATCAGGCGAACTTGTTTGATGTGACCTGTGCAGCAATTGAATCGGGGCCGTAGTCGACTTCCCCCTGAACCTCGAGCAGTTCTTGCAAACGTGTCCTCGCGCGACTGACGCGGCTCTTTATGGTTCCGACGGCGCATCCGCAAATGTCGGCGGCCTCTTCATAGGAAAAGCCCGACGCACCAACGAGAATAATTGCTTCCCTCTGGTCATCGGGAAGTTTTTCGAGCGCCTTGCGGAAATCCTGCAGATCAAGCGAACCATATTGTGCAGGATGAACCGACAATTGCTCAGTAAGGATACCGTCCGAATCCTGAACCTCACGTCCGCGCTTGCGCATCTGGCTGTAGAATTCGTTGCGAAGAATCGTGAACAGCCACGCCTTGATATTGGTTCCCGGTTCAAACGAATCCTGTTTGGCCCAAGCCTTCATGATTGTGTCCTGGACAAGATCGTCTGCCCTGTCCGGATTGCCTATCAGCGATACCGCGAAGGCCCTTAGCTTGGGTAAGGACGCAATCAGGTCTTTCTTGAATTCAGTCGATTTATGTACCATTCAACGGCCTGTTTATTTGGATGATTGCGCATGGTTGCGTTCAGCTTCATCAAGCTTCTCCAGTAAATCCAGAAAACGAGCCGGGATTTCCTCCTCCTGCACGGACGCGTAAAGCGCACGCAGCTTCAAACCAATTTCTGTCTCAGCGTTCTTGATATCGCGGCGACGGACCCGCACCTTTTCGGATGCGTCAGTAGGGTTTCTTTTTGGATTCATTATCGAGTTCTTTGCTGGTGGTTCGCCGCTGGTCGTTAGGCACATTACCGACGAGAATACCTGGAGACCGGAAAAGTTCCGTTACGGGGAACTTTTTTTTTGCGAATGTGTTTCTGGTCGTAACTCATTTATTGTCGCCGCTAGTGTAACCCGCCTTCAATACCCACCGGAGAACAGGGAACCCATCATAATGTCATTGTCCACCCGGATAGCCCCCCATCTGCCCTACCTTCGCCGTTTCGCTCGTGCCATTACCGGCTCGCAATCGTCAGGCGATGCTTACGTAGCGGCGACCCTGGAAATCCTGATCGCCGATGTCTCGCTTTTCCCTGATACACCATCGGATCGGGTCAGCCTCTACAAACTGCTTATCAAACACTTCAATTCGGTGAACGTTCGCCCCCTGGAATTGCAATCGGAGTATGGCTGGGAAAAACACGCAGCGGCTAACCTTACAGCTATTGCACCAAGGGCCCGTCAGGCGTTTCTGCTGATCAGCCTGGAGGGCTTCAGTCAGGCCGAGACAATGGAAATTCTCGACGTAACCGAAAATGAGCTCTACGCGCTGCTTGATGAGGCCTCGGTTGGCATTTCGAAACAGATCGCGACCGATATTCTGATCATTGAGGACGAGCCACTGATTGCGATGGATATCGAGCACATGGTGGAAAGCCTCGGTCACAAGGTGGTCGGCATTGCCCGTACCCGCGATGAGGCGCTGAGCCTCTATTCTTCGACTCGCCCAAGTATGATTCTGGCTGATATTCAGCTCGCCGACGGAAGTTCCGGCATCGATGCGGTAAACAATATTCTCAGCCAGGACGCGGTTCCGGTAATCTTCATTACGGCTTTCCCCGAACGGTTGCTGACAGGCGAACGTCCGGAACCCACGTTCCTCGTCACGAAGCCGTTCAATCCGGACATGGTCAAGGCTTTGATTACGCAGGCACTTTTCTTCAAGGAGAGCAGCAAGGCAAGGGTCTGAAACGGCGAAGCAAGCATTGGCTCCATCGGATGCCGGAACAAAACGGCGCTCTATCCGTTCTGAATTCGACCAGATAGGGAGATGATAAATGCTTTATTACGCTGTAATTTTTCTGATCATAGCGCTTGTTGCGGGTGCGCTGGGATTTGGTGGTATTGCAGGTGCATCAGCCGGAATAGCCCAGATCATATTCTACGTGTTCCTGGCGCTGCTCCTAATTTCACTGATTGCGAGCATAATCCGCCGCGCCTGAACGCCCGCTTTCACGTTCAAACCGCCGGTCAGAAACCGGCGGTTTTCGTTTGCGCAATGGCGAACTTGCCATTGCAGCTGGATAGATTCTTGTAGTAGGTCACAGTGCAACGAAAATACGAGGCCCAAGGTGTTCTGGCGAAAATTCAGCATTGCCTCACTGGATGGGCCAACGATCAATTGGGCTAAGCTCGCCCGCCGGGCACCAGCAGCAATTGTCATCTATTGTGCCATCCTCATCGTCCTGCGCCTGTGCATTTCGCGTTTCATGGAAATCGATGAAGCGCAGTTCGTCGGCGAAGTCGCATTCGCATGGAACTATGGCAACTCTCACCCGCCGCTCTACAATTGGCTGGTCCGTCTTGCGCTGGAATTGACCCAGTGGAACTGGGTCTTTGCGGTGGCCCTCGTCCGCCTCTCTCTCCTCGGCCTCTATCACTGGCTCTGTTTCGACACCGCCCGTCGCCTGGCCGGGGATCGCGCCGGAATTCTGGCAATGGCAGCTTCGGCGTTCCTGCCGCAAATCGTCTGGATGTCAATCCAGACAACGGCGCACACGATCCTGGTCATCGCTGCATCGATTGGCATCATCCACTCCTTCGCGCTCTTACGTTCTGGCCGCGGCAACACTGCCTTTGTTTGGTTTGGCATTTGGGCCTCGGTGGGCGCTATGGCCAAGTACAATTTCTTTATCTTCCTGATCAGCTTTCTGATTGCTGCTGCGCTGACACCAGGGATTCGCCGCCAGTTGTTCCGGCGGTCACTGTTTATCTCGATCTTCATCTTCGCCGTCGCCTTCGCCCCGGTTGTGTCCGCCTCGCTCAATGCCCCTTTGGCAGCAACTGCCGGCAGAATGGTCAAGCTCAGCCATGTGATCGGCTATCTTGAGACCTTTGACCTTCCGCATCTCGGTGTTGACGGCCTTCTCAGTCTTGCCATCTCTACGTTCCTTTGGGCCGGTCCTGCCGTGATCATTTTTATGATCGGAAGGTCACGCGATCACCCGCGCCCAGCGCCGGATGGTGATGCCGACGTGCGCCAACTGCTGCTTCGCACCGTGCTAATCGGTCTTGGTGCATTCGCCATGCTCGTATTCGCAGCCGATTATCATTCGGTTGCCGAGCGTTACATGGCGCCAATCCTGGCACCCACAGCAATTCTGCTGGCACTATATTTGCCGCAGGTTCTCGGGGCACGCAATTTGCTGGCAATTGCTGGCGGCTTTTATGTGCTTGCACCACTGGCAATGACGATCATAGCGCTCTTCGGCACGGAACGATTCAATTTCCCCTTTGATGCGGTCGCCCAAGCCATCCACGCGCAGAACCCGGCGCCGGCACGGATTGTCTCCAATCGTCAGGATGATGCGGGTAATGTTGCTGCATTGCTTCACT
>NZ_JBBNAN010000513.1:0-40020 GCF_037994405.1 Phyllobacterium sp.
CATGGAAGACGGGAAATTCCATGGCGTGATGGCGCCAATCACGCCAACCGGCTCTTTGGTAACGAGAATACGCCGATCCGCCCAAGGGGATGGCACCATATCGCCATAGGTCCGGCGCGCTTCTTCCGCGTACCAGAGAATATAGGCGGCTGACATGCCGACCTCACCTTTGGACTCCGCCAGCGACTTGCCTTGTTCCAGCGTAAGGAGCTCCGCCAGTGCATCCTGATTGTCGAGAATGGCATCGTGCAGCTTGCGCATCAGTTTCGAGCGCTCCAGCACTGATGTCTTGCGCCATGTCTTGAACGCTTCCGCAGCCGCGTTGATGGCGCGTCGCGTCTCCGCCTTGCCCGAATTGGGCACCGTACCAATTTTCAAGCCTGTTGCAGGGTTGATGACGTCGATCGTCTTGCCCGAGTCGGCGGCAACCCATTCACCGTTGATGAGGTTCGCCTGCTTCATGAACTGGCTGGATTTCTGCAACATCATGTTTCTCCCTGTGTTCGAAGGGTTATTGTTGTTCGTGAGTCCGTGAAGGATAACCCTGCACTGCGCGAGGCAGTGCGCCTTGGTCAAGGCGATGCGGCTACCCTGCTCCTTTTTGGCAAAAGCTGCAACAGGCTTCACCTACCCGAATATATGGGTAACGATCGAAATCCAGAATGCCATCGTGATCGCCGACAAAGCCGTGGCCATCACCATGGAATTCGAAGCCAGCGCCTGCCCGGTGCCGAAGCGTGTTGCAATCAGATAGGAGTTTACACCCGCAGGAAGCGCGGCTGATGTAACCGCAATCTTCGCAGTAAACGGCGGCAATCCGATGAACCAAGCGGCTGCCAGCACAACGGCGGGCATAACGAACAGCTTGATTGCCGACATGACCAAGGACGCCGCGACATGACCCGAAACCCCAAATTTCTTTAGCCCCATGCCCATGGCGAACAACGCGACCGGTCCTGCAACGCTTGCCAACGTCTGGATGAGCGAATCAGCAATCACTGGCATAAGCACTCCCGTCAGGCGCCAGATCCAGCCAGCGAGGATACCAAGTACAAAAGGATTACGGAGCAAGCTTTTGAAGAAAGAGAGTACAACCAAAGCAAAATGCCCATCACCTTCGAATACACCATCGCGGCGCATCGCGAGTTCATGCAGGGTGATGGACGCGGCCATCATGATCGGCATATGGATAGCCACGATCAGCGAAAGTATCGTAAAACCGTCCTGACCGAATACGCCGAGCATCAGCGGCATGCCGAGAAATACCAGATTGGAAAAAGCGCCAGAGACACCGGCTACAACACCAGCGCGATTATCGCGGCCAAAGATCATTTTGATTGCCAGATCGGATACTGCCCAGGCGACGATGACACCGGTGAAATAAGCAATCCACAATTGCCAGGGCGCAGCGCCGTGAAAGTCGGCTGTCACCATGGTCCTGAACAGCAGCAAGGGAGCAGCGATCATGAAGACGAAATCGGACAGACCATCGCCGACACGCTCATCCAGCAGCTTGAAGTGCGCGGCGGCATAAGCGATAGCAATCACACCGAAGACGATAAGGATTGTTTGAACGAGACCCATCGTTATCCGGAATAAGCCTGCAAGAAGTGGCACGCAAGCTGTTCCAAAGCCTTCACTTTATTTTTCTGTCCCAAATCACCATCTCGGCTGTTAAGGAGGCTGATGTTGAAGAGATTACGTCTTGGGGCATTTCCTGCACTCGCGCTTATGCTGAGCACAAATGTGATCGTCTTACCGGCGCTCGCGACAGACGCCGCTTGGGCAAGATTGGCACGCGGCGGATATACGGTTCTCATTCAGGGAGCCGACGTATCGGGAACGCTCAGTCCTACCGTGGATAACTCTGTGGATTGTTCCGCCACGCAAACACTCTCCGATCGCGGGCGTCAGTTGGCTCAAAAACTTGGCGCCCGGTTTGCCGCACGAGGCGTACGAATCGAGCGAGTGCTCACGAGCTCAACCTGCAATGCTCGCGAGACCGCGCGGCTTTCCTTCGGTTCGATACCGACCGAGATTTTCAAACCGCTTGATCCGATGCCCAATGACGACGCATCCAGGCAATCAACGGTCGATCAAATGCGTGCGGTGATCAGCAGCTTCAAGAGCTCCGGCAATCTGGTAATGATGACCGACAGGGCCAATATTACGGCTTTGACCGGCATTGCCCCGCGCCCAACCGAGGCTGTCGTGGTTGGTCCAGCAGAAGAAGGTGAAACGATTCATATCGCCGGGAGGATCATATTCGACTAAGGAGATATTGGCCTGACGTAGTGTTCGCCTGAACATTTCGGTCTTTCCCTATGGCGGGAAAAACGCTAGATACCGGCTCATTAGACATCAGTGCCTTGCTCAAGGCACCGGAAGCAAAGGAAAATCAATTGTCCGAAACATTCGACAAAGTCGCCGATATCATTGCCGAAACCAGTGAGATCGACCGCGATTCCATCACGCCGGAAAGCCACACGATTGACGATCTCGGCATCGATAGCCTTGATTTTCTCGACATCGTTTTCGCGATCGACAAGGCCTTCGGTATCAAGATCCCGCTTGAGCAGTGGACACAGGAAGTCAATGACGGCAAGGTCCCAACCGAGGAATACTTCGTACTGAAGAACCTGTGTGCCAAAATCGACGAACTCGTCACTGCAAAAAAAGCCTGATTTCCGCGCACGATTTCGGACAGGTTCCATCTTTCCACCAAACCGGACGCACCGTATGAACGGTGTTGCGAGACAATGCAGAACAACACCGTCGTTATCACTGGCATCGGACTGATTTCATCGCTCGGCGAAGGTGCTGATGCGCATTGGCAGGCTTTCAACGGCGAGGTCGAACCTCGCACCGACAGTGAGTCGTTCAAGCCGTATACTGTCCACCCGCTCGGTGAGGTTGATTGGAACAACCAGATTCCAAAGCGCGGCGACCAGCGGCAGATGGAAACCTGGCAGCGCATCGGTACCTATACGGCTGGTCTCGCGCTCGAGGATGCGGGCATCAAGGACGACGAAGCACTCTGTTCGACGATGGACATGGTGGTTGCGGCAGGTGGCGGTGAACGCGATGTCACCGTTGACAAGCAGATCCTGGCCGAGGCCCGGGTTCGCAACGATCTGGGCACGATGCTGAATGAAAAACTGTCGACCGAACTGCGTCCGACGCTCTTTCTCGCGCAGCTTTCCAATCTGCTCGCCGGCAATATCTCCATTGTCCACAAGGTTACCGGCTCGTCCCGGACTTTCATGGGCGAGGAAGGTGCAGGTATTTCAGCCATCGATACTGCCGTAGCTCGCATTCGCTCGGGCCAGAGCACCCACGCGCTCGTTGGCGGAGCCTACAATTCGGAGCATCCGGATATGCTCCTCGGCTATGAGCTGAATGGAATGTTGAAGACCGGTGGCTGGGCGCCGCTCTGGCAACGCGAGGGAACTGCGGGCGGTGGTATCGTCACAGGCTCGGGCGGTGCATTCCTTGTGCTGGAAAGCGCGGACCATGCGAAGAAACGCGGCGCACGCGCCTATGCCGCCATCGACGGCGTTTACAGCACGCAAATCCGCCGCAGCCGGGAAAACTTGACTGAGACGGTCGCGAAGCTCGTCGGTGCTGCCAGCGCCGATAAAGCCGCCGATCTGATCATCTCGGGCGCATCCGGCGCAAAGGACATAACGGCCGCTGAAAAATCAGCACTTGATAAGTTCTCAAGTTCAGTCGTGCGCGGCGTTGCGGGTAAACTCGGCCATCTGCGCGAGGCGCAGTTCTCGCTTGTCGTGGCACTTGCCGCACTTAGCCTTTTCAAGGGCTCGGCTTTCCCGCCAATCGATGCCGAAAACGAAAAAGCTGGCCCGTCCAGTATCGATACCGCGCTGGCGACCTCTATTGGCGGAACCCGCGGCGAAGGCGTTGCTCGCCTGGTCAAAGTTTAAAGGATATTTCTATGTCCAAATATACCGATCATCTCGGCCGTCCCCTCGTCGCCATTACCGGGCTAGGTGTTGTCTCATCGCTCGGACAAGGCAAGAAAGAGAACTGGGCCGCGCTGACTTCCGGTACGTCCGGCATTCACACGATCACCCGGTTTGCTCTCGACAATTTGCGCACGCAGATCGCCGGAACTGTAGATTTCCTTGAGGAAAGCAACAAAGGCGCGTCGGCGTTGTCGCAAAAACTCGCCTCGCTCGCAGCAGAAGAAGCGATTTCGCAGGCCGGTTTCCCCGTCGATGATTTTGGCGGACCGCTTTTCCTGGCAGCACCGCCTGTCGAACTTGAATGGAAAAACCGTTTTGCCCTTGACGCAATGGTAAAGTCCGAAGGCGAACCGGGCTACGACCTGCTTCTCGCAGCATGCCGCCGCGGCCCGCAGGTCGACATGTTCAACACAGTTGAATTTGGCTATATCGCAGAATGCCTCGCCGACACATTTGGTACGCGTGGCCTGCCCGTTACGCTTTCCACCGCCTGTGCATCAGGCGCTACAGCCATTCAACTCGGCGTCGAAGCTATTCGGCGTGGCGAAAGTGACCGTGTACTTTCGATCGGCACCGATGGTTCCGTTTCCGCCGAAGCTCTGATCCGGTTCTCTCTGCTCTCCGCCCTCTCCACACAGAATGAGCCTGCGCACAAGGCGGCCAAGCCGTTCTCCAAGGATCGCGACGGTTTCGTCATGGCGGAAGGTTCCGGGGCGCTGGTGATGGAATCGCTGGTCTCGGCAGTGGCGCGCGGCGCGAACATTCTCGGCATTATGCGCGGTTGCGGCGAGAAGGCCGATGATTTTCACCGTACCCGGTCGAAGCCCGACGGTTCTCCAGCCATCGGCGCCGTGCGCGCAGCGTTGGACGATGCCGGCATCAAGGAAGATGCCATCGACTATATCAACGCTCACGGCACCTCGACGCCGGAAAACGACAAGATGGAATATCTGGCGCTCTCAACCGTCTTTGGTGATCGCATTTCATCGCTCCCCGTTTCGTCCAACAAATCGATGATCGGCCATACGCTGACCGCAGCAGGCGCGATCGAAGCCGTGTTCTCGGTTCTAACGATCCAGACCGGGACGATCCCGCCGACGATCAACTACGACAATCCGGATCCGGCAATTGTCATGGACGTCGTGCCCAATGTGAAGCGCGAAGCGAGCGTCTCGTCCGTGCTTTCCAGCTCATTTGGCTTCGGCGGACAAAATACGTGTCTTGTCATGACGGCAGAACCGAACTAATCCGTGCCCTGAACAGGAAACGGACATTGATATGCGCGCATTACAGCTGATTGAAGACCGCAAGCTCGAGATCGTCGATATTGCACCACCGCCCCCGCCCGGCCCGGGGGAAGTCACGGTCAACATCAGGGCTGTCGCGCTTAACCACATCGACGTCTGGGGTTGGCGCGGTATGGCGTTCGCCAAGCGCAAGATGCCGCTGACGATCGGTGCTGAGGCGTCCGGCGTTGTTGATGCCATCGGCCCGGGTGTCAGCCTCCTGCCCGGTCAGCTGGTTTCCATCTACGGCGCACAGACCTGCGGCCTCTGCCGCCCGTGCCGTGAAGGCCGCGACAACCTCTGCGAGCATGTTTCCGGCGTGCACGGTTTCCATCTCGATGGCTTTGCCCAGGAAAAGGTGAACCTCAAAGCCCGCCTGCTCGTTCCGGCTCCACCCGGGGTCGACGAGATCGGCGCTGCAGTTGCTCCGGTCACATTCGGTACGGTCGAGCACATGCTTTTCGACAACGCGAAGCTTGAGCCGGGTGAAACCATTCTTGTCCACGCAGGCGGCTCCGGCATCGGCTCGGCAGCGATCCAGCTTGCCAAGAAGATCGGCTGCACCGTTATCACCACCGTTGGCTCCGACAACAAGATTGAGAAAGCCAAGGCGCTTGGCGCCGATCATGTCATCAACTACCGCGAAGATCGCTTCGAGGGTGTTGTCCGCAAGCTGACCAAGAAGAGAGGCGTTGATGTCGTCTTTGAACATGTTGGCGCTGACACATGGGCAGGCTCAATGCTGTCACTTCGCCGAGGCGGGCGTCTCGTTACCTGCGGTTCGACCTCAGGCGTTTCCACCAGCATGAACCTGATGATGCTGTTCCAGCAACAGTTGAAACTGCTCGGCTCGTTCGGCTGCCGAATGGAAAACATGGCCGACGCCATGCAGAAGATGGCGCGCGGTCTCGTCCATCCGGTGATCGACACCGAAGTCAGCTTCGACGACATCGATACCGCGCTGAAACGGATGGAAGGGCGGGACGTTTTCGGCAAGATCATCCTGCGCCTCAACTGATTCCATGAAACTCGATACGAAGCTTGCTCTATTCCGTTGGAGCCAGAAGTTGAAGTCATTCAACTACTGGCTTTCGGCGAATGTTATCTTTGGCATCCTGTGGCTTTTACGGCAGTTGCCCGCGAAAGCCGCGATGGATTTCACCGACAGCGCTGCGCGCAAAATCGGTCCCTTGATGGGCCGCCATCGCGTGGCCATGAATAATCTGCGCAAGGCCTATCCCGAGAAATCCGACGAGGAATTGCAGGAGATCGCACGCGACATGTGGGGCAACATGGCGCGCCTCACCGCTGAATACGTCTTTCTCGATGCGATATTCGACTACGATCCGCACAGCGACGAAACGGGGGAGATCGAGGTCCAAGGCCGCGAAATCTTCGAGCGCCTCCTCGATGAGAAGGATCGTCCCCACATCTTCTTTACCGGGCACACTGGCAATTTCGAACTGCTGCCGATCTGCGCGGCGACCTTCGACCTTAATGTCACCGCGCTGTTTCGCCCGCCGAACAATCCTTACGTCGCCAAGAGGATTTTGGGCGCCCGGCGGACCAATATGGGTCATCTCGTACCATCAAAGGCCGGCGCAGCCTGGTCGCTGGCCAGCGTGCTCAATGCCAATGGCAATGTCGGCATGCTCGTCGACCAGAAGTTCCGACGCGGCATTGCATCGACGTTCTTCAATCGGCCGTGCAAGACCAATCCGCTCTTGGCGAAGCTGGCGCGGCAATATGATTGCGACGTTTATCCAGTGCGCTGCGTTCGTCTCCCAGGCGGCCGGTTCCGGCTTGAACTGGAAGAAAAGATGGAACTGCCCCGTGATGAAAAAGGCGCCGTCGATCTGGCTGCAACCGTGCAGGCGTTGAACGACAAGGTCGAGACCTGGGTACGTCAATACCCCGGCCAATGGATGTGGTTCCACAAACGCTGGAACTAATTTCAGTAGTAATTCATTACCGCGTGTTTGGCTTCGGCGAAGAACAGCCAACGCTCGACGAAAACTCCAAGGAAATGTGCCAGGACCCCGACAGCAAGGACAAATTGCGAGACCAAACCGCCGTTGAGCACCATGGCCGTTAGCAATGCTACGATAGGCAGGACCGCACCACAAACAAACGCGATCGCCCAAAGCCTCGCAGCATGCTTTCGCGCAACGCGAAAGCCCATTTCGCGCGTCAGATAATTGTCGAGTGCATGCGGCCGTTCAAACAACCGCACTCTGCCGATAGAGCCAAGACCGGTCGCGCTTTCGGGTGTCGAGAGCGGCACAAGCATCGTCGCTCGGTTACGCCAGACCATCTTCGCAATCAACGCCAAAAGCAGGAACAACAGCGCCAACAATTCTGCGATCAACCCACTTCCACTCGCAAAAGCGCTCGCCAGCAAGAATCCGCCTGCCAGCGAAAAGAGAAGAAAGCATAGTGGCGTCAGTTTTGTATGCCATGATCCGACAGTCTTGAGCGACGCGTAGATCATTGACGTACAATAGACTGTCAGCAACGCACCCAGAGCACTTATCAATCCCAGAACAGAATCATACCTGTTGGCGAAGATCGCCAGCGCTGCACTCAAGGTCAGCGGTACGAACGTGGCAATCGCCATCACCCCTTCGCGCGACAACCAGCTTGAACGCCACTGGCTCAAGGCACGCCACGCGCGCTGCGGATTGCCGAGATGCAGGAGCGAGGACAGAAGCCCGATCGCGATGAATGAAAGGGATGCCAAATAGGCAAGCTTGGTCGATAGCAGCGACGGATCGAGGACACCAAGCCCCAGCGCAACCGCTAAGCCATATCCCAAACCGGACAAGGTTGTGAAAAGGATAATCGAATAGGCTGGATGCATGGATAGGGTCCGGACCTGTTAATATGATCGAAATGGCGCCTGAAACGGCAAGAAGATGCGAGGAGAAGCGTGAAGGGCGGGGTCTTTCCCCCGGCCGAAAGGTTCGACGCTTGAGCTTGCCGCCGCTTCGGCGTCCGCAGGATAGGGTCTTTTCGCCCGGCTAACGTGTCGCAAAGGCTCGAAAATGAACCACATTTCCATCGCCTTTGCTCCTCGTATCCGAACAGATGACCTCATACCATTTCGACCAGATTAGCAGGTCCGGACCCTAAATCCGGTCCAGCGTCTTGTCGAGCCAGGCGAAAAATCCACGCGCGCCTTCGGTGTTTTCGGCAAGCGGAATCATTGGCGCACTGTCGCTCAAGGATCTGCGCGGCCGAGGTGGTAGATATTTGTTTGTCGGTCGCGTTTCCTGTTCCGGCATCAGGTCAAACCCGCCGCGCTCGGCCACCATGATCGAGACGTCGGAGTTCGGATCGCCAAGATCGCCAAAATGCCGCGCATTGACCGGACAGGTCCTGACACAGGATGGCACGCGATCTTCCTCCTTCAGGGTCTCGTTATAGACACGGTCGACGCAGAGCGTGCATTTCTTCATCACGCCCGCTGCCAGATCCATCTCCCGCGCCCCATACGCACAAGCCCAGGCGCAAAGCCCGCATCCGATGCACTTGTCCTCATCGACGAGCACGATGCCGTCCTCGGCGCGCTTATAGGAAGCACCGGTCGGGCAGACCGTGACACACGGCGCATCTTCGCAGTGCAGACAGGATTTGGGGAAATGCACCACGCGCGCATCACCGGCTTCGCCAATGACCTGCCCGCCTTCCGGAACCACCTCGAAACTGTGGATGCGGTTGAGAAACGTCCCTGTAACATCCTCGCCATAAGGATGCTTGTCCGACAGCGCATTGCCATAGCCGCCCGTATTCCATTCCTTGCAGCTGATCACGCAGGCGTGGCAACCGACACAGACATCGAGATCGATGACGAGCCCGAGTTTCTTTGCGGTCCGGTTTTGCGGCAGGCTGGTCATTTGCTCGTCCACTCCTGTCCAAAGCGCAGTTCATCAGGCGGCTGTTTCTGGTTGCCGGGTCGTTTAATCGGGCCAAAATGCGGCTCGCTGATCTCCTCGCCCGCCTCGGCCTTTTCGATGCGCACGCGCAGATCGTACCAGGCCGCCTGACCGGTAATGGGATCGGAATTGGACCAGCGCATGCCATCGGACCTGGGGGGGAGCAGCTCGTGGATGAGATGATTAAGCAGAAAGCCCTTGGTTGCTTCGGGCGCGTTCGGATCAAGCGCCCAGGCGCCCTTGCGCTTGCCGATGGCATTCCATGTCCACATGGTCTTGCCGTTCACCGCATCGGTCCGTGCCACCTCGCATTTGATGCGGCCATGATGGGAGGTGACCCACGCCCAGTCCCCGTCCTTCAGGCCAATCTCATCGCAGATCGTACCTGGAACATAGAGCGGATTCTTCGTGTGGATTTGCCGCAGCCAAGCATTCTGCGAGCCCCAGGAGTGATACATCGCCATCGGCCGCTGCGTGATGGCGTGGTAGGGAAAATCCGCGGTATCGACGCCCTGTTCCTCGAATGGCCGGTACCAGTCGGGTAAGGGGTCGAAACAGTCGAGCAGGCGTTGCCTGTATTGTTCGGGAGCGACAGGTTGCCGGATTCCGAGCGCCGACGAGCGGAACTTCTGCAGCGTTTCGACATAAAGTTGGATCGTGACCGGCTGCGGCGCGTCAAAAAAGCCCATATCGATAGCGAACTGTTGGTACGCCGCATTGTGGTGTTTGAAATACAACGCCTCCTCAGGAATGTGTTTCATCCAGAAGGCACCGTGATCGATATAGTTTTTCAACTGGTCCTGATTGGGTTCGCCTCGCCCCTCGCCCTCTGCATCGGCGCCGCGCCACCCGGATAGCGGACCGATCCCTGGCTTGCGCTGATGATTGACGATGTAATCGGCATAGTCCTTGTAAAGCGCCTTGCCTTGACCGTCGACGAAGCCGGGAAGTTTGAGCCGCGCGCCGAGATCGATCAGCACCGATTGGAAACCACGCACATCCCGATCCGGTTCGAGCACTGGCCAACGAATGGCATCGCAGGCAGCCTCCGGTTCGGAGATTGGACGATCGAGCAGAGAAATACAGTCATGCCGCTCCAGATAGGTCGTGTCCGGCAGGACGAGGTCTGCATAGGCTACCATCTCAGACGAATAGGCGTCGGAATAGATGATCTTGGGGATCTTGTAGTTGCCGGTCGCCTCATCGCGCTCTTCCAGCATCTTGATCGTGCCGCGCGTGTTCATCGACGAATTCCACGCCATGTTCGCCATGTAAAGGAACAGCACGTCGACCGGATAGGGATCGCCCGCGCATGCATTGGCGATGACCATGTGCATCAAACCATGAGCGGAGAGCGGCGCTTCCCAGGAAAAGGCCTTGTCGATGCGCTGTGGCTTGCCTTTACCGTCAACCAGCAAATCTTCGGGCCCCAGCGGGTAGCCGAGATGCGGACCCGCCAGCGGTTGGCCCGGCTTCACATGTTCGGTCCTGCCATGCGGCCGCGGATGTGCCGTAGCCGGCTTCGGGTATGGCGGCTTGTAGCGATAGCCGCCGGGGCAATCGATGGAGCCAATTATCGTCTGCAGCACATGCAGCGCTCGCGCCGATTGAAAACCGTTGGAATGGGCCGAGATCCCGCGCATGGCGTGAAAGCTCACAGGCCTACCGATCATCACCTCGTGCTGTTCGCCCTTCATGTCAGTCCAGGGCTGCTGGACAACAATCTCTTCCTCGAAGGCTACCCGTGCGATCTCCGAAGCCAGGCCGCGGATCGTTGCCGCCGCAATTCCGGTTTCAGCGGTGACGGCTTCGGGTGCGTATTTGGGATCTAGATATTTTTCCGCCATCAGCCGCAGAACACTGCGAACTTTCCGGCCATCCCCGGTGACGAAATCTGCATTGAGATCGGCTGCGTGCCCCGGTTCATCAAACCGCACCAGCGCACCCGACTTGCGGTCACGCACCAGCGCCTTGCCAAGATCGTCCCTCAGAAACAAGCCGTGATCTTCCTTGCCTTCGTCATCGATCACTAGCCAAGGTGCATTGGTGTAGCGCTGGAGGTAATCGAGGTCGATCTTGCCGGTGCGGAAGAGCTCGTGGATGACGCTGAGGATCAGCAATCCGTCTGTGCCTGGTCTTATCCCGATCCAGTTGTCGGCAACGGCGGAATAACCCGTGCGTACCGGATTGACCGAGACAAATCGCGCGCCGCGCTTCTTCAGCTTGGATATGCCGATCTTTATCGGATTGGAATCGTGGTCTTCAGCCACACCAAACAGTACGAACAGTTTCGTCTTGTCCCAGTCCGGAGCTCCGAATTCCCAGAACGCACCGCCGATCGTGTAGATACCGGCAGCCGCCATATTGACCGAGCAGAAACCGCCATGTGCCGCATAATTGGGCGTACCGAAATTCTGCGCCCAGAAACTGGTGAGCGCCTGGCTTTGGTCGCGGCCGGTGAAAAACGCCAGCTTCTGTGGCTCAGTCTCGCGCACAGGCTGCAACCACTCCACGGCCAATGACAACGCTTCGTTCCAGCAGATTTCCTTGAATTCGCCGGAGCCACGGGGTCCTGTCCGTAGCAGCGGCGCGCGTAACCGTGCCGGCGAATAATGCTGCATGATCCCGGCAGAACCCTTGGCACACAACACGCCCTTATTGATTGGGTGGTCGCGATTACCCTCGATATAACGGACCTTGCCGTCTTTCAGATGGACATCGATGCCGCATCGGCAGGCGCACATGTAGCAAGTGGTCTTGCGGACTTCATCACCAACCGGCTCCGACAGGGCAAGGTGTGGTTCTGAATTCATTCTTGATGGGCCCCGCTAGTCACATGCTTCATGGATTGTTTTATAAGAACAATTCCAAACCACCAAACACACAAACGACATTTCATCAGGAAAACGGCATTTGCGACTGGCAACAAGTTGCCTCTTGCCAAATCGGGACATCGCCTGATTTGATGTGCGAATGGACGAAAAACTTTCCCGCGCCATCGAGAAACGACGTGATGACCTGATCACGCTGACGCGTGAACTGATCCGTTTTCCCACGATTAACCCGCCCGGCGAAGCCTATACGCCTTGTGCCGAATATCTTGCACAACGGCTGCGAAAGATCGGCTTCGAAACCCAGTTGATTCGCGGCGAAGGCACGCCCGGTGACACGGACCGTTATCCGCGCACCAACGTCGTCGCCCGGTTTGACGGACGAACGCACGGCCAGACCGTGCATTTCAATTCACATATCGATGTTGTGGACACCGGCGATGGCTGGACCGTAGATCCGTTTGAAGGCGTCGTGAAGGACGGCAAGATCTATGGGCGCGGTGCTTGTGACATGAAGGGCGGGCTTGCCGCATCGATCATCGCTGCGGAAGCTTTTCTGGAAGTCTATCCCGATTTTTCCGGTGCCATCGAGATATCGGGCACGGTGGACGAGGAGTCCGGCGGGTTTGGCGGCGTTGCCTATCTCGCCAGCAAGGGTTTCTTCTCCAAGCCCCGCGTCGACCACGTCATCATACCTGAACCGCTCAACAAAGATCGCATCTGCCTCGGCCATCGCGGCGTCTGGTGGGCCGAGATCGAGACCAAAGGTGAGATCGCCCATGGTTCGATGCCTTTTCTCGGCGATTGTGCGGTCCGGCACATGGGCGCTGTGCTGGAAGCCTTTGAAAACGAACTATTTCCGGCTCTCGACAGAAAGCAGACGCGCATGCCCGTCGTGCCGGAAGGTGCGCGCCGGTCGACGATGAATATCAATTCGATCCATGGTGGTCAGACCGATGATTATTCAGGCCTTCCCTCACCCAATGTGCCGGATTCGTGCCGATTGACCATCGATCGGCGTTTCCTTCTTGAGGAAGACATCACCGAGGTGAAGCGCGAAGTGATTTCGATCCTTGACCGGCTGCAATGGGAGCGGCCGAAATTCCACTACAACATTCGCGACATCATGGAAGTGCAGCCGCTGATGACCGAGCGTGATGCGCCGGTCGTAACGGCCGTCGCCCAAGGCATCCGCGCCGTCTTCGGCAAAGAGCCCGATTATGTGATTTCGCCTGGTACCTATGACCAGAAGCATATCGCGCGGATCGGACTGCTGCATGACTGCATCGCTTACGGACCGGGTATTCTCGACCTCGCGCATCGCCCGGACGAATATGTGGGCATCGAAGACATGATCGAGTCGGCCAAGGTGATGGCGTTGGGATTGAAGGTGCTATTGTCCGGCTCGATCTAGACGAAATAGACATCCATTGCTGCTACGGCAAAGTATTGGGGGACGTTGAACGATGAATTTCTGGAAGTCAGCCCTTGTGGGCGCTGCAATCGCCTTGCTCTCATCTACCGCTTCCTATGCTGCAAAGACTGATCTTACGCTCGGCATCGTGCTGGAACCGCCGCATCTTGATCCGACAGCAGGTGCCGCAGCGGCGATCGACGAGGTCGTCTACGCCAACATCTTCGAGGGCCTGACGCGGATCGGATCGAAAGGTGAAGTTCTCCCTGCCCTCGCTGAAAGCTGGACGCTGTCCGATGACGGCAAGATCTATACATTCAAGCTGCATAAGGACGTGAAATTTCACGACGGCACGACATTCGATGCCGAGGATGTCAAGTTTTCGCTCGACCGCGCTCGCAGTGATAAATCCACCAATGCCCAAAAAGGCCTCTTTGCCGCCATTGACACGGTTGATGTGATCGATCCGCTGACAGTCAAGGTAACCTTGAAGCAGCCGAACGGCGATTTCCTTTACAATATGGGCTGGGGTGATGCGGTGATCGTTGCGCCGGAAAGCGCCGAGACCAACAAGGAAAAACCCATCGGAACCGGGCCATTCAAGTTCGACTCATGGGCAAAGGGCTCGCAAATCGTCATCTCCAAGAATTCCGATTATTGGGGTGCACCCGCGGCACTGGAAAAAGCCACATTTCGGGTCATCCCCGATCCTGCTGCGGCCACGGCGGCACTGATGGCGGGCGATGTGCAGGCCTTTCCGGTATTTCCGAGTTATGAAACGATCGCGCAATTCCAGGCCGATCCACGCTTCAAGGTGGTCATAGGGACGACAGAAGGCGAAACCGTGCTCGGCATGAACAACAAGAAGCCGCCCTTCGACAATCTGAAGGTGCGCCAGGCCATTGCCCACGCCATCGACCGCAAGGCACTCATCGACGGTGCCATGTTTGGTCTTGGGACGCCGATCGGCTCATTCTTTCCCCCGCATCACCCCGCCTACATCGATCTGACGGCGGAAACAGCCTATGATCCGGAACTTTCAAAGAAGCTCCTCACCGAAGCGGGGCAGGCTGACGGCTTCAAGACAACGCTGAAACTGCCCCCACCCGTCTATGCCCGGCGCGGCGGTGAAATCATCGCGGCGGAACTACGCGAAATCGGCATCGAGGCGGAGATCATTCCTCTGGAATGGGCGCAGTGGCTTGAACAGGTATTCAAGGGCAAGGATTACGACATGACGATCGTCTCCCATACGGAGCCGAACGATCTCAACATTTTTGCCCGTGACGACTACTACTTCAACTATGACAATCCGGCATTCAAGGATCTGATCAAACAGATCGAGGCGACGTCAGACGCCGAACAGCGCATGGAACTGTACCAGCAGGCGCAGAAGATCCTGGCAACCGATGTCCCCGCGGCCTTTCTGTTTCAGCTGCCAAAGACGGGCATATGGGATGCGAAGATCGAAGGCCTTTGGGAAAATGGTCCAATACAGGCCAATGACCTGACAGCGGTGAAGTGGGCCGACTGATGCTCGTCGGGGTCGGCACGATCAAGGCTGATTCATGTTGAGCTACGCATCAAAGCGCATTCTGATCGGCATCGTCACGCTGCTGGCCGCATCCATCCTCGTCTTCGCAGTTCTCGAAGTCGTACCGGGCGATCCGGCCCGCCTGATGCTCGGAATGAACGCGACGGAAGATGCCGTTCGAACCCTGCAAGAGCAGATGGGTCTGAACCAGCCATTGGTCGTGCGGTACCTCAGGTGGCTTGGCGGCCTTCTTACGGGCGATCTGGGTAGGTCTTACACGTACTCAGTGCCAGTCATAAGTCTTATCATCGAACGCGTCGCGGTTTCACTACCGCTCGCTCTGATCTCATTGATTCTTTCCACCGCAATCGCCATCCCGGTTGGTCTGTTTTCCGCAGCGCGGCGCGGTACCTTCTGCGACACCGTAACCATGGGGGTCGCACAGGTGGGCGTTGCGATTCCGAACTTCTGGTTCGCCCTCCTCCTCGTCTACGTTTTCGCGGTAACGCTGCGGCTCGTTCCAGCAGGCGGCTTTCCCGGTTGGAACACCGGCCTATGGCCAGGCCTTAAATCGCTGATACTGCCGTCCGTCGCCCTTGCGCTGCCGCAAGCCGCCATCCTGGCTCGTGTCACGCGCTCCGCCCTGCTGGATGTACTTGGGGAAGACTATATCCGCACTGCCCGCGCCAAAGGTCTTACGCACCGCAAGGTGCTCTATGGCCACGCCTTGCGCAATGCGCTCATCCCGGTCCTCACCATCCTGGGTCTGCAATTTGCCTTCCTGCTCGCCGGCACGATCATTATCGAGAACGTCTTCTACCTGCCGGGCCTCGGCCGCCTGGTATTCCAGGCGATCACCCAGCGCGATCTGATCGTCGTCGAAGGTGTGGTCATGGTGCTTGTCGCTGCAGTCATCTTCGTCAATCTCCTGGTCGATCTCTCCTACGCCATTATTGATCCCCGCTTGCGGAGCCGGTCATGAACGCCTCCACGGCATGGCACGAAAATCTGTCGAAAGCCCTCGCCAACAGGTCATTTCTCGTTGGCCTGATTATCACGAGCCTTCTCGCGTTGATGGCTGCTCTTTCCTTTGTCTGGACACCCTATGGGGTCGGCACCTTCGATATTATCGGCAAGCTGAAGCCGCCATCCGCCGCACATTGGCTCGGCACAGACCATTTCGGGCGCGATATTCTTTCGATGATCATGGTTGGCAGCCGCAATTCCATTGCAGTGGCCTTCGTTTCCGTGGTGATCGGCATGGGTCTCGGCGTACCACTCGGCCTTTGGGCAGCAGCACGCGGCGGCGTGACCGACGAATTGTTGATGCGCTTCAACGATCTGGTCTTCGCCTTTCCAGCACTGCTCTCGGCAGTCATGATTACCGCCGTCTTTGGCCCAGGCGCAATCAACGCAATCATTGCCATCGGCATCTTCAACATCCCAGTCTTTGCCCGTGTCGCCCGCGGTGCTGCCCTGTCGCTCTGGCCGCGCGAATACATCCTGGCTGCCCGTGCCTCCGGCAAAGGCGCGGCGCGTATCACGGTCGAACACATCCTGCCCAACGTGGCGAACCTCCTTGTCGTTCAGGGCACTATCCAGTTCTCGCTCGGTATCCTTGCGGAAGCCGGCCTTTCCTATGTCGGACTCGGGTCGCAGCCGCCAATGCCGAGCTGGGGCCGCATGCTGTTCGAGGCCCAAACGATGATCAGCTTGGCGCCGCATATGGCGCTCTTTGCGGGCCTCGCCATCGTCATCACCGTTCTTGGTCTTAACCTTCTCGGCGATGGCCTGCGCGATGTCCTTGATCCCAAATTGCGGCGGGAGCGTTGATGGCTCTGCTCGAAATCAAGGATCTGTCATTGACGATCGGCGCCTTCCTCGCGCTCAAGAGTATAGATCTTGCCATCGAGCCTGGCGAAATCCGGGCATTGGTTGGCGAATCCGGCTCTGGCAAATCCATGACCGCGCTCAGCATCATGAAACTGTTGCCAAGCGGTGCCAGGGCGGAGGGGCAAATTCGCTTTAACGGCAGGGATATTCTGGCCGCAAGCGAAGCCGAAATGTGCATGCTGCGCGGTGACGACATCGGCATGGTGTTTCAGGAGCCGATGACGGCGCTCAATCCGGTGAAAACCATTGGAGAACAGGTTGCAGAGGGAATCAGGCTGCATACCAGAGCAACGCGTGCCGTCGCACAGGAGCGGACACGCTCCATTCTCGATCGTGTGGGTCTGCCAACCGCAAAGTTTCCACTCGGCCGCTATCCGCATGAACTTTCCGGAGGCCAGCGGCAGCGGGTCGTCATAGCTATCGCTTGTGCGCTAAAGCCGAAACTGCTGATCGCGGATGAACCGACCACAGCACTCGATGTTGTCCTGCAGGCGCAAATTCTCGATCTTCTGCAAAGCCTCGTCGACGAAGAAAAAATGGGGCTTTTGCTCATCAGCCATGATCTGGCCGTGGTCGCAGATATGGCCCATTCGATCACCATTCTTCGGCATGGTGAGGTCATGGATAATGGCGAAACCACGCGGATCCTGACAGAACAAATACATCCCTATACGCGACAGCTGGCGCAGGCTTCGATGCATGTGCCGGAACGGACAAACCGCCCGCATCCTCCAACCCACGGCCCGCTCCTCTCGGTCCGCAATCTTGGACGCAGCTATCGCGGCAGTCGCAGTGGCTGGTTTTCCCGGAGCGATGATACAAAAGCAGTTGACGATGTCAGCTTCGATCTTCAACCAGGCCAATCGATGGCATTGGTTGGCCGTTCCGGTTGCGGCAAATCAACCCTCGCCCGGATGATCCTTGCCCTGGACCGGCCGACTGCCGGTGAGATCCAGTTTGGCAATCAACGCATCGACGGTCTGAAAGAGGATGCGCTGCGGCCGGTCCGTCAAAACATGCAGGTTGTGTTTCAGGACCCCTACGGGTCGTTCAATCCGCGCCACAAGGCGGAACGTCTCGTCTCTGAGCCGCTCTACCTGTTGGATCGCCCCCTCTCACCGACCGAAAAGCGCGATCGTGTCGATACTGCACTGGAGCGGGTTGGCATCCCGCGACAAGACCGGGACAAATATCCGCATGAATTTTCCGGTGGTCAGCGCCAGCGTCTTGCCATTGCTCGTGCCATCATCACCGAACCGAAGCTGATCGTTGCCGATGAGCCGGTCTCGGCACTCGACGTATCGATCCGCGCGCAAATTCTCGACCTCTTCGCCGATCTCAATCGTCGGCTTGGCATCGCCTACCTGCTCATCACCCACGATCTTGCTGTCGCCCGCGCCATCACAGACACCCTCATGGTTATGTCTGAAGGCAAGATCGTCGAGCGCGGCGACACCGAGGAAGTCTTGCGCAACCCGCAATCCGATGCGGGGCGCGCCCTTGTCCAGGCATCACCTGATCTTCACAAGGCGCTGGCACGAAGGATCGGTGAACAGGGTTAGAACAACAATCCTATGAGGAAAAGGACGAAGATGAGTCCCGTAAAGGTTGCAGTCGCAACGCTAAAAATATCAAGGGCGTCCTCGATGTTTTCAGCCCCCGCATCACGCCGACCTGCTCCGTTCAGCATCGGCTCGTTGGCTGTGACGCCGCCATAAACACGCGGGCCCGCAAGCGCCACTTCGATAGCTCCCGCCATCGCCGCCTCTGGCCACCCGGCATTAGGCGAGCGGTGCAGCCGCGCATCGCGCATCATCACGTTGAACGATCGAAGTGCTGCGTCATAGCCGTGCACGATCCAGGCAGCGGCGGAGATCAACAATCCCGTCAGTCGCGCGGGAATCCAGTTAGCGACATCATCGAGCTTGGCCGCAAAGCGTCCGAAATCGCGGTGGCGATCATTCAAATGGCCGATCATCGAATCCGCCGTGTTCAGCATTTTATAGGCCAGTAGTCCTGGAAGTCCTAACAGCGCATACCAGAATGCGGGTGCGATGATACCGTCGGACGTGTTTTCCGCGAGGCTTTCGATGGCGGCACGACTTACGCCGGCATCGTCAAGCACTTCCGGGTCACGCCCGACAATCATGGAGACAGCTCGGCGGGCGCCGACTATGCCCTCTTCGCGCAAGGCGACGGCGACGCGGGTCACGTGATCGCCGAGGCTTTTTTGCGCCAGAAACACCGCAACGAGGAGAGCTTCAACAAGCTCGCCAACCGGCGAGATAGTCCTCAGTGCCAGATGCACAACCCAGCCGACCACGGCCGCCAGAACGAGCAGCCCGAACATCGTCAGAAACCCGTCCCGTCGTCGCTCATCGTCCGAATCACCTGGCCTGTTGAATCTCGTGTCCGCATACGCGATTGCCTTGCCAAATAGCACAATGGGGTGCGGTATCTTCTCCCAAAGCCAGTCCGGATCGCCGAAATATCGATCGGCAAGCAAGGCAAGAAACAGAATCAAGAGATTGATTTCCATGAACGATTCGACCCTCTTGAATCAGAATATCAGCTGTTGATCCTGCCTTGAGCCTTGGTCAGGCGCTGGCGCAAGATGTCAGCGGCAATTTCATCCAATGGCAGACCAAAACGCAACCATTGTGGCGCGTAACCAAATTTTCGCGTCAGTACATGCTGTCTGCAAAGTTCTTCATGAAGACGATGCGCCTGCATCAATTCTACCAGTGAGAACAACATCGTGCCACCAATCTCGACAAGGCCAGCTTCAGCAAGCACATTCGCAAGCAATGCCCGGCGGAATCGAAGCCGCTCCGTATAGGCGGCGAGCCGTCCGCGATCTGAAAACGCATGCACTGCGATGGCTAGAGCCGGACCCGACACCGCCCATGGACCAAGGCGCAGCTTGAGCGTCTGCGCAATATCAAGCGTCGACAGGGCGAAGCCGAGGCGCAGGCCGCCAAGGCCGAAGAACTTGCCAAAGGATTTAAGGATGATCAGCCCGCCCTTGCCCGCATGTTCGGCAACGCTGCTCTCTGGATGCGGATCCGCAAAGGCTTCATCGACGACGAGAAATCCGCCCTTGCTATCCATTGCCTTGGCGAGGTCGAGCAGATCATCCTTTGCGGCAATGCGTCCATCCGGATTGTTGGGATTGACGATCACCGCAATCTTTGCAGACTGTGGAATATCCTCGATGCACGCGCAATTCGAGACCATCCAGCCAGCCTGCAGAAATGAACGCTCATGTTCCTGATAGGTCGGGCCAACGATCGCTACCTCCCCCCTGGTCACCAATTCAGGCATCATCTGTATCAGCGACTGCGTTCCCGGCGCGGCAACGATTTCAGCTTCATTTGCCATGCTGTAGTAGTCCTTTGCCGCACGAAACGCTGAAACCAGCAGCTTTTCATCCGGTAGGCGATTCCAGATCTCGGGCCCGATCAGCGGCAGGGGAAATACTTCCGGATTGATTCCAGTCGAAAGGTCAATCCAGTCGGCAACTGCGCCGCCGAAACGCTCCATGGCGCGGTCGAGCGCGCCCCCATGTTCAATCTGCATCATCCCGCCAAATCAACTACATGCATGTAGGAGCCACACACCGAACCAACGCGAAGCCCCGCTTCGCCCAAATCCTCGCCGAGCGCATCCCTGACACGAAAGAGCCGCGCGGCGTTCCCTTCGCGAACGATGCTGGCATAGTGGAATTCGTGAGCGGTCAGCAATGACTGGAAAGGTGATGCCGCCAGTGGTTCGATCCGCCGATAGCCGAGATGAAGCTTGCGCTTTGCAAAGCTTGTTTCGACCGGCAACAGCCTGAGCATCCCATACTTGTCGCCTTCAGCATCCTCGATGCTCTCGCCAAGCACCATATAGCCGCCGCACTCGCCATAGACGAGCGCACCTCTGGCCGCCGCTCGCTTAACACCGGCTGCAAAATTTGCGGCCTCTGCCAGCCGCCCTGCGTGAAGCTCGGGATAGCCTCCGGGAAGATAGATCGCATCGCTGCTTTCGGTCGGCGCTTCATCCGCGAGTGGCGAGAAGAAACTGATCTCCGCCCCGCGTCGGCGCCATCCATCCAGCAGGTGAAAATAGGAAAATGCAAAGGCATTGTCGCGCGCAACGGCAATGCGCTGTCCGAGCGGCGGAATACGCGCGACATTGGCCATAGACTCAGAGGAACCATAACGGCCTGCAACTTGCTGGATACGTTTGAGATCGATCCGCTCGCCGATGACCGACGCGGCATGTGCAATGAAATTGTCGACGTCGAGATGTTCGCCCGCCTGCACCAGGCCGAGGTGCCGTTCCGGTAATTGCAGCCTTTCATCGCGAGGCAATGAACCGAGGATGGGAATGCCCACAGGCTCCAATGCAGCTCGCAGCATGGCTTCATGACGTGCGCTGCCCACGCGGTTGAGGATCAGGCCAGCGATGAACAAGTTACGTCGAAAATCACGAAAGCCACTGACGAGCGCCGCGATCGAGTGCGACTGCCTGGCGCAATCCAGAACCAGAATGACCGGAAGTGAAAGGTACGTCGCTAGGTCCGCGGCGGATCCTCGCCCGTCCATGGCGCCGTCGAACAGACCCATCATACCCTCGACGACGAGCATCTTGCCGCCTTCCGTGTGGCGGGAGGCGAGCGCACTGATAAGGTCTGGCCGCATCGCCCAGGGGTCGAGATTGACGCAAGGAACGCCACTTGCAACCGTGTGATAGGCGGGATCGATATAATCTGGACCGGCTTTGGCAGGTGCAATCTCGATGCTGAGATCGCGCAGCGCGCGCAACAACCCCAGTGTCACTGTGGTCTTTCCGCTACCCGAAGCTGGCGCGGCAATTATCAAGCCTTTCATCCCGCGTCCTTTTCCCGGCGGGTACCAAGCGGGTCTTGGCTGAGCACGCGGCCCTCGATCGCACCGAGCCAGTCGAGAGCGGTGCGCAACCGCACCACTTCTCCGACGACAACGATAGCGGGAGGCCGCAACCCAGATCGCTGGACGTCCGTTTCGGCATTTGCCAAGGTCGTTTCGAGTACTTGTTGCCCACCTGTCGTCGCGTTGCAGACAAAGGCAACCGGCTCGTCCTTCGAACGTCCTGCGCTGATCAACCGGGAGGCAATCAAGCCTATGTGCTTCATCGCCATGTACATAACGATGACCGACGAGCCCTTGGCGATACTGGCCCAGTCCATCGAATCGGGAACCAGACCGGTCGCATCATGCCCGGTTAGAAAGGTCACGCTCTGGTTGGTTTCTCGATGGGTGACGGGAATACCCGCATAGGCCAAACCGCCGATTCCAGCGGTGATACCGGGGACAATCCGGAAAGGCACATCGTGTTCTACCAGCGTCAGTGCTTCCTCGCCGCCGCGCCCGAACACGAATGGATCACCGCCCTTCAGCCTCAGGACGCGCTTGCCGGAATGTGCGAGCTCGACCAGCCGCAGCGAAATATCCCGCTGCTGCGGCGATGGTTTGCCGCCGCGCTTGCCGGCATATTCGAATGTCGCGTCCGGATGCGCAAACGACAGGCAATCCTCGTTGACCAGCGCGTCGTAGACGACCACATCCGCCTGTTCGAGCGCATTGACAGCATGCAACGTCAGAAGGCCAGGATCCCCCGGCCCTGCGCCGACAAGCCACACATGTCCTGCTTCAAACTTTGGCAGTTTTGATTTCATTGCGCTCATCGCTTAACCCCGAACTTGGGTGTGATAAGATTCTGGTCAGGGCGAGCCGAAAATGGTGGTTCTCGAGAACCGGCGCACAGTGGACTTTGGGTCCCTAAGCAGCGGAAGCGCAGAATAGTGCCATTTGCAGGTCGCCATTGCCTGAATCTCATTACATCCTTTGCGCATAGCACAATTTTTCTCGCCGTAAGCATGAACTTATCGGAAAAATCATGCAACGGGCGTAGAAGCTGGTCTATAAGAGCCGCATGAGTGATGAATCTGATGCCGGATTGCGTAAACCTGATGAAACCAGTGAACGGCCCTTGCGTAGGGGCTGGACCACGGGTGCCTGTGCAACAGCCGCCACGAAAGCTGCTCTGATTGGATTGATCACAGGGGAGTTTCCCGACCCGGTGGCCATTATCCTGCCCAAGGGCGAGGTCCCGCATTTTCAGCTGGCAATCGAATCGATCGGTGAGGGTTACGCCATGGCAGGCATTGTCAAAGATGCCGGTGATGATCCCGATGTCACGCATGGCGCAACCATAATCTCGACCGTGTTCCCCGCCCCGCCCGGAAGCGGCATTCAGTTTGTCGCGGGCGAAGGCGTCGGAACCGTCACCTTGCCGGGCCTGCCAATTCCGCCCGGCGAAGCTGCTATCAACCCCATACCGCGCGAAATGATGACAAAGATTTGCGAGGAGATCTGCGCCCAATATGATTTGCCGGCAGATATCGTTATCACTATCTCGGTCCCCGAGGGCGAAGAGATCGCCAAGAAAACCTGGAACCCGCGTCTCGGCATTGTTGGCGGTATTTCGATACTGGGGACAACCGGTATTGTTCATCCTTTTTCTTGCGCAGCCTGGATACACTCGATCCATCGCGGCATCGATGTGTCGCGCGCCGCGGGCTTGACCCATGTGCTCGCTGCGACTGGCTCCACATCCGAGGACGCGGCACAGGCGATCTACAACCTGCCAGAAATAGCTCTCCTCGATATGGGTGATTTTGCCGGCGGACTTCTGAAATACCTGCGCGTTCATCCGATCGACCAGCTGACCATCGCCGGCGGCTTCGCCAAGCTGACCAAACTCGCGCAAGGCGCGCTCGATCTTCACTCTGCCCGTAGCCAGGTCAGCATGAACTTCCTCGCAGCCGAGGCGGAAAAGCTCGGACTCGATCCAAATGTGAGGGAGCGGATTCTGAATGCCAACACCGCACAGGAAGTGCTTGAATTGACTCAAGGTCTTGGAATCGATCTCGCACTTCCTGTCGCGACAAAAGCCAGAGAGACGGCGCTCGCCACGCTCAAGGGCGCGCCGGTCGAAGTAGAAGTGATCGTTACCGATCGCCAGGGAACGATTCTCGCCCGTGTCTGATCGTCCAATTCTCATTCTCGGCGGCACTGCGGAGGCCGCGAAGCTCGCTGCACGGCTCATGGCACAGGGCTATCGCGTCATTTCCTCATTGGCGGGGCGTACACGCGAGCCAGCCAAGCTCGAGGGCGAAGTGCGTACCGGCGGATTCGGCGGCGCAAGAGGACTCATCGGATATATCGCGCGCGAGAATGTGTCGCTGCTTATCGACGCGACGCACCCGTTCGCAACGCAGATATCGGACAACGCCCTCGTTGCAGCTGCCACAACGAAGGTCCCGTTCGTCCGGCTGGAGCGGCCGGCATGGCATGCAAGGCCCGGCGACAAATGGACAAGCGTCAGTTCACTGGAAGAGACAGTCTCCGCCATCCCCACTAAGTCGCGTGTGTTGCTCGCGCTTGGAAGGCAGCACATCGCGCCGTTCGCCCGCCGTGGCGACGTGCATTTCGTCGTACGGATGATCGATCCGCCGGAAGTACCGCTCGACCTCATCGACTTTGAGCTCGAACTATCAAAACCCGGCAGTGTCGAAGATGAAACAACCTTCCTGACCAAGAAGCGCCTGTCACATATCGTCTGCCGCAACTCTGGCGGTTGCGCATCCTATACCAAGATCAAAGCTGCACGCGATCTTGGCCTGCCCGTTATCATGATCGACCGGCCGCACCGCCCAGGCACCTGCACCCTGCCGGATATTGAAAGCGTCAGTCATTTCGTCGATGAGACTTTGGGTTCACTTCGAACGTGAGCGCAATGTGTGGCTATGATCCTTGTGGTAAAGGGCTGAATCGCGAAAAGCGTCCGCAGACAAACCGCGCCCGACAAAAATCATTGCCGAGCGGCTCAACCCCGATTCCCGCACCTTGCCGCCAATGTCGGCCAATGTTCCATGAATGAATTGTTCGTCCGGCCAGCCGACGCGATAGGCAACAATAACGGGGCAATCAGATCCATAGAGCGGAGTGAGCTCGGTTTCGATGCGCGTCAGGTTGCGGATCGACAGATGAATGACCAGCGTCGCACCAGACTTGCCGAGCGTTGCAAGATCCTCTCCCTCAGGCATGGCCGATGATTTCATCGAAGTGCGTGTCAGGATGATTGTCTGGCAGACTTCCGGGACCGTCAGTTCCTTCTTCAGCGCTGCGGCGGCGGCAGCGAATGCGGGAACACCCGGCGTCACGTCATAGGCGATCCCCAGTGCATCGAGGCGCCGCATCTGCTCTGACACGGCCCCGTAGATAGATGGATCGCCGGAATGTACCCGCGCCACGTCCTTGCCTTCCGCATGCGCTCGTTCGAATTCAGCGATAATTTCATCAAGCGTAAGCGACGAGGTGTCGATCACTCGCGCTCCCTCAGGCACCTCAGCCACCATTTGTGCTGGAACGAGCGAGCCCGCATAGAGACAAACCGGGCAGGACTGGATCAGCTTCAACCCGCGCACGGTGATAAGGTCGGGCGCGCCAGGACCTGCGCCGATGAAATGAACCGTCATTGTCTAAACTCGTCTATCTCTTCACTGCAAGCGCTGCAGTGGCGTGAGCGGATTTGGTCTTTCCGATCACCAGTACGCCATCCGAACCCACGGCTGCAAGCGCCGCAGACTCCGCTACACCGTGGCAGCCGACCAATGCGAAAACCCGTTCTGATGGATTGAGTAATCGCGGCGTTTCCCTTTCCAGAACTTCGGCACTGAAACATGTGACAGGCAAGCCAAATTGCTCCGCCGTTCGAACGACAGCCGGCTCATCCTTGCGTTGCTCGATCGAAAATACGCCAAGTAAGTTGCTTGCGGCGACGCTCGCTTCCTTCAAGACGCGCCCGGCCAGAGCAAGCACTTCCTGCGGGTCGCAACCGCGCTCACAACCAAGGCCCAGCGCGTAGAGGGGTCTAGTCATCAACGCTTCTTGTGCAATTCTTCCGGCGTCACACCCAAAAGATCAGCCGTCTTGCGGATCAAATTCGCCTCATCGGGATCAAGGTCATTGTCAGCATTGGCAATGGTCAAAAGATGGCGCAGCAACAACACCTTGCGCTCAAAGGGCACATCGGCAAAGGCGAGCGCAGCTTGCTCACTCGTCGTCTCATAGCCGAAATCCTTGAGATACTCGGCCACTTCTGCAAATTCATCGGGCGCAATACCAAAATCGCTCGCGGCAATTCCGAGGATTGCCGCATATTCCGTCTTGTCCGTCTTACCATCGGCCAATGCCACGTGCAGCAGGAGCAGAAGCTCGGCCGTCAGCACGGGATCATCGGCGACCTTTTGCACCGCACTTTTCGTTCCCAGGAACGCACTGATCCTATCAAAAATGCTTTCGCTCATTGTACCCCCGATTGACTTCGACGATTGTTTGCAGCGCAAGCCATCGAATTCAAGTGCCGAAACAACACAGTAGTGAGCGATTCGCACATCGCAATATAGGTAAACTCCAAAAGCGCTCGCTAAACGCGAAAATCCATCTATGGTCCGCCGCGCTGCACCGAGTCTCCTTCCCATGTCTGCCTTTCTCGAAAACGTTCCGCCGCTTCTGATTTTTGCTGCCTTTGGCGCAGGTTTTATCGACTCGATTGCCGGTGGCGGTGGGCTGGTCACCGTACCGGCATTGCTCCTGGCCGGTCTTTCGCCCGTTGAATCACTGGGGACTAACAAACTGCAGTCGCTGTTCGGCTCGGCTTCAGCCACGATCGCCTATGCCCAGAAGGGACACGTACACCTCAAGAAGCAACTGCCCTCTGCACTCATGTCAGCACTCGGCGGTGTTGGCGGAGCTCTGCTCGCAGGCTACTTACCCGGCGATGTGCTGCGGGCCTTTCTGCCGCTTCTTCTCATCGCGATTGCGATTTATTTCGCGCTGAAGCCCAATATGGGCGACATAGACCGCGCGCATCGTGTCACCCCATTCGTGTTTGGCCTTACGATCGTTCCGCTCATTGGCTTCTATGACGGCCTGTTTGGTCCAGGAACAGGCTCGTTTTTCATGCTCAGCTTTGTGTCACTTGCTGGATACGGCCTGCTGAAGGCGACGGCCCACACCAAGCTCTTAAATCTCGCTTCCAACCTCGGCGGTTTCGCTACCTTTGCAATCCTCGGCTTGGTCAACTGGAAGATCGGCCTGCTCATGGGCATGGCTCAGTTCGCCGGGGCTCGCGTTGGTGCGAGCCTGGCAATGAAAAACGGCACCAAGATCATCAAGCCGTTGCTTATCGTCGTGTGCCTGGCGCTTGCAACCAAACTGTTGCTCGACACGGACAATCCCCTGCGCGTCTGGCTTTCTGCGTATTTTTGGATCTCGGCTCCGCAGTAAGGAGCCTTCTGACGAGCAGATAATCGCATCAGATGACGATCGCGGTGGACTGGCAAAGGTCTTTTAGAACTCGATGCCCTTTTGAGCCTTGATGCCCGAGCGGAACGGGTGCTTGATCATTTCCATCTCTGTGACAAGATCTGCAAACTCGATCAGTTCGTCTTTGGCATTGCGGCCAGTGATGATCACATGTTTCATGTGCGGCTTCTGCTTCAAGACTTCGATGATTTCTTCAACTGGCAGATAATCGTAACGCAAGGCGATATTGAGTTCATCGCAGAGCACGAGTTCGGTTTCATCATCGAGGATCATTGCCTTAGCCTGTTCCCAGGCATTGCGCGCCATGGCGATATCGCGCGCCCGATCCTGCGTCTCCCAGGTGAACCCCTCGCCCATCGCCGAAATGGTCACTTGCTCAGGAAACTTTTCCAAAACCCAACGCTCGCCTGTGTCCCACGAACCCTTGACGAACTGGACTACGCCAATCTTCATGCCGTGGCCGAGTGCCCGAAACACCACGCCGAACCCGGCAGTGGATTTGCCCTTGCCCTTGCCGGTATTGACGATCACCAGGCCTTTTTCGTCGGTCTTGGTTGCCAGGATCTTGTCGCGCACGGCCTTCTTCTTGCGCATCTTGTCCGCATGGCGCTCGTTGATTTCCTCTTCGGTCAGGCTTTGCAATTTTTGTGATTTTTCAGCCATTTGGCCTCTCCTCCCGAATCATAATCTTAAGCAGCGAGTTTGCTGAGTTCAAAGCGCGCCGAGTTGGAGCGGGGTGTCCAGAAGCCGCGGGTTACCGCCTCTTCGAGCTTTTCCGCCATATCGCGCAAGGCGTGCGGGTTCTTGTCTTTCAGAAAAGCCCGCACATCGTCGTCCACCAGGAATGCCTGGTAGACGGCCTCAAAATGATAATTGCCGACAGCGCCGGTCGTCGCAGCAAAGGCAAAGAGGTAATCCACCGTCGCCGCCATCTCAAAGGCACCCTTGTAGCCATGGCGCATCACACCAGCGATCCATTTCGGGTTGGTCACGCGGCCACGCACTGTGCGGGCGATCTCTTCCTCCAGCGTGCGGATGACCGGCTTTTCAGGACGCGAGTGGTCGTTGTGATAGATGACCGGCCGTTCGCCCGACACGAGTTCCACCGCCACCGACATTCCGCCTTCGAACTGGTAGTAGTCATCGGAATCGAGAAGATCGTGCTCGCGGTTATCCTGATTTTGCACGACGGCGTTCACCGTGCGCAACCGTTGTTCGAGCAGGCCACGCTCCGCCTTCCCTTCTTCGCCGGCGCCATAGGCATAGCCTCCCCACACCAGCCAGGCCTCGGCGAGATCATCGCGCTTTGCCCAGTCCTGTCCGTCCATTAGCGCCTGCAGACCGGCGCCATAGGCACCCGGCTTGGAGCCGAAAACGCGGAAACCGGCGCGCTGCCTGGCCAACTTTTCGTCGGTACCTTCTGCTATCAGCCGCGCCTGCTCGCAGCGCATGCGTGTGGCAATGGGGTTGTCGCCAGCGTCCTCATCAAGATTTCCGACCGCTCGCACCGCCGTATCGAAAAGGGCGATCTGTTCCGGGAACGCATCGCGGAAGAACCCCGAAATGCGCAGCGTAACGTCAACCCGAGGTCGGCCAAGCGATGCCGTTGGGATGATTTCGTAACCGGTAACGCGGCGCGATGCCATATCCCACACCGGTTTGACGCCGATCAGCGCCAACGCCTGGGCAATATCGTCGCCGCCCGTGCGCATATTGGATGTACCCCAGGCGGTAAGGCCGAATGAAGTCGGAAACTCACCATGGTCCTGCGTGAAGCGACGGATCAGGAGTTCGGCGGATTTCTGCCCGAGTTCCCAGGCGGCAGGCGTCGGTACAGCCCGGCTGTCGACGGAGAAGAAATTGCGGCCGGTCGGCAAAACATCAGGACGGCCGCGTGTCGGCGCCCCCGACGGCCCTGGCGCAACAAAGCGCCCCTCTAGCGCCGTCAGCAAGGCGGTCATCTCGGCGGTCCCGCAGGCCATTACAGCAGGATGCAGATCGCTGCCGATCCCCTCAAGGACTGCGGAAGTCGCCGCCCAGGATGAAGGGCACTCGACTTCTCCAGATACCAGCCTTGCTGCCAGGAGCTCGATTCGTTCCACAGTATCACCAGCGATACGCCAGGGATCATGCGAGACGGTTTGCAATATCTCGGGACGCGCGCCGTTCCACGGGCCAGCCATATCGCAATCGAGGGGATCGAAACCATCAAAGTCAAGATCAAGCGCTATGGCGCGTTGCAGGCTTTGATCGGCTCCGTGGCCGGAGCCGCGCGGCACGCGGGCCAGCGCCACAACGAGATCCGTCAGCAGCCGCCCCTCCGGCGACTGCCCGAAAATGTGCAAACCGTCGCGGATTTGCATTTCCTTCAGGTCGCAGAGATAGGCATCCAGCTTTTGCAGGGCGAGATCGTCGGGATCGTGATCATGAATGCCCGCGTCGCTGTCGAGCCCGATGTCGCGCACCAGATCGAGGATCTGGACCTTCAACCGAACCAGGCGGCGCGGGTCAACGCCGGACGCTTCATAATATTCATCCACCAGCGCTTCGAGGTCCTTCAGCGGGCCATAACTCTCGGCGCGGCTCAGCGGCGGCGTCAGATGGTCGACGATGACGGCAGAAGAGCGGCGCTTGGCCTGCGTGCCCTCGCCCGGATCATTGACGATGAACGGATAGATATGCGGGATGGGTCCAAGCACCGCTTCCGGATAGCAGGTTTCCGACAGGGCAAGCGATTTGCCGGGCAACCATTCGAGATTGCCGTGCTTGCCGACGTGGACGATTGCGTGCGCCCCGTAAACTTCACGAAGATAGGCGTAGAACGCCATATAGCCATGCGGCGGCACGAGGTCCGGCGAGTGGTAGGTTTCCTTCGGATCGATGTTGTAGCCGCGAGCCGGCTGAATTCCGACCAGGATTTCCCCGAACCGAGCGAGCGGCAGCGCAAAGATTTGGTCCGGCTTCATGAAGAACGGATCAGCCTCTGGCCCACCCCAGCGGGAGCTGATCGCCTGTTGAATCACTTCCGGAAGTGATTGGAAGAAGCTGTTGTATTGATTCAGGGAAATGGTCTCGCGGACTTCCCTTCCATCGCTCGCCGCATTGGTTGGTCCGGCCATCATGTGGTTGATCAGCGCGTCACCATCGGCCGGAATATCGGCAACCCGATAGCCCCGCTCGCGCATCGTTGTCAGAACGTGAAAGGTCCCTGCGGGCGTATCGAGTCCGACGCCATTGCCGAGCCGCCCATCACGATTGGGGTAATTGGCCATGATCAGTGCGACGCGCCGTGCCTCGGGCTCTGTCGCACGCAACCTTGCCCAATTTGCCGCCAGCATGGCTACAAATTCGATGCGATCGGGCTGCGGCTCGTGCGTGACGATATTGGCCTCGACCGCCTCGTCATACCGCTGCGCCGATTTGAACGACACGGCACGTGACAGCACACGTCCGTCCACCTCCGGCAGTGCCACATTCATAGCGAGATCGCGCGCGGAAAGACCTTGATCCGAATTGCGCCATTGCTCGGCGCTCGATCCCGAAAAGATCACCTGCAGTACCATCGCGCCATCATGTTCAAGCACCGTCGGCTTGCGCGCGGCGCCTGGTGCGGAGACGGCAAACCCCGTCGCATTGAGCACGACCGCAGGCGGCGCTTCGCCGAAAATGCTTTCCAGCGTCGCCACCGACACCGGGTCTTTGAGGCTGGAAACAAACACCGGCAGCGGGTTCAGCCCTTTTGCCTTCAGCGCGTCGATCAATGCTTCCACCGGCTGCGTCTGCCCGCTCTGCACCAGCGCCCGGTAAAAGCAGATCGCAACGACCGATGCACCTTCTTGCCAATATTCGCGCATTTCTGCGAGCGAAGGAGCACCACTGCCCGGCCACCACAATCCCGCCTTAAGCAGTGGCGCTGCTTCCTGGGGCTTGTCCGTGTCGCTGATCAGCGCCGCGCAATAGTCGAGAAAGCGTTGCGCATTCTGCGCTCCGCCCTCAAGCAGATAGTGCCAGAGTGCTTGGTGATCCTGCCGCGCAATCGTAGAAAACCGGTCAAGCCCCGGATCCGGCTTGTCGTCGCCCGGAAGCACGGCAAGCTGGACCTTATGGTTCACGGCACAGGCATGCAGTGCCTCGAGCCCATAAGGCCAGTAGCTCTCGCCGCCGATAATACGCACGATGATCAGCTTCGCATGGCGTGCCGTGCGCTCGACATAGGCATCGACGGACATGGGATGCGACAGCGCCATCATGTTGGCAAGGCGCAGGCAAACCGCGCCATCGCCCAGCCGCTGCGCGGAAGCAAGGCTTGCCAGTTCTGTATCGGCAGCAGACAGAAACAGCACATCTCCCGGCGTCTGGCCGAGATCGATTGCCTCGGTGCCTTCAGCGATCGTGCCTTTCTGGGCAAGCAGGAGATGCATCTAGAGCTCTTTCCGACCATATTGGCCGTATTCTGTTTCCCGAATAGCGAGACAATCCACGCGGAAGGTGGCGGGGTCTATGTGGTTCATCGGACGAAGCCGCCTTAAAAAGTGGTTGGCAGCCAGCCGGAAACCCGAAGGGACGGGGCATGTTGCGCCAATCCCAGCGCAAAGCCACTTGCCCGCACGAAGAGTGCGGGTCTTTGTGTCTTTATTTGATCTTGTCACAACATGCCTCCGTCAGACTACGTCAATATGGCCGGAAAGAACTCCAGTATCCCATGTCAGGCTGCTGCGGCATTCATGGCAGTTTCGATCGCGGCCGTGTCGATGTCGTGCAGACCGATCACAACCAGCCGCGTCTGGCGCTCTTCGCCGGGGTGCCAACTGCGATCGAAGTAATGTTCGATGCGCGAACCTACCGCCTGCACAACGAGGCGCATTGGCTTGCCTGGAACATCGACAAAGCCTTTGAGCCGCAGGACGTCATGATCGGTAATCACACTCTTGAGTTTCTCGACAAAGGACTTCGGCTCGGCCACCGGCCCAAGGCCGACAACGAAGCTCTCGAATTCGTCATGATCATGCTCTTCACCCGCATCATGCTCCATCTCGTGGTGCGATTTGCGGTTGGCGATATCTTCCTCGGTACCGACACCAAGGCCGAGCAGCAGCTGATTGCTCAGCTTGCCGAAGCTCGCCGGTATCATATTGAGCGCGCGGGACGAACGGTTTTGCACATCGCCCTTGACCCCGTCGAGCTGTTCACCGCTGATCAGATCGGTCTTGTTCAGGACGATCAGGTCGGCAGCGCGGATCTGGTCCTCGAAGAGTTCTTCGAGCGGGCTGTCGTGATCAAGTGATTGATCCTGAACACGCTGTGCATCCACCTTGTCGTGGTCATCGGCAAAGCGGCCTTCCGAAACGGCCGCGGCATCGATGACCGTCACGACGCCATCCACCGTCACTTGCGTCTTGATCTCCGGCCAGTTGAAGGCAGCAACCAGCGGCTGCGGCAAGGCAAGACCCGAGGTCTCGATCACGATGTGATCCGGACGATCAGGCCGGTCGAGCAATTTGGTCATGGTCGGAATGAAGTCATCGGCTACCGTGCAACAGATGCAACCATTGTTCAGCTCGATCACATCCTCATCGCGGCAGGCCTCGATACCGCAGCCCTTGAGCAACCCGCCATCAACACCCAGATCACCGAATTCATTGATGATCAGCGCTATGCGCTTGCCGTTGGCGTTTTCGAGCAGGTTGCGGATCATTGTCGTCTTGCCCGAACCAAGGAAGCCGGTGATGACCGTTGCCGGAATCTTGTGATCAAGCATCTTTTGACCCTGCATGTTCTTATCCCTTCATTTTGAGCGGCAGACCTGCTGCCACGAAATAGACTGTTGCCGCGGCGCTCGCCACGGCTTGATGGAGACGTCCGGTATGATCGCGAAACGCGCGCGCCATCCGGTTTTCAGGAACGATTCCGAGGCCAACTTCATTCGACACCAACACCACCGCGCCTTTCAGGAGCGGCAGCGCCGCGACAAGCTTCGCCGTCTCAGCTGCTATGTCGCGCTCCGCCATCACCAGATTGGTGAGCCATAGCGTCAGACAATCAACGAGGACCGCCCGCTGGTCGGCGCATTCGTTTTGCAAGGTGCCGACAAGGTCGAACGGTTCTTCGATCGTGGCCCAGAAGGGACCGCGCCGCTCTTTGTGCAGCCCGATCCGCTCCGACATTTCTTCATCCCAGGCCCTTCCGGTCGCGAGATAGACGGCATCCATGCCAGATGCCTCTATTAGCCCTTCCGCAAAGGAGGATTTACCGGAGCGCGCGCCGCCCAGCACAAAGGTGACCCCGCGCTCCAAAACCGGCATCAACCCTCGAGCTCCGATGCCGCATAGCTTTGAATCGCCCAGCCGAGAGCTGTTCCCAGCACGACCCAGAAGAACAGATTGGTCGCCAGCGTCGACACCGCAAACTCTGAAGCCAGCATCGGCGGTACCGCCGATTTGAGATCTTCAGCTTCCGGCGCCCCGTAGACATGCGGCGCGACGATCAGCACGACACCCAGGACTTTGGCCCATATCTCTTCGCGCAGGACGATGAGATAGACGCCGCCCGCTGTAAGAAAGACGGTGATAAGCCACCAAGCCTGCCGCGTGGCGAGATCAGGGGCAGGCATTGCCGGCAATTCCGGCGCAAGGCTGAACGCGGGCGCGAAATTGAAAATGAAGAACCCGGCAAGACCCCAGTAGATGCCATTCTGCAGCGTGATCTTGCGGCCAAGGAAAAGCGCCGCAGCACCTGTGATGAGCGCAAAGCCTGCACCGGCAACAAGGTTGATCAGCAGCGTATTGCCAAAGCGCCCAAACGGAAGCGCCGGGCTGGCCTCTTCCTCGTGCTCATGCGCAGCCATCGCGACTGGCGCGCTATCCGCTGCGGTCGCTGCAGCCGGCTCAGCGGCTGCGTGCTCATGCCCGCCAGCTGCGTTTTCATATTCCTCGGCGTGAAGAATGAGCGGAACGTTCCGCACATACATCGCCGGTGTCAAAAGGATACCAGCAAACAAACCAGCTACGATCGTAGCCAGGAGATACTTTACCAACATGAGATCTGCTCCCAATCCCTAAAGCAAGATGCCGGGTACGCAAGAACGTCCCGGGCAATCAAACCGTATTTTTTCAATGCGTAAGCGCTGGCGGCTGAATCAGTTTATCCAGCCGGTACCAGCCTTAGTGGCAAGGGAATCCGTATGAATGGCGGGTGTCATGCGCTGTGTCATGCAGCGTTTCGGAATGCGAAAGGCCGACGCCGTAAATGATGAAAACACCAAGCATAAGTGAAAACACCGCCGTCGTCAGACGCGATGCGAGCGGGAGAGAAATCGTAGTCGATGTACGTGCAGCAGCCATAACAACCTCCGTGCAGGGCCAGAAGGGACAATCCCCTTCGGTTTTGGGCATTATTGCCCTATGACTGGCAGGTCTCCTGGCTCGCGGGTCGCAAGATCAATGCCGCCTTCCCGGTTTCCCAGTGGCTGCCATCGGCTTTCGCGTCTGGCGCTGACATCAATCCTCACCGCTCTACAGTCGCGGGGTCGGCTGCGGTTAGGCCGCCCTGATGGGTACGGCCGTCACATTCCCTTTTGATCCCATGGCCTTTGGCCGATACGGGAACCAATCATGGCTGAACGTTATTCATCAAGCGCTGGAAATGTCAAACGAAACTGCGACATCAATAACAGATGCCGCGTCATCAACGCAGTTTACGCATCAGCAATGCGTCAACATCCAGGACCTCCGCCAGTTGGCCGGCTATTGAATCGAGAGCAGCGTCTACTCCAGCGTTGTAATCCAACGCATCGGCTGCGATTCCCATGGAGCGCAACAACGCCGCTCTGAAGCCATCCGCCCCAAAAAGCCCATGCAAATAGGTACCAAAGACCCTGCCATCTTCTGACGTCGCGCCATCTGCTATGCCGTTGATGCGTGTTGCGGGCCGTGCACAATCGGGACCCGTCGTTCTGCCGAGATGGATTTCATAACCTTTCAACGGTAGATCGAACTGCAGCGAATGTGCATTGACGTTGCGGACAGTCTTTTCAGGCTCCATGACCGTGTCGATATCAAGATGGCCGAGTCCCTCGACTTCGGTGACACTTCCTTCAATTTCGTCGGGATCGCGCACGGTCCTGCCGAGCATCTGGTAACCGCCGCAAATGCCGATGATATGGCCGCCGCGACGCCGGTGCATATCGAGGTCCCGATCCCATCCATTTTCGCGAAACCGCAGCAGGTCGCCAATTGTGGATTTGGAACCCGGAATGATCACCAGCCCCGCATCCGCGGGCAGCCTTTCGCCGCTCCTGACCATGACCAGATCGACCTGCGGCTCGGCCATCAGAGGGTCGAGGTCGTCGAAATTGGCAATCCGATCGAGTACGGGAACGGCAATTTTCAGCGCCCGCCCCTCACCCTTGACCAGGCGCTCCAGGACGACAGAGTCTTCCGCAGGCAGGCGGGAAGCATCCCTCAACCACGGAACAACGCCGAATGACGGCCAGCCGGTAAATTGCGTTATCGATTTCAGCCCATCGTCGAAGAGCGAAACGTCGCCGCGAAACTTGTTGATGATATAGCCGATGATCATGTCGCGATCTTCCGGCTGCAGGATCGCGTGGGTGCCGACGATCGACGCGATCACGCCACCCCGGTCAATATCACCAACCAGCACGACCGGGACCCTGGCCCGCGTCGCAAAGCCCATATTGGCGATGTCTCCGGCACGCAGGTTGATTTCCGCCGGTGAGCCCGCGCCCTCGACGACAACGAAATCGGCGCCATCGCGCACGATATCCCACGACGCCATGACGGCATCGAGCAGTTGCGCTTTGAATTTCTGGTAGTCCCTGCCCTTGGCCTGTCCCCAGACTTTCCCCTGCACAATGATCTGGCTGCCGGTTTCCGATTGCGGCTTCAGCAGCACCGGGTTCATGTGCACCGACGATGGAACGCCGCAGGCGAGCGCCTGCAGCCACTGTGCACGGCCGATCTCGCCGCCATCGTCGCTGACCGCCGCATTGTTCGACATGTTCTGCGGTTTGAAGGGACGTACTTTCAGCCCGCGATTGCGTGCAAGCCGGCAAAGTCCGGCCACCAGGACGGATTTCCCAACATCAGAGCCTGTTCCCTGCAACATGATTGCGTGCGTCATAGGCTTTGAGTAGCGGATATGTCTTTCTCTTCCTAGTCCCATCCAAAACTCATCTGAATCGTTGCGCCACTTGGCGCATGGGATAGAGTGACGGCTAATGAGAATACAGGGAGGTTACCATGGATACGCTCGTGGATTCGGCGTCCGACCAGTTCGAACTCAACGAGGATCAACTGGCAATCCAGGACATGGCCCGGGCGTTTGCCGCAGATCGCGTAGCGCCCAATGCGCTCGCCTGGGATCGCGACAAGCATTTTCCAGCTGATGTGATTCGTGAAACCGGCCCGTTGGGCATGGGCGGCATCTATGTCCGCGAGGATGTAGGCGGATCAGGGTTGAAGCGGCTGGATGCCGTGCTGATTTTCGAGGCACTGTCAGCGGCCTGTCCCGCATTCTCGGCATTCATATCGATCCACAACATGGGGACATGGATGATCGATCTCTTTGGCAACGAGGAGCAGCGTCGACGCTTCGTACCAAGACTGACATCCATGGAATGGCTGGCGAGCTATTGCCTGACCGAGCCCAATTCAGGTTCCGATGCGGCAGCGCTGAAGACACGCGCCGTGCGCGATGGCAATCATTATGTGCTGAACGGCGCCAAGCAGTTCATTTCGGGAGCCGGCGATTCCGATCTCTACGTCACCATGGTCCGCACGGGCGAAGATGGGCCAAAGGGAATCTCGGCGCTGGTCGTTCCAAAGGACGCTCCCGGCCTGTCATTCGGCGCCAATGAATACAAGATGGGCTGGAACGCCCAATCGACCAGGCAGGTTATTTTCGACAATTGCCAGGTTCCTGTAGCAAACCGGCTTGGCGAGGAAGGCGATGGTTTCCGCATTGCCATGGGCGGACTTGACGGTGGGCGGCTGAATATCGCCGCCTGCTCGCTCGGCGGCGCGCAGTCAGCATTGGAAAAGGCGGTCGCTTATGCATCCGAGCGCAAGGCTTTCGGCAAGGCAATCAATCAGTTCCAGGCACTGCAGTTCAAACTTGCCGATATGGAGACTGAACTTTCCGCCGCGCGCATGCTCCTTTACACAGCTGCATCAAAACTCGACCGGAAGACGCATGACGCTTCGAAGTGGTCGGCAATGGCCAAGCGCTTCGTCACCGACACGGGTTTCAATGTCGCCAATGACGCACTGCAGATCCATGGCGGTTATGGCTATCTGCACGATTACGGCATCGAGAAGATCGTCCGCGACCTTCGTGTTCACCAGATTCTGGAAGGCACCAACGAAATCATGCGGGTCATTATCGCCCGGCATATGACCGGCCGATAAATCAAAATTGTATCAGGGAGAAACGCCGCGATGACAACAATCGCTTTTATCGGTCTTGGACATATGGGCAATCCAATGGCCGCCAATCTGGTCAAGGCGGGACATACGGTCCTTGGCTTTGATCTTCTGCCGGAAAACCTGGATGTGGCAAAAGGCAATGGCGTGACAATCATGGCGAACGCCGAAGCAGCGGTCGCCGACGCCGATGTCGTCATCACGATGTTGCCAGCCGGAAAACATGTGTTGTCCGTGTACGAATCGGTGGCAAAGGGCGCCAGGAAGGGCGCGCTCTTCATTGATTCATCGACGATCGACGTCGATTCCGCCCGCAAGGCCCACGAAATCGCACGAGACAATGGCCTGTTGTCGGTCGACGCACCAGTTTCGGGCGGCATTGGCGGTGCAGCAGCGGGCACACTTACGTTCATGGTCGGCGGTAGCGCAGATGCATTTACCAAGGCTGAACCGGTCCTGAAACCCATGGCTGGTCGCATCGTCCATTGCGGCGAGGCTGGCAATGGCCAGGCCGCCAAGATCTGCAACAACATGATCCTCGGCATTTCTATGATTGGTGTCAGCGAAGCCTTCACGCTGGCCGAAAAGCTTGGCCTCTCGCATAAGGCACTCTTCGACGTCGCCTCGACCTCTTCCGGTCAATGCTGGTCGCTGACCACCTATTGCCCTGTTCCAGGACCTGTACCGACATCGCCAGCCAATAACGGCTACAGGCCCGGTTTTGCCGCAGCGCTGATGCTGAAAGATCTGAAACTTTCGCAGGAAGCCGCCAAAAGTGTTGGCGCAGCAACACCACTGGGTGCCCATGCTGAGGAAATATATGCGCAATTCGGTGCGGCAGGTAACGAAGGTTCAGATTTCTCCGGTATCATCAACTATCTGCGTGATGCCAAACGGGAAATTTAAACCTGCTACCAGAAATTGCAGCATTCGACGGTAAGGCTGCATGACGACGTTTCGCGTGAAGCAGTCATGTGGGCCGATCGGCTCGCGTCGCTCGGGCGCTAGGGTCAGGACCTATCAAGATGATCGAAATGGCGCCTGGAACGGCAAGACGATGCGAGGAGAAGCGTGAAGGGCGGGGGTATTTCCCCCGGCCGAACGGTTCGACACTTGAGCTTGCGGCCGTTTCGGCGTCCGCAGGATATGGCCCATCTGACCGGCAACTTCGTCGCAAAGGCGATGAAAATGGATAAACATTTTCATCGCCTTTGCTCCTCGTATCCGAACGAAATGCCAAATATCATTTCGACCAGATTAACAGGTCCTGACCCTAGATACTTTCCGGCGTGAATATCTGCATTGGAAGAATTTCGTGGACGAAGCTTGGAGCTTCGATGGTGGGCAATGACTGCTTGATCAAAATTTCTACCGTTTTCTTGGCAATTTCCTCGAGTGGGTGAGAAAGAACCGCCATCAGTGTCCCGCTGACGAGGCCGGCGCTTGTTGCTTCCGTCAGGTCGTGGCCAATGACAACAGGCGGATTGTCGGTCCTAAGCTCTTTGATCGCTTCCAGCACTCCGCCGATGCCACCGCCGGCGACATATATACCCTTAACGTTCTCGTGCCGCTTTACGAGGTCGAGCGTTGCTTCATGCGCGTATCGGTCACTCTCGAATGTAGCGACGGGTTCGAGAAGATGAAGATGAGGCGCATACTCGCGCAGGTAAGCACGAAAGCCGATCTCACAAGCTTCCTGGCAAAGATAGCGGTGACTGCCGACGAAGATGGCCACCGGACTTGCGGCGTGGATCATTTTGGCAAGAAGCCATCCCGCAGTTCGGCCGACCTTCCTGTTGTCAAGGCCGACGTAACCCGCTCGCGATGACGCAGTCAAATCTGAAATCAGCGCAATGACCGGGATACCTCTGGCCGCGAGTTCGTCAATGGCAGCGGTAACGTTCGGATGGTCGGCCGCGACAATGGCGACACCGTCAACGCCATGGCCCACCCGTTTCAGCCTGTCCGCGACCGCTCCGGGCGTGAGATCATCCATGAACTCGATGATCGCTTTTCCGCGGATCACCGGGCTGGACTCAACAGCTTCTTGAATTGCAGCGCCTAGAAGGGCGTAAAAAGCCGTCGTCTTCTGCTGCAACAGAAAGGCGAAAGTCTTCTGGGGCACATCCGTCTTGAGACGCTGCCGCAAGAGCGGCGTGGCGTAAAACCCAATTCGTTCGGCGGCATCGAGCACGCGGCGCGCGGTTTCTTCCCGAACCTCGGCACGGCCATTCAACACCCGGTCGACAGTGGAGAGCCCGACGCCGGCTTCTTTCGC
>NZ_JBBNAN010000514.1:0-18081 GCF_037994405.1 Phyllobacterium sp.
CGGCGACAACATCGCAGTCGATGTGACGCTGATCGTGCCGATCGCGATGGAAGAGAAGCTGCGCTTCGCTATCCGTGAAGGTGGCCGCACCGTCGGTGCCGGCATCGTATCGTCGATCATTGAGTAAAATTAAGGTTTTATGCAGAGGCGCCTGTTATACGGCGTCTCCGCTAAACAAGGAAAAGATGAAATGAACGGTCAAAACATCCGCATTCGCCTCAAGGCGTTTGATCATCGGATCCTTGACGATTCGACGCGGGAAATCGTGTCGACTGCCAAGCGTACCGGTGCCAACGTGCGCGGACCGATCCCGCTTCCTACACGGATCGAGAAGTTCACTGTCAACCGGTCGCCGCACATCGACAAGAAGAGCCGCGAACAGTTCGAGATGCGCACTCATAAGCGTCTTCTCGATATCGTAGACCCAACCCCGCAGACAGTAGACGCGCTGATGAAGCTCGATCTTTCCGCTGGTGTTGATGTCGAGATCAAGCTGTAAGGCTTGAGGACGGAAGGACGAACCGATGCGTTCAGGTGTAATTGCACAAAAGCTGGGCATGACTCGCGTCTATAACGACGCAGGTGAGCATGTGCCGGTGACAGTACTCCGGATGGAGAATTGTCAGGTTGTGGCTCAGCGTACAGTCGAGAAGAATGGCTACACTGCCGTTCAGCTCGGTGTTGGTCTGGCCAAGGTAAAGAATACGACGAAGGGCTTGCGCGGTCATTTCGCGACGGCTTCCGTTGAGCCAAAGGCGAAAGTAGCGGAATTCCGCGTCTCTGCCGACAATCTTCTTGATGTCGGCGTCGAGATCACTGCCGAACATTACGTTGCCGGCCAGAAGGTCGATGTGACTGGTACTTCAATCGGTAAGGGTTTTGCCGGTTCCATGAAGCGCCACAACTTCGGCGGTCACCGCGCTTCGCACGGTAACTCGGTTACCCACCGCGCTCACGGTTCGACCGGTCAGCGCCAGGATCCGGGCAAGGTGTTCAAGGGCAAGAAGATGGCCGGTCACATGGGTCAGACCCGCGTGACGACACAGAACATCGAAGTCGTTTCGACGGACCTCGATCGCGGCCTCATTCTGGTTCGTGGTGCAGTTCCTGGTTCCAAGGGTGCATGGATCCTCGTACGCGATGCCGTCAAGGTAGCGCTGCCGGACAATGCTCCGAAGCCAGCTGGTCTCCGCCAGGCAGCTAACGGTACAGCCGCTGTGTCTGATGCAGAAGTGGCGCAGACAACTGAGGGAGCCGAATAATGGACCTTTCGATTACAACTCTTGAAGGCAAAGACGCCGGCAAGTTGAAACTCTCCGAGGAGATTTTCGGTCTTGAGCCGCGCGACGATATCCTTCAGCGCATGGTCCGTTACCAGCTCGCCCGCAAGCAGCAGGGAACGCACAAGGCAAAGGGCCGTTCGGAAATCGCACGCACCGGCGCCAAGATGTACAAGCAGAAGGGTACGGGCCGCGCCCGTCACCATTCGGCACGTGCTCCGCAGTTCCGCGGCGGTGGCAAGGCTCACGGTCCGGTTGTTCACAGCCACGATCATGACCTTCCGAAGAAGGTTCGTGCCCTTGCGCTTCGTCATGCCCTGTCCGCCAAAGTCAAGGCTTCCGATCTGATCATCGTCGATGATCTGCTGTCGGCTGAAGCCAAGACCAAGGTACTTGTTTCGCAGTTCGCCAAGCTTGGCCTCGAAAATGCGCTTCTCATCGGCGGTGCCGAGATTGATGCGAATTTCCGTCGCGCTGCTTCGAACATCCCGAACATCGATGTTCTGCCGATCCAGGGCATCAATGTTTACGACATTCTGCGTCGTGGCAAGCTCGTGCTTTCCAAGGCAGCAGTTGAAGCTCTCGAGGAGCGTTTCAAATGACTGATCTTCGCCACTACGACGTGATCGTCAGCCCGGTCATTACGGAAAAGTCGACCCTGGTTTCCGAAAACAACCAGGTCGTCTTCAACGTAGCCAAGAAGGCAACGAAGCCGGAAATCAAAGCCGCAGTCGAAGCGCTTTTCCGCGTGAAGGTTACGGCAGTCAATACAGCTGTGCGCAAAGGCAAGGTGAAGCGGTTCCGCGGCATCGTCGGGCGCCAGAGTGATGTCAAGAAAGCAGTCGTGACGCTCGCCGAAGGGCAGTCGATCGATGTTTCGACTGGTCTCTGAGGGGCCGTGGAGTAAAGACAATGGCACTCAAAAATTATAATCCAACCACACCAAGCCAGCGTCAGCTGGTGATTGTGGACCGTTCGGAGCTCTACAAGGGCAAGCCTGTCAAGGCTCTGACCGAAGGTCTGACATCGAAGGGTGGTCGTAACAACTCCGGTCGCGTCACTGCACGCTATCAGGGTGGCGGACACAAGCGTACATACCGCTTCGTCGACTTCAAGCGTCGCAAGCATGATGTTGCTGCCAAGGTTGAACGCCTTGAATACGATCCGAACCGGACCGCATTCATTGCGCTCATCCGCTACGAAGATGGCGAGCTCAGCTACATCCTGGCTCCGCAGCGTCTGGCCGTTGGCGACAGTGTTATCGCTGGCGCACAGACCGACGTTAAGCCGGGCAATGCGATGCCCCTGGCTTCGATCCCGGTCGGCACCATCATCCACAATGTGGAGATGAAGCCAGGCAAGGGCGGTCAGATTGCTCGTTCCGCCGGTACCTATGCGCAGCTCGTCGGCCGCGACCAGGGCATGGCTATCCTTCGCCTGAATTCAGGTGAACAACGCCTCGTCCACGGTTCGTGCTTCGCCACGGTCGGTGCAGTATCCAACCCTGACCACGGCAATATCAGCCTGGGCAAGGCAGGTCGCAGCCGCTGGCTCGGCAAGCGTCCGCACGTTCGCGGTGTTGCCATGAACCCGGTTGATCACCCGCATGGTGGTGGTGAAGGCCGTACGTCGGGTGGACGTCATCCAGTTTCTCCGTGGGGCAAGCCCACGAAGGGCAAGAAGACGCGTTCCAACAAGTCGACGGACAAGTTCATCGCTCGTTCGCGTCATCAGCGCAAGAAGTAAGAGAGGTAGTCTGAAATGGCTCGTTCAGTTTGGAAAGGCCCGTTCATCGATGGCTATCTTCTCAAGAAGGCTGAGAAGGTACGTGAGGGCGGTCGCAGTGAAGTTATCAAGATCTGGAGCCGTCGTTCCACGATCCTGCCGCAGTTCGTCGGTCTGACCTTCGGCGTATACAACGGTAACAAGCACGTTCCTGTTTCGGTCAACGAAGAGATGATCGGACACAAGTTTGGTGAATTCGCTCCGACGCGTACCTATTACGGTCATGGCGCGGACAAGAAAGCGAAGAGGAAATAACGATGGGCAAGGCTAAGGCTCCGCGCCAGCTTAAGGACAACGAGGCGAAAGCCGTTGCCCGCACGCTCCGCATCAGCCCTCAGAAGCTCAATCTGGTGGCTGCCATGATCCGTGGCAAGAAGGTTAACGCCGCTCTTGCCGACCTGGAATTTTCGCGCAAGCGCATTGCAGGCACGGTGAAAAAGACTCTCGAATCAGCTATCGCCAACGCAGAAAACAACCATGACCTGGATGTTGATGCTCTGGTTGTTGCTGAAGCCTATGTAGGCAAGTCAATCGTGATGAAGCGCTTCCATGTTCGTGGTCGCGGTCGTGCAAGCCGGATCGAGAAGCCTTTCTCGCATCTGACGATCGTCGTTCGCGAAGCTGAGGAAAAAGGGGAGGCCGCATAATGGGCCAGAAGATTAATCCGATTGGCTTCCGCCTTGGCATCAATCGGACCTGGGACTCGCGTTGGTACGCGAACACGGGTGAATACGGCAAGCTGCTGCATGAAGACCTGAAGATCCGCAAGTATCTGATGGACGAACTGAAGCAGGCTGCCATCTCCAAGGTGGTGATCGAGCGTCCGCACAAGAAGTGCCGCGTCACGATCCATGCTGCACGTCCGGGTCTGATTATCGGCAAGAAGGGCGCCGATATCGAAAAGCTGCGCCGCAAGCTGTCAGAAATGACCAATGCCGACGCCGCACTCAATATCGTTGAAGTCCGCAAGCCGGAAACAGACGCGACCCTGGTTGCTCAGTCGATTGCTCAGCAGCTGGAACGCCGTGTTGCATTCCGCCGTGCCATGAAGCGCGCCGTTCAGTCGGCAATGCGTCTTGGCGCAGAAGGCATTCGTATCAATTGCTCGGGCCGCCTCGGCGGTGCGGAAATTGCGCGTATGGAATGGTACCGTGAAGGCCGCGTGCCTTTGCATACACTTCGTGCCGATATCGATTACGGAACTGCTGAAGCACAAACCGCTTACGGCATTTGCGGCGTCAAGGTCTGGGTCTTCAAGGGCGAAATCCTTGAACACGATCCAATGGCTTCCGAGCGTCGTGCCGTCGAGGGTGATGCCAGCCATCAGGGTTCGAGCCGTCGTCGCGAAAACGCTTAAATAGCGTCTTTCGGAAACGAGAATTTTGGAGTAGAGAACAATGCTGCAGCCTAAGCGCACAAAGTTCCGCAAGCAGTTCAAGGGCCGTATCCACGGCGCGTCGAAGGGCGGCACGGATCTTAATTTTGGTGCTTTCGGCCTGAAGGCCCTCGAGCCGAACCGCGTTACGGCGCGTGAGATCGAAGCCGCTCGCCGTGCAATTACCCGTCACATGAAACGTGCCGGTCGCGTGTGGATCCGGATTTTCCCGGATGTACCGGTCACCTCGAAGCCTACCGAAGTCCGCATGGGTAAAGGTAAGGGGTCGGTTGATTATTGGGCTTCCCGTGTCGCGCCAGGCCGCATCATGTTCGAGCTCGACGGCGTTTCGGAAGAAATCGCTCGAGAGGCACTTCGCCTCGGAGCGGCCAAGCTTTCGGTCAAGACGCGCTTTATTCAGCGCATCGCAGAATAAGGGGTGGATGTTATGAAATCCGCAGAAGTCCGGGCGATGAGCCTCGATCAGTTGAATGAAGAATTGGGTTCCCTGAAGAAAGAGCAGTTCAACCTGCGCTTCCAGAAGGCAACCGGCCAGTTGGAAAAAACCGCTCGCGTCCGGCAGATCCGCCGTGATATTGCGCGCATCAAGACTGTCGCCCGCCAAAAAGCGGTCGAGAGCAAGGCTTAAGGAAGAAAACCATGCCTAAACGCATTCTGCAGGGCGTTGTCGTGAGCGACAAAAACGACAAGACCGTTGTGGTCAAGGTCGAGCGGCGCTATTCGCATCCGCTCCTCCAGAAGACTGTGCGCCAGTCCAAGAAGTACAAGGCGCATGACGAGAATAACCAGTTCAAGGTCGGCGACGCCGTTTCCATCCAGGAATCGAAGCCGATTTCGAAAGACAAGCGTTGGGTTGTCGTTGCAGACGCCCCGGCGAGCTAATTATCTGTAGGTAAGTACGCAGCAATCGCGAGGGGCAAGGAAAGCCCAGTCCGGTTGAACAAGAAGAAGGCGGCTAGTCATGATTCAGATGCAAACAAACCTCGACGTGGCGGATAATTCCGGCGCACGTCGTGTCATGTGCATCAAGGTGCTGGGCGGTTCGAAGCGGAAATATGCTTCGGTCGGCGACATCATTGTCGTTTCGATCAAGGAAGCAATTCCGCGCGGCCGTGTGAAAAAAGGTGACGTGATGAAGGCAGTGGTTGTTCGCACTGCCAAGGACATCCGTCGCGCGGACGGGAGCGTTATTCGTTTCGACAAGAACGCCGCCGTCCTGATCGACAATAAGAAAGAGCCTATCGGCACGCGTATCTTCGGACCGGTTCCGCGCGAACTCCGCGCAAAGAGCCACATGAAGATCATCTCGCTGGCTCCAGAAGTTTTGTAAGGAGCAGACGATGCAGAAGATCCGTAAAGGCGACCGCGTTGTCGTTCTTGCTGGTAAGGACAAGGGCCGTACCGGCGAAGTAATCAAAGTTTTGCCGAAGGATGAGCAGGCGCTCGTTCGCGGCGTTAATGTTGTCAAGCGTCACCAGAAGCAGACACAGAACCAGGAAGCCGGCATCATTTCGAAAGAAGCGCCGCTCCATCTGTCGAACCTCGCGATCGCCGACCCCAAGGATGGCAAGCCGACACGTGTTGGCTTCAAGGTCCTCGAAGACGGCAAGAAGGTACGTGTAGCAAAGCGTTCAGGAGATCTGATCGATGGCTGATGCAAAGATCGAACCACGCTTGAAGAAGCAGTACCTGGAAGTGGTACGTAAGGATCTTCTCGAGCAGTTCAAATATGACAACGAGATGCAGATCCCGCGCATCACCAAGGTTGTCCTCAATATGGGTGTTGGTGAAGCAACTGCTGACTCCAAGAAGCCAACTGTCGCAGCTGAAGATCTGGCATTGATTGCCGGTCAGAAGGCGGTTATTACGCGTGCGCGCAATTCGATCGCTACCTTCAAGGTTCGTGAGAATATGCCGATCGGTACGAAGGTTACCCTTCGTAAAGAGCGCATGTATGAATTCCTTGACCGTCTGATCACGATCGCGCTGCCGCGCGTTCGAGATTTCCGCGGTCTGAACCCGAAGAGCTTTGACGGTCGTGGCAATTTCGCCATGGGCATCAAGGAGCACATCGTGTTCCCGGAAATCAACTACGACAAGGTTGATCAGATCTGGGGCATGGACATCATCGTTTGTACGACTGCAAAGACGGATGATGAAGCACGCGCTCTCCTGCGCGCCTTCAACTTCCCCTTCCGCCAGTAACGGCAAGCGTAGCGAGGTATATGAAATGGCTAAGACGAGCGCAGTCGAAAAAAACAAGCGCCGTGGTCTGCTGGTAAAGCGTTTTGCTGCAAAGCGTGCGCGCCTGAAGGCTATCGTGATGAATCAGTCGCTGCCGCTGGACGAGCGCTTCCGCGCTACCATCCAGCTGGCAGAACTGCCACGCAATTCCACCAAGGTTCGTATTCGCAACCGTTGCGAAGTTTCGGGCCGTCCGCGCGGTTTCTACCGCAAGCTTAAAATGTCGCGTATCGCATTGCGCCAGCTGGGTTCGCTCGGCCAGGTGCCCGGCGTCGTGAAGTCGAGCTGGTAAGGGAGAAGACAGATGTCTATGACAGATCCTCTCGGCGATATGCTGACACGTATCCGTAACGCAACCATGCGCAAGAAGGGCAAGGTTTCGACGCCTGCCTCCAAGCTGCGCGCCCGCGTTCTGGATGTTCTTCAGGCTGAAGGCTATATCCGCGGATACAGCCAGGTTGATTTTGAAAACGGCAAGTCCGAGATCGAAATCGAACTGAAGTATTTTGAAAACGTACCGGTAATTCGCGAGATTACCCGTATTTCGAAGCCCGGCCGTCGCGTTTACGTTTCGGTCAAGTCGATCCCGCAGGTTGCTAACGGCCTTGGTATTTCGATCCTGTCGACGCCGAAGGGCGTGATGGCGGATCACGAGGCACGTGAACAGAATGTTGGTGGCGAGTTGCTCTGCCGCATATTCTAATGCGTGGGCTGTAAACAGGAAGAAACGGACAGGTTGAAAAATGTCTCGTATCGGTAAAAAACCCGTGGCAGTCCCGCAGGGCGTAACAGCTAGCGTAGACGGCCAGACCATCAAGGCAAAGGGCCCGAAGGGTGAACTCACCTTCGTCGCCAATGACGATGTTGTGGTCAAGTTTGAAGACGGCGCTGTCAGCGTTAATCCGCGCGACAACTCCAAGGTCGCTCGCTCGAAGTGGGGCATGAGCCGCACGATGGTCGTCAACATCTTTACAGGTGTCAAGGACGGCTTCGAGAAGCGTCTTGAAATCAGCGGCGTCGGCTATCGTGCAGCAATGCAGGGCAAGAACCTGCAGCTGTCGCTCGGCTTCAGCCACGAAGTGATCTACCAGGTGCCGGAAGGCATCACGGTTGCTGTTCCGAAGCCGACGGAAATCGTCGTCACCGGCATCGACAAGCAGCAGGTCGGTCAGGTCGCTGCTGAGATCCGCGAATATCGTAGTCCGGAACCCTACAAGGGCAAGGGCGTCAAATATGCGGGCGAGAAGATCGTTCGCAAAGAAGGTAAGAAGAAGTAAGGAATTCGTGTCATGGCATCGCCGAAAGAAATCATTCAGCGTCGCGCTGCGCGTGTTCGCCGCCAGCTCAAGGCGGTTGCCGGTGACCGTCCGCGGCTCAGCGTCCACCGTTCTTCAAAGAATATCTATGCGCAGATCATCGATGATGCGCGTGGACACACAATTGCATCCGCATCCACTCTCGAAGCTGACCTCAAGGGCAAGCTGAAGACCGGTGCAGATTCGGATGCAGCAGCCCTGATCGGCAAGCTCGTTGCAGAGCGCGCAGTCAAGGCTGGCATTAAGGAAGTTGTCTTCGATCGTGGCGCCTACATTTACCACGGCCGTGTGAAGGCGCTTGCCGAAGCTGCTCGCGAAGCTGGTCTCAGCTTCTAAGGTCAAGCTTTAAATCATCATTCGTGCTACCGGAAAAGAAAAAGGAATTAGGAGCATGGCACAGGAAAAGAGAAGCCGCGAGGATCGCGGCCGTAGTGAAGAGCGCGACAGCGAATTTGTTGACAAGCTCGTTCACATCAACCGCGTCGCCAAGGTCGTCAAGGGCGGCCGGCGTTTCGGCTTTGCTGCACTCGTCGTCGTCGGCGATCAGAAGGGCCGTGTAGGTTTTGGTCATGGCAAGGCACGCGAAGTGCCGGAAGCTATCCGCAAGGCAACTGAATCCGCCAAACGCGAAATGATCTTCGTACCGCTGCGTTCGGGCCGTACCCTTCATCACGATGTTGAAGGCCGTCATGGCGCCGGCAAGGTTTTGCTTCGCGCAGCCACAGCTGGTACAGGTATCATCGCCGGTGGTCCAATGCGCGCCGTCTTCGAGACGCTTGGCGTGCAGGACGTTGTTGCCAAGTCGCTCGGTTCGTCGAACCCATACAACATGGTTCGTGCGACATTTGATGCCCTGAAGCATCAGATGCATCCGAAGGACATCGCTGCTCAGCGCGGTATCAAGTATTCGACACTGCAGGCTCGCCGCCGCGACGTGGTCGGTTCGGAAGAATAGGCCAGGAGCTGGCGCAGCAGGGCAGGGACTTCGGTCCCGCTGACTGTACTAAAAGGATAAAGTCATGGTTGAGAAGAAGAAGGGTAAGACGGTTACTGTCGAACAGATCGGTAGCCCTATCCGCCGTCCGGTAGAACAGCGTGCAACGCTCGTTGGCCTGGGCCTCAATAAGATGCATCGCCGCCGTACACTGGAAGATACGCCTTCCGTACGTGGCATGATTGCAAAGGTTCAACATCTCGTCCGCGTTGTGGACGAGGCTTGATACCGGAGATTGAACAAATGAAACTCAATGATCTGAGTGAAAATCCAGGCGCGACCAAAGCACGCAAGCGTGTTGGCCGTGGTATTGGTTCGGGCTCCGGCAAGACTGCCGGTCGTGGTGTCAAGGGTCAGAAGTCGCGTTCGGGCGTTGCTATCAATGGTTTCGAAGGCGGTCAGATGCCGGTTTACCGCCGCTTGCCAAAGCGCGGTTTCACCAACATCTTCGCCAAGAGCTTCAACGTTGTATCGGTTGGCCGCATCCAGGCTGCTATCGATGCGAAGAAGCTTGATGCGAAGGCCTCGGTAACGATCGAATCCCTGAAGGCTGCCGGTGTTATCCGCCGTCCGAAGGATGGCGTTCGCCTCCTGGCCGATGGTGACATCAAGACTGCGGTGACGATCGAAGTTTCCGGTGCATCGAAGGCTGCGATCGAGAAGATCGAAAAGGCCGGTGGTACCGTCAAGCTTCCGGCTGCTGCTGCCGCTGCAGAATAAATATGACTATTCAGGCGGCGATCTTCGTGATCGCCGCTTGTACCTTTTCTTAAGGGCACATATCTGGGTAGGACCGTCGATTCCCGATATTGGGGCCAGGACGGAGCTCTAACGGGCACAGACCGGAGACTATAATGGCTTCAGCCGCTGAACAGCTCGCGTCAAATCTTAATTTCTCTGCTTTTTCCAAAGCCGAAGAGCTCAAGAAGCGCATTTGGTTTACTCTTGGCGCATTGCTGGTCTACCGGCTTGGTACTTACATCCCGCTGCCAGGCATAAATCTTGCTGCATACGCGCAAGCCTTCAATCACCAGGCGCAGGGCATCCTCGGGATGTTCAACATGTTCGCCGGTGGCGCTGTCGCCCGCATGGCGATTTTCGCGCTCGGCATCATGCCGTACATTTCCGCTTCAATCATCGTTCAGCTGATGACGTCCGTTGTTCCAGCTTTGGAACAGCTGAAGAAGGATGGCGAACAGGGCCGCAAGGTCATCAACCAGTATACGCGCTACGGCACCGTGCTTCTGGCGACGGTTCAGGCCTACGCGATTGCTGTGGGGCTGCAGGGCAGCCAGGGCATCGTGACCAATCCCGGGCCCTTCTTCCTGTTCTCGACTGTCATCACGCTTGTCGGCGGCACCATGTTCCTGATGTGGCTGGGCGAGCAAATCACTGCACGCGGTATCGGCAACGGTATCTCGCTGATCATCTTCTCCGGCATTGTCGCCAACCTGCCGCAGGCCATCTCCGGCACACTGGAACTTGGCCGCACGGGCGCCTTGTCGACACCGATCATTCTGGCAATCATCGTGCTGACGATTGCGGTCATCGGCATCATCGTCTTCGTCGAACGCGCGCAGCGCCGCCTTCTGATCCAGTATCCGAAGCGCCAGGTCGGTAACCGCATGTTCCAGGGCGATACATCGCATCTGCCGCTGAAGCTCAATACATCTGGCGTTATCCCGCCGATCTTCGCCTCGTCGCTTCTGCTGCTGCCTGCAACGATTGCCGGCTTTGCCCAGAGCCACAATCTGCCGGCCTGGGCTACCACAGTGCTGTCATCGCTCGGCCACGGCCAGCCGCTCTATATGGCTTCCTATGCCGCGATGATCATCTTCTTCGCCTTCTTCTACACGGCGCTCGTCTTCAATCCGAAGGACACCGCTGACCAGTTGAAGAAGCATTCCGGCTTCATTCCCGGCATTCGCCCAGGCGAGCGTACGGCTGAATATATCGACTACGTCCTGACACGTGTCACGGTTCTTGGCGCCATCTATCTTGTTATCATCTGCATGCTGCCTGAATTCCTGATCTCGTGGGCCGGTGTTCCTTTCTATCTCGGCGGCACGTCGCTGTTGATTGTCGTGAGCGTGACGCTCGATACGGTTGCGCAGATCCAGGGTCACCTGATTGCGCATCAGTATGAAGGGCTGATCAAGAAGTCGAAGCTCCGTGGGGGGAAACGCAACAGATGAGATTAATACTTCTCGGACCACCGGGGGCAGGTAAGGGAACTCAGTCTCAGCGCTTGGTAGACAAATTAGGTATACCGCAACTCTCCACCGGAGACATGTTGCGCGAGGCGGTGAAGGCCGGGACAGAAGTGGGCCTCAAAGCCAAGGCCGTCATGGATGCCGGCAATCTGGTTTCCGACGAAATTGTCAATGCGATCGTTTCCGAACGCATTGACCAGCCGGATGCGGCCAAGGGGTTCATCCTCGACGGTTATCCGCGCACATTGGTCCAGGCCGATGCTGTCGAGGAGATGCTGGCGGAAAAAGGTCTCGAGCTTGATTGCGTGATCGAGCTTGAAGTCGACGACAATGTTCTCGTCGAGCGTATCTCCGGCCGTTATTCCTGCGCGAAGTGTGGCACCGGCTATCACGACACGAACAAGAAGCCTCTGGTTGCGGGTGTCTGCGACAAGTGCGGTTCGACGGAGTTCAAGCGCCGTCCGGACGACAATGCCGAAACGGTGCGCACGCGCCTGGAAGCCTATTACAAACAGACTTCGCCATTGATTGGCTATTACTACGCCAAGGGCAAGTTGAGAAAGGTCGATGGCATGGCGGACATGGAAGATGTCACCGCATCGATCGAAAAAATTCTGTCAGGACTCTAGGTCTGACAAAAAACTATCGGGGGAGTTGACTTTTCGCAGCGATTCCTTCAAGTACGGCGCAAATTCGCTTGGATATAAAGCGGTCGGCGCCGATCCGGTAAAGCAGGTTCGGGGCTGATCGTTTGTGTTTGTCCCGGATATAATTTTCATCCCGTCATCTGGCTGCCGCGTTGGCACTCCAGCTCTGCCGGTCAACAAGGAGAACAGACGTGGCTCGTATCGCTGGCGTCAACATCCCGACGAACAAGCGCGTTGTTATCGCGCTTCAGTACATTCACGGGATCGGTCAAAAGTTTGCGCAGGAAATCGTCGCGAAAGTCGGCATTCCTGCAGAGCGTCGCGTCAATCAGTTGACCGATGCGGAAGTGTTGCAGATTCGTGAAACGATCGATCGCGATTACCAGGTTGAAGGTGATCTGCGTCGTGAAGTTTCCATGAACATCAAGCGTCTGATGGATCTGGGCTGCTACCGCGGTCTGCGTCATCGCCGCTCGCTGCCGGTCCGTGGTCAGCGCACGCATACCAATGCGCGTACCCGCAAGGGTCCTGCCAAGGCAATCGCCGGCAAGAAGAAGTAAGTTCATTCCGGCGCAGTTCGCTGCGCCGGTTCTGCTTTTGCAGACAAGTGCTGGTTTCGCACTTTAACTGAAACCACGGTGGAGCCTCTGGAAATACGGAGGCGTCGAGATCAACTGAAAGGACTACCATGGCCAAGGAAGCCACGCGCGTTCGCCGTCGCGAGCGCAAGAATATTTCGTCGGGCGTTGCCCACGTCAATTCGACATTCAACAATACGATGATCACCATCACGGATGCACAGGGCAATGCGATTGCCTGGTCCTCCGCCGGTGCACAGGGCTTCAAGGGTTCGCGTAAATCCACGCCTTTCGCTGCACAGATGGCTGCTGAAGACTGCGCCAAGAAAGCACAGGAACATGGCATGCGTTCGCTCGAAGTTGAAGTTTGCGGTCCGGGCTCCGGCCGTGAATCGGCTCTGCGCGCACTCCAGGCTGCCGGTTTCACGATTACATCGATTCGCGATGTAACGCCGATCCCGCACAATGGCTGCCGCCCGCGCAAGCGTCGCCGCGTCTAATCTTTTGCGACAGGATTTGGCCGCATGAGCTGATCTTCAGCTCCTCTGCGGTTTCCACGCCTCAATGCCACGATTGGATGGTGGTAAAGGCAAGGATAGGGAAAAATTAAATGATCCAGAAGAACTGGCAAGAATTGATCAAGCCGAACAAGGTCGAGTTCCAGACCTCCGGCTCGAAGACAAAGGCAACGGTCGTCGCCGAGCCGCTTGAACGCGGATACGGCTTGACGCTCGGCAATGCCTTGCGCCGTGTACTCCTGTCTTCGCTGCGCGGCGCTGCCGTGACAGCTGTACAGATCGATGGCGTTCTGCATGAATTCTCGTCGATCCCCGGCGTGCGTGAAGATGTGACGGACATCGTCCTCAACATCAAGGAAATCGCGATCCATATGGAAAGCGATGGTCCGAAGCGCATGGTCGTCCGCAAGGAAGGCCCCGGCGTTGTAACGGCTGGCGACATCCAGACCGTTGGCGATATCGAGATCCTCAACCCGGAACACGTGATCTGCACGCTGGATGAAGGCGCTGAAATCCGCATGGAATTCACCGTCAACACTGGCAAGGGCTACGTCCCGGCTGACCGCAACCGTGCAGAAGACGCTCCGATCGGGTTGATCCCCGTCGACAGCCTCTACTCACCGGTTCGCAAGGTGTCCTACAAGATCGAGAACACCCGTGAAGGTCAGGTTCTCGACTATGACAAGCTGATCCTGCAGATCGAGACCGATGGTTCGATCTCCGGTGAAGATGCCGTTGCCTATGCAGCGCGCATCCTTCAGGATCAGCTGGCGATCTTCGTCAACTTTGACGAGCCGCAGAAGGAAGTTCAGCAGGAACAGGTTACTGAACTTGCGTTCAACCCGGCCCTGCTCAAGAAGGTCGATGAACTCGAACTCTCCGTACGTTCGGCAAACTGCCTGAAGAATGATAACATCGTCTACATTGGCGATCTCATTCAGAAGACAGAAGCAGAAATGCTGCGTACACCCAACTTCGGCCGCAAGTCGCTGAACGAAATCAAGGAAGTTCTGGCTTCCATGGGTCTCCATCTCGGTATGGAAGTTCCTTCATGGCCGCCGGAGAACATCGAAGATCTCGCGAAGCGTTACGAAGACCAGTATTAAGAACCCGGGCTCTGCCCGAAACCAAAGCCCGGGCCGTGAGCCCGAAAAAGAGAAACTGAAGGAGAAGGCTCATGCGCCACGGTAATTCAGGCCGCAAGCTTAACCGGACTGCCAGCCATCGTAAGGCGATGTTTGCCAATATGGCTGCATCATTGATTGAGCATGAGCAGATCGTGACAACGCTGCCCAAGGCCAAGGAAATTCGTCCCATCGTTGAAAAGCTTGTCACGCTCGGCAAGCGCGGTGATCTGCACGCTCGTCGCCAGGCCATTTCGGCCATCCGCGATGCCAAGCTGGTAGCCAAGCTGTTCGATACGCTTGCTCCGCGCTATGGCCAGCGCAATGGCGGCTATATCCGCATCATGAAGGCAGGCTTCCGCACCGGTGACAATGCACCGCTGGCAGTTGTCGAATTCGTCGATCGCGATACAAGCGCCAAGGGTTCCAAGGATCTGGCCCGCGTTGCTGCGGAACAGGCCAATGAAGCCGAAGCAGCGTAAGCATCGCTTCGACGCAGGTTTGAGAATTGAGAAGGGGGCTCGCGCCCCCTTTTTGTGTTTCCTTGTTTGCCAGTTTGATTGACTGCTGCATCGCGCGTACGCCGCGTAACCGTAACGTACTTGAACTATTCGAAATAGATCGTCAGCCTGTGCCGGGAATTCATTCCCAGGGAGGGTTCAATGACGAAAGATACTCAGCAAGCTGAATTTAGCGTCAGTAATGTGAATTGGCGGCGCGGGGCACTGGCGTTGATTGTTACGCCGGCGTTCTGCATCGGGCTGTTTGCCAGCAATGCCGTCGCTCAACAGCCGACGCCTGCGCAGCAGAGCGCAATCAAGTCCGCCTGCCGTTCCGATTTCATGGCGCAGTGCTCGGGTGTCACGCCGGGAGGCAAGGCGGCCCTGTCCTGTCTGCAGCAGCACAATTCTTACCTGTCTGCCGGCTGCCAGCAGGCGATTGGCGCGCTCGGCGGTGCAAAATCCGCACCGGCCGCTTCCGGAATGGCGCCCGCCGCTACAACAGCGCCTGCTGCAGCAGCGCCCGCCGCAGCGGCGCCCGCAACTGCAGCGCCCGCCGCAGCGGCGCCAACGTTTACGCCACGTCAGGAAATGGCCATCGCGCGACAGGAGTGCGGTCCCGACTTCAGAGCCCTTTGCAGATCGGTTGCACTCGGCGGAGGCCGTGCGATTGCTTGCCTGAGGAAGAACATGGCACGCCTTTCGCCTGGTTGCCAGAAGGTGCTGACAGCGGGGCGATAACGGTTTCCCGGTTTGAATTGCGAGCACGATTTGGCTATTTACCAGTTAAATGGTCAGGAGCGTAAGACGACGACTGTCAACCTGGCTGAGGCAAAAGCGCATCTGGGCGAATTGATCGGGCAGGTGGAAGCCGGCGAAACTGTCGATATTCTCAAGAGAGGAAAGCTTGTAGCTCGACTAGTACCGTTCCGCAGAGATTCTGACGGTTTGGTGGCTCATCGCAAGATGGGCAGAGCCTCGGGCTCTAGGAGCAATTGGATGCTTCGCGCTTCTCCTGGGTTTCGTTGAATGAGACCGGCTTTTTCGAGCGTTAGACCATCTGGTGTACAGACGGTGCGGTGACTTGGAAGTGGCGCCGCATGTCAGCTTCTGCCGGAGACCGTTTGAAGATCCGGCTATAGGCATAAATGAAGGCCAGGTATTGGCCCTGAAGCTGCGTGAACTGTGGTGCTGCGGCAAGAGGCTCTTTGCCAAACGTTTGATTCATTTGAGTTTAACCTGTGTTTCACCGCACAAGGAGGCTCGGATGAATATAAGATATCATGTGGAACTCAACCAGATTGAACGTGAGAAACTGAACGCTCTTTTGAGCGGTGGCCGTCACTCGGCCCGTCGGCTCAAGCGCGCACAGATCCTTCTGGCGGCGAATGAGGGTGTGAGCGACGAGGTTATCGCCGCGACTTTGAATGTCAGTGGATCAACCGTCTATCGCACCAAACGACGGCTGGTAGAGGCCGATCTTGAAGGTGCGTTGAGTGAGGAGCCCCGGCCCGGCGTTGCCCGCAAACTATCAGCCAAGGAGGAGGCGCTGCTGGTAGCAACGGCCTGTTCCAATCCGCCGCCGGGGCGGGCACGTTGGACGCTTGAGCTACTGGCTGATGAGATGGTCAAGCTGACCGACCATGAACACGTCTCCTGCGAGACCGTGCGCCGAAGGCTTGGTGAAAATCATCTCAAGCCCTGGCGAAGAGATATGTGGTGCATTCCCAAGATCGACGGGGAATATGTCGCGCGAATGGAAGACGTGCTCGATCTTTACGCCGAACCTGCCGACCCACAAAGGCCGGTGATTTGCTTTGACGAAAGCCCGGTCCAGCTGATTGGAGAGGTGCGTGCGGCTATTCCTGCAAAGCCGATGCAGCCACTGCGCTACGACTGTGAGTATCGCCGCAATGGCACCGTCAATCTTTTCGTTTTCCTGGACGCGCACCAGCCCTGGCGTCGCGTAAAGGTTACCGATCGGCGCACAAACCGAGATTTTGCCGAGTGCATGCGCGAACTGGTCGATATCGATTATCCCGACGCTCCGATCATCCGGGTCGTCATGGACAATCTCTCTACCCATTCACCCGGCGCGCTATACGACGCGTTTCCCGCAGCCGAAGCGCGCCGCGTGCTAAAGCGACTTGAATTCCACCACACGCCGAAACACGCAAGCTGGCTGAATATGGTTGAGATCGAGATCGGTGTCCTGAAAAGCCAATGCCTCGACCGCAGGATCGACCATAAAGACAAGATGATCGCCGAGGTGGCTGCCTGGCAGCAGCAGCGAAATGCACAACAGGCAAGGATCCAATGGATGTTCACAACCGAAAAGGCCCGCGAGAAACTCCACAAAGCCTATCCGGTCAAAGAGTCATAATCTCTGCGGAACGCTACTAGCAGGCTTTGCCCACCTCATATCGTTATTACCAGTTTCCCAAAAATGATAGTAACATCGTTTTAGGCCTCTTTGCCGCTATATCCGCTTCTCGGTCGCCTTGTCGAAGACGTGCAGCGCGCTGGCATCAATGCTGAAGCGCTGCGCGCTGCCGACCGTAACCTGCGACCTCGGCGGCAGGCTGGCGGTGAGGCGCTGACTGCCAATCGTCGACGTAACGACCAGTTCCGGGCCGGTTAACTCAACCACCTCGACCTTGGCCTCAAGGGTCAGACCACTTTGGCCCGTTGCCGCCAGTGTCAGACCTTCAGGACGGATGCCGACGACAACGTTGCGCGCCGTTGCAGCACGCTCCTGCAATTTGTGGGGGAGGGGAATGCCGCTGAGCGAACCGTCAATATGAGCCGTGCCATCGGCCACGGTAGCATCGAGCATGTTCATAGGTGGTGAGCCGACGAAACTTGCCACATAACGTGTAGCCGGACGGTTATAGATCTCATCGGGTGTCGCCAGCTGTTCGATCTGGCCATCGCGCATGACGGCAATACGTGTCGCCAGCGTCATTGCTTCGATCTGGTCGTGCGTCACATAGACGATCGTGGTACCAAGCATCTGATGCAGACGCTTCAGTTCCGTGCGCGTCTCCATGCGCAACTTTGCATCGAGATTGGACAAGGGCTCGTCGAAGAGGAATATCTGCGGATCACGCACCAGTGCCCGCCCGATGGCTACGCGTTGGCGCTGGCCGCCGGAAAGTTCGGACGGCTTGCGGGCGAGGAGGTTTTCTATCTGCAACATCCTTGCGGTCTTCTGCACAGCCTCCGTACGCTCTGCCGCAGGAACACTGCGCATCTCAAGACCGAAACCGATATTCCTGGCCACCGACATGTTCGGATAAAGTGCATAGGACTGAAACACCATGGCGATGTCGCGGTCCTTAGGGTGGACGCCTGTGACCGAGCGGTCACCAATGCGCACATCACCCTCAGTCGCCTCGGCGAGACCGGCGATGATGTTGAGCAAGGTCGACTTGCCGCAGCCAGACGAGCCGAGCAGCACCAGGAACTCGCCGCTTGCCAGCGACA
>NZ_JBBNAN010000515.1:0-8350 GCF_037994405.1 Phyllobacterium sp.
TCTCCGGTGCGGACGCCGTGGCCGAAGCCATTGCTGCGCTGAAAGCTGGATCGCTGGAGGTCAGACCGCTGCAGGATTATTTCGTCTGATTGCCTCGTCCTGGCTGAACTTCAGGCAAGTTGAATCGCCAGGCGAAAGTCTTGTGATAACGGACCATGGCAAGCCAGTACTTGAGGTAGGTCCCTATCGCGCGACAAAGCGCAACGCGCTTGAAATGCTGCGGGGATCAGTGATGGATTATGAGAGGCCCCACTGACCCTGTCGCGGATGACGAGTGGGATGCGGGCACAGTGATCGCGATTGATACACACGCACTCGTGTGGTGGGTCACCGGCGACCCGGCGCTGAGCAAGCCGGCCGGCCGCCGCAGCGATAGAAAATGAGCAAGTCAATGGTGGTGAGATCATTGCCTCGGCAATCTCTGCTTGGGAAATTGCGATGCTCGTGGAGCGCGAACGGCTCGTTCTGTCAATGGATGTCGACAAATGGTTAGCCGCGGTGGCCGAAATCGAGGCGGTCCGATTTGTCCCCGTTGACATGGATGTTGCCACCAAGTCAGTGCCGGGCGCCTTTCACAACGATCCAGCCGGTCGCATAATCGTGGCCACCGCACGCGCACTTGCCGCGCCACTGATTACTGCAGACGAGAAAATACGAAACTATGTTCACGTGAAAACGATCTGGTGAACCCGCAAGCGGGTGGTACAGGAAAACAGCGCTTTGATCACCTTCAAACGACCTCAGACACCTTCGAGTTCCTCTTCTTCCATCCCATGGCCGGATGGATCGCTGACAAAATGCAGGACCTTGGCAAAGACACGATCATTCTTATCTTCGCGGCCGATATGCACCACCGTCGATTTGGCGAGATGATCACGCAAGACCGCCATTACGCGTTTATAGGCATCATGCTCCATGCCATCGAGCGCCTCGTCGATCACTACCCAGCTCGGCTTGTGCAGCTTGAGGCGAGCGAAGGCCAATAATTGCCGTTCATCATCGCTCAATTCCCTATCCCACCGAGCCTGGAAGTCCAGCATTGTCTCAAGCCGGTTCAAACCCAGGTCACGCAATGCAGCGACGAGCGCTTCGTCGGAAAACCCTTCCTTTCCAAGCGGGTATGACATTGCTTCACGCAGGCTGCCCGGCGGAAAGTATGGCAGTCGCGGCATGTAGAGGATGGTCGCACTGGCCGGAAGGGTGACCGTACCTGCACCCCAGGGCCAGAGACCGGCGATTGCCCGGAAGAGCAAGGTTCGGTCGATCCCCGGTTCACTGGTGATCAGCACACGTTCGCCTTCCTTGACGACCGCTTTCTTTTCTTTCAGGCGAACTGTCGCCCGAGGCGCCGTGATTTTCAGCGAATCGAGAACAAGCTGGTTGGCGTCGGTTTCTGCAAACTTTATCCGTTGCTCGACACTGTTCTGGATATCCGTCGCCTGTACCGCCTGCCGGAATGACGTCACACGCAAGAGCGTGGCACGCCAGTCAGCGATGGCGCCGAAATTATTGACAAACCATTTCAGCGCATCGTGCACCTGATTGAAGGCCCCGATCGCCGCCATCAACCCGCCAAATGACAGGTTTCCGGCAAAGTAGACCGGTGCCGCCACGAGAATGGGCGCGACAATGGTGATCCAGCCATAGCCCGACGTCACCCAGGTCAGTTGCGTGAGCGCCGTGACCAGCAAGCGGATGGCCGCGAGAAGCCGGTCGATGTCAAAGCCAAGCCTGCGGTTCTCGTCCGCTTCGCCGCGATAGAGCGAAATCGCATCAATGTGCTCATTCACCCGCATGAGTGAAAAACGCAGTTCCGACTCTTTCTGGTAGCGGTCCGCATTAAAACGGATCAGTTTGCGTCCGACGAGCCAGCTCAACCACGAGGCGGAAGCTGCATAAAGAATGGCTGCCCAAACCATGTATCCGGGGATGGAGAAGCTGTAGCCATAGACGTTGAACACGAAGCCGCTGGAGAATGTCCACAGTACGCCGACGAAGCTGATCAACAAGATCGATGCCTGCAAAAGACCGAAACCGAGATCAGTCGACATTTCCGAGAGATGCCGCGCATCCTCGTGCAGACGCTGATCGGGATTGACACCGATTGGTCCGGAATAGGAGAGCTTGAACGCGCGGCGCGGCTGCAGCCATTCGCCGACGATATCCCGGGTGAGACCTTCGCGCAATTTCAGGCGCGTCATCTGGTTCAGCCAGGTTTGGGCGACATTAAGAACGAGAAGGACCGACGCGATTGCAAAGAACACCATCAACTGGTCAATGAAGGCCGGAAAATCGCGCCTGGACAGTGAGTCATAAAAAGGAACATTCCATCGGTTCAGCAGCACCTGTCCCGCCGAAGTCACGATGATGATACTGAAGACACCGAGGATCATGAGAATCAGACGGTTGCGAACCGGCGACACCCAGTAAATTTCCCCGATGACGCGCAACTGGGAGAGGAGCCCGGCTTCCACTTCGCCCGCGACGGTGGTCGCCGCGGGTCGGTTCTGTTTCTGCTCCGCCATGAGTTTCCCCCGTGGACGACCGCGATTCGGCTTGTTCACTTTAGCATCTACTCTTAAAATACATCGGATAGTGCGCTGAAATCCAACAAGGAATGTAGGCGCAAAATCTACCCGTGCAACCCGGCGCACTTAACCCTGACAACAAACGCAATTGAATACGGCTTGTTTTGGCTCAGATTCTGTCATATGTATCCGGCATCGATTTTATCGGTCGAGTGACTTTGCGACCTGCGTAACCCGTTGCGCTTCCTGATGAACTCCATTGCATAGGTTCGATTCCCTGGGCCGCATATGTGCATGCTGCCTGTCTTATATATCTGAAAGGAATTTCCCATGGCTACGGGAACAGTGAAATGGTTCAACAGCACTAAGGGCTACGGTTTCATCCAGCCCGATACTGGTGGTGCAGACGTTTTTGTCCATATCTCCGCTGTTGAACGCGCAGGTTTGCGCGGTCTCAATGACGGCCAGAAGGTCAACTACGAGATCGTCCAGGACCGTCGTTCGGGCAAGTCGTCTGCTGATAACCTCAGCGTTGCCGGCTGATAGCCGTACACGGGAATCGTCTGATTTCTGAACGCACATGAATTTGAAAAGGCGGGATTTATCCCGCCTTTTTTGTATTTGAAATCAATGGATTAACCTTAGTTTTCTAACCGACTTCAACCACAATTTTACCGAACGGTCCATGATCGAGATGATCGAGCGCTGCCCCAAACTCATTCATCCTGTAGACCGCATCGATCACAGGCTTCGTCGCTGAAAGATCGAACGCTCTGACCAGGTCCTCCAGCGCACGTCTGTGCCCAACCTGTATGCCTTCGACGATAAGCCGCTTGCGTGCGAAGGCGCCAAAGCCACCGGAAACCTCGAGACCGTCAAGGATACCGATCAGCGAAATCCGCCCAGTAACAGCTGCCGCAGCGAGCGACTTGCCAAGATGAGCCCCACCAACCGTTTCCAATATATGATCTGCCCCATGATCGCCGGTCAGGCGATAGACGGCTTCGACCCAATCCTCGCGCTTGCGATTGATGCCATGATGAGCGCCTAGTTCCTTAGCTCGCGCCAGCTTCTCGTCCTCGCCGGAAACAACAATCACTTCCGCCCCGTGCATTAGGGCGATCTGCGCACCAAAAAGCGAGACCCCACCCGTTCCGAGCACGACCACCTTCTGCCCTGCCCGCAACGCGCCGCGCTCGACAAGTGCCGTCCATGCCGTGAGACCTGCGCAAGGTAGTGTGCTCGCCTCAACATGGCTCAAAGCCTGCGGACCACGAACCGCCCAATCCTCATTGAGTACAACATATTCCGCCAGCACGCCCTGCAACGACCCGCCCAGAGTGCGGCCGTTCGGATGACGCGCCGTACCTGGACCATCGCCGTTGATCCAGTCTGGCAGAAAGGTTGAAATGACGCGCTCGCCTACTGCAAAGCGCTTCACACGATCGCCCAGCGCAGCAACAGTCCCCGAGAGATCGGAGAGCGGTATCAGCGGCTCCGTCTGCGGATCGGGCAATCCAAACCCGTCATCGACCAGCAGCTTGTCACGATAGTTCAGCGAAACCGCTGCGACCTTGATCAATATTTCCCCTGGTCCTGGTAGAGGGATTGCCGCTTCGACAAGTGACAGGTTCTTCCTGCCGGCTGCGGTCAATTGCCAGCGTTTCATCGTGCTCGTCATACTCTGATGTCCTCTTTTTCACCCGATCATGGGTTACGGTCATCAATCTATACGAGCGATTAGCAATGCAGTTGCGCCAATTATCACCACCATTGTATCTCTTTGTTCTACAATAGGAGGTGCAAATGGATCGGCTCGCCGGTATTCAGGAATTCGTAGCAGTGGTGGATGCGGGTGGCTTTTCAGCTGCTGCCGACAAACTCCACCTCTCGCGCTCGGCAATTGGAAAAACCGTAGCACGGCTGGAGGAACGGCTGGGCGTTCGGCTTTGCCATCGCACGACCCGCACGTTCAAGCTGACTGGCGACGGACACGCATTTTACGAACGCTGCCTGCGGGTGCTGGCCGAGGTGGATGCTGCGGAAAACGCTGTAACGTCCGACAAGGGTGAACCCTCGGGCCGCCTGCGCATCAGCGTACCGGTGCTCTTTGGCCGGCGCTGCGTGGCGCCTGTCGTATTCGATCTCGCCCGCCAGCATCCAAAACTGCGGTTTGACGTGTCTTTTACCGACCGTCCTGTCGATCTGATCGAAGAGGGCTGCGATATCGTCGTGCGCAACGCGGTCTTGCCGGACAGCGCAGTTCTGACTGCCCGCCGGATCGCTCGGCAACGCATGACAATTTGCGCTTCGCCGTCGTATCTCGCTGCACATGGAACGCCAGCCTCAATGGAAGATATCGCCGGCCATGACGCGATCGTCTATGGCCGGGATGGCAACACGCGGCCGTGGCTCTTTCCCGATGGCCGTGGCGCCTCCTATGCCGCGCCAGCGCGCAGCCGGATCTTGCTCGATGATCTTGAAGCGGCAGCCGATGCAGCCGCCGGTGGGCTAGCCCTTGCCTGGTTGCCCTGCTGGCTCATTCGCGATCGGGTTCAGGATGGCAGTCTCGTCAGGGTCTTGCCCGATATCGAGCCGCTGGTTTTCGATACATTCGCCGTTTGGCCAAAAGCGCCGTTCATGCCCACGCGCATGCGCATCCTGATCGATGCATTGGCCGCGCGTCTGCCGGGAATGACAGGCGCTGACCGGGAAATCAAATCGAGCGGATGATCAATCCGGCAACCAGGTGATGGGAACGTGGCCCTCATCATTGGCGACCCGGCTCAACCACCTCGACACCGATGGATAGGCGGAAAGATCATAGCCGCCGCGATTGGCCTCGTGCGTATAGGCATAGAGTGCTATGTCGGCGATGCTGATGTTGCTGCCGGTGAAATAAGGCGTCTTCTGCAACTGGCTCTCCATAACGAGCAGCGCCTTGTTGCCGCCTTCCAGCGTGGCTGCAAGCCGCTCCGCGGTCGCATCCTTGGCCCGCTCCGGATAAACCAGCAGGGCTCGCCTGACCGCAATGTTGGGCTCGTGGGTATACTGCTCGAAGAATAGCCATTGATACATCAATGCCCGCTCATAGGCGTCCTCGGGAATGAACCTGCTGCCTTCCGCAAGATGCAGAAGAATGGCATTTGATTCTGCCAGCAGCCTGCCATCGTCAAACTCAAGCAACGGCACCTTGCCATTCGGATTCTTCGCCAGAAATTCGGGTTTGCGCGTTGAACCATCGGTTGAAGAAATGGCGATATGCTCGAAAGGCAAAGCCAGTTTTGCCATCAAAAGCCGAGGCTTGTAGCAATTCCCGGAATCAATCTGCGAATAGAGTTTTGGCATGGTGCTAGTCTCCTGTGGCGGGCGAATATTCCCGCTACTTCCATCTCTGTCCAATCATTTTGATTGAAGCATCATGCAAACATCCCTGATGTTTGCTGCAGTCCATGTCACACCCTGCACAGAAAAAGCACAATGTGAACCCTCGCAACCACGCTTTTGCTTGCGATTTGCTGACCGTTGCGACATAGCAGGCCCGCAAACCGTCTACCGGTCATCAACACTCGTTACTGGAGAACGATACCATGGCATTCCTCGCAGACGCCCTTTCCCGTGTGAAGACTTCCGCAACGATTGCGATCACCCAGAAAGCGCGCGATCTGAAAGCCGAGGGCCGGGACGTGATATCGCTCTCCGTTGGCGAGCCGGATTTCGATACACCGGATAATGTCAAGGAAGCAGCGATCGCAGCCATCCGCCGCGGCGAAACCAAGTACACCCCGGTATCCGGCATTCCGCAGCTGCGTGAAGCCATCGTTCGCAAGTTCAAGCGCGAAAACGAACTCGACTACAAGGCCAGCCAGACCATCGTCAGCACCGGCGGCAAGCATGTCATCTACAATGCTCTCCTTGCCACGCTGAACCCGGGCGACGAAGTCATCTGCGTCGCTCCCTACTGGGTGAGCTATCCGGAAATGGTTGCGCTATGCGGCGGCACCCCGGTCATTGTCTCTGCAACGCAGGATCATGAATTCAAGCTGCAGCCGGAGGATCTGGAGCGGGCAATCACGCCGAAGACCAAATGGATCATCATGAACTCGCCCTCGAATCCGTCCGGTGCTGCCTACAGCTGGGACGAGATGAAGAAACTGACCGACGTTCTCATGCTCCATCCGCATGTCTGGGTCTTGACTGACGACATGTATGAACATCTGACCTATGGCGATTTCAAATTCGTTACACCCGTGCAGGTCGAGCCGAACCTCTACGACCGCACGCTGACCATGAATGGCGTGTCAAAAGCCTATGCGATGACCGGCTGGCGCATTGGCTATGCTGCAGGTCCGCTGGACCTGATCAAGGCCATGGACATGGTGCAGGGTCAACAGACATCCGGCACCAGCTCAATCTCGCAATGGGCGGCCGTGGAAGCTCTTGATGGCACACAGGCTCACCTGCCGGTCTTCAAGAAGGCATTCGAGGCGCGTCGCGATCTCATCGTTTCAATGCTCAACCAGACCAACTTCCTCGAATGCCCGAAGCCGGAAGGCGCTTTCTATGTCTATCCGTCATGCGCCGCCGCGATCGGCAAGACCGCCCCGTCCGGCAAGGTCATCGCTACAGACGAGGATTTCGTCGGCGAATTGCTGGCGACGGAAGCTGTTGCGGCCGTTCATGGCTCGGCGTTCGGCCTCGGCCCGAACTTCCGCATCTCCTATGCCACTTCCGACGCCAATCTCGAGGAGGCCGGCAAGCGCATCCAGCGCTTCTGCGCCAGCCTGCGCTGACATCAGCACACCGCTTAAAATCAAGGGGCCTCGCGGCCCCTTTTTTATTCTTCGAAAACCGCTCTGAGCGTTGCAAGCGTTGTCCTCAATGTGGCTTGGGATACTTGCCCCACTTTTTTCACAAGGCGCTGTTTGTCGATCATCCGAACTTGGTCAAGAAGCACCAGACCTTCCTTGCCTTGAAAGCGTAGAGCCATTCTGAAGCCGGCAGGGCGACTTCCAGTTGTCATCGGTGCAGCAATAACCGTCCGCAGGTGATCGTGCATTTCCGGCGGTGAAATCACGAGACAGGGTCGTGTTTTCTGAATTTCGCTGCCGATGGTCGGGTCCAGGTCAACAAGCCAGACGTCGCCGCGTGTCACCATTTAAGATCAATGTCCGCTTCGTTGGGGAAGTCCGGCCAAACCGAAGCGTCGTCACCTTCTTCTGCCAACCTTTTCGCGTCCTCTGCCCAGCCAGCACGTGGTTGACTGCGGACAGGGGTGATGACGATGCGGCCGTTCTCGACCAGTATTTCTACCTCGTCGCCGGATTTTGATCCAATTTCCACAAGGAACGGCTTGGGGATAATCACACCCGAAGAATTCCCCATCTTTCGGACGGCGCTACGCATTGCTTACTCCAAGGTTATAACTTTGTTATAACCTTGGCGAATATTGCTGACAATCGCATTTAAAGGATTCGCGCGCAGATCAAACTTCACGGCATTGGGTGAAACCGATTGTCGAAAACTGGGTAGCTTCGGTTCGGAAGCTGTTTGCAAGGAAAAATCATGGTCGCGATCCACCGAAGGCCCGCCTGGGCAATTTCCGAAGCCTTGACAACTCCGGAAGATGCATTTCTCAACCGGCGCGCCATCCTCAAGGCTTGGGGTCTTGGGGCTATGGCGGTTACATCCTGGACAGCGCGGCCGAAATCAGCGCACGCAGCATCTCAGCAGAAGCCGGCAGGCAATCCTGCCCTCTATCCGGCAAAGCGCAATGCGGTCTACAAGCTGGATCGCAGCCTCACGCCCGAAGAGATCAATTC
>NZ_JBBNAN010000516.1:0-5025 GCF_037994405.1 Phyllobacterium sp.
ATGTCGGACCACAACAACGTCGAGATCGCCGATCAGGTCGAAAAATTCCTCGACGAAAAGAACCTCGACTGATCGTTCAAGCAATTGCGTGCATCCGATCGGCAAATCGTCGTTGTCGAGCGCTGTATTCGCCGAAAACTGAAGCAGTCGATCTGTGCGAGCCAAAGGAACCACCACATGAACGCGAAGTCCCTGATCCCCGTGACCTTGATGATGGGCGCGACCGCCGCATTTGCCGAGCCGGAGAGGACGGTATCCGTTACGCCTGCCGGCACACATGCCTCAACGGCCGGCCCGCCCGAGAACTTCACAGGGGCTGTCCGCGTCGATTCTCGGTTCCAGACCACAGCACCCGCCCGTGTCGGCGGGGGGACAGTCACCTTTGAGCCCGGCGCTCGAACGGCCTGGCATGTGCATCCTCTTGGCCAGACCCTCATCGTGACAGCCGGCGTCGGTCTTGTTCAGCACTGGGAAGGCGAGGCGCAGGAAATCAAGCCAGGCGACGTCGTCTGGATACCGCCGGGTGTCAAGCATTGGCACGGCGCGACCGCGACAACGGGGATGTCCCACATCGCCATCGCAGAATCGCTCGACGGCAAATCGACGGACTGGCTCGAACATGTGTCCGACGCGCAGTATGCGCGATGAACCGTTCCAGTTGGGTTCGCCTCTCCAAAACTCACCTCAATCGAGGCCACATATGAACAAAATCCTTGGTGCTATCTCTGCTTCGATCCTGGCGGGCTGTGGTGTCCTGCTCGTCGGATGGCAAGTCCATGCCGAGCCAAACCGCACGACCATGCCGGACATAGACAAGCTCATTCACTACACGACGGTGACGCGCGCCGAGGTGACTGAACATCTGATGACGACACGCGAAGCGATCGAAGCCGTCAAGAAGGGCGAGCCGGTTCCGCCCGGTTCGCATGTCGTCCTTGTCGATTATCGCGATGGCGAGGTCTTCCGTTACTTCGTCATGGAGAAAGGCCAGGACTGGGGTGCCGACTATGATGAGAGCCGCCGGACCGGCGACTGGCAGTTCCAGTGGTTCAAGCCCGACATGACCATCAACATGGACGAAAACACCGCCCGTTGTCAGTCATGCCACACGTCCAGGGCGGATCGAGACTTCCTCTATTCGTTCAACGAGATGCGAAGATTCGAGTTCGAATGAAAACCTTCAGAACGACAAAGCAGACCCAGGCCGTGAGCGACTACAGGGCGGCACTCCGGTGAGCAGCATGTTCCGTATCCGGCTCCTCCTCGATTTCACTGCGGTCGGCCTGATCATCGCGTGTCTTGCCTATTGGTGGCGCGATAATCTCTCCCACGAACTGTTCGGCACGGCGCTGTTCGCCCTCGTCATCGTCCATAACGTCTTCAATCGACGCTGGTATGGCGCGGTATCAAAAGGCAGGCGAGATGCCACAAGGGTGTTCAACATCGTAACCATCGTCGGGCTCGCATTGGCCATGGTCGTCATGCTGGTCACCAGTGTCCTGATCTCGCGCGATCTCTTCTCGTTCCTGGCGCTCGACGGAGGTTTTGCGGTCCGCGAAATCCATATGTTCGCGGGCTACTGGGTCCTCCTCATCATTGCTGTGCACCTGGGAACCCGGTGGGCCGTCGTAATGAACGCCTGCCGAACCATGTTCGGGATCACCAACCAAAACCTTGCGCGAACCATAGCCGTCAGGTGCGCCGCCGTCGCGATCGCCATGTGGGGGATCAGAAGCTGTTTCGAAATGGCCTTCGGCTCCAAGCTGATGCTGACATACTCGCTCGATATGTGGGATTTCAACGAATCGACGCTGGGGTTCTTCGTCAACTACGCTTCGATCGTAGGGCTGTGCGTCGCCGTTTCTCACTACACACTTGAATTAGTGCGCTCGGTCAATCGATCTAAGACGCGAGCTTCCACTCCGTGTCGTTGACCGCTGTTGGCGCGGGGGTGACCACCGGCTTCACGCCGATGGTCGTTTCCTACAGCTCAATCTGCTCGGCTATCCGAAGGGCGCGTCGTCCACCTCGACGCCGAGGTATCGGACGGTGCTTTCGAGCTTCGTGTGGCCGAGCAGAATTTGAACAGCACGGAGGTTGCCCGTCTTCTTATAAATCTGCGCGGCCTTGGTTCTCCTCATGGAGTGGGGTGCCGTGGGCATTCGTCTCCAGGCCGATGGAAGCGACCCATCGGTGGACAATCCGGGCATACTGCCGTGTCGACAGGTGCTGCGACGTCTTGCGGCGGCTCGGAAATAAATAACTGCCGCCGTTCCTTCGAACGAATGGGAGCCATACCACGAGTGCGGTCTTTGTTTGTTCGGTGACCTCAAACTGGACGGGCCGCTTTGTTTTCTTCTGGATAATGGTCGCTCGATCTCGGATCGAACTACCAGACCAAAGGTCCTCTACCCTCAATCTGACGAGGTCGCATGCACGGAGCTTGCTGTCGATGGCCAGATTGAACAGCGCCAACTCTCGAATTGCCCGCTCATTTCAAGACGCACGCGGATCGACCATGCATTTTTCGGCTGAAGCGGCCGCTTCTGACCAACCAGAATACCTTTATTCCATGGATATCGGGGACGCAATAAAGTGGTTTCCATGACGAAGTCTCCGCCACTCCTCCCGCCGCATCGCCCCTACAGGCAGTCAGACGATATCACAGTTTGTCGCTACCCGGCCCAGAGCTGAACGTTCCCTAGCCGCCCAATGTGGCGGTGAAAACCGCCAACTGAGCGTCAAAAGCACGCTTGTATGCGGGCCGTGCTTCGCCGCGGGCCACATAGGCAGAGAGGTTCGGATATTCGTCCAGCATACCCGATCCTTTCAACCTGCGCAGTACTGTCACCATCAGCAGGTCACCGGCACTGAACTCGCCGTCGAGCCAGTTGGCATCGCCAAGGCGACCGGAAAGTGCGCCCAGCCGATTACGGATGTTGTTTTCGAGGACACGCAGGCGCTGCTCGTACCAAGGCTCTTCGCGCTCGAGGACTTTGGTGAGGGTAAGGTCGAAGATCGGCGGCTCCACCGTGTTGAGCGCGGCGAACATCCACATGATCGCGTGCGCCCGGGCATTCGCATCGTCCGGCAGGAGGCCCGCATGGCGCTCTGCGATATGGAACACGATCGCCCCTGACTCGAACATGGCGAGTTCGCCTTCTTCATAGGTCGGGATCTGCCCGAAAGGATGAAGCGCGAGATGCGCGGGTTCCTTCATCGCTTTGAACGAAAGAAGACGAACGTTGTAAGGCTGGCCCACTTCTTCGAGCGCCCAGCGGACGGGCATATCACGCGCCAGTCCCTTACCGCCATCTGGCGATCGTTCAAAGGCCGTAATAGTAGCAGACATTGTTATCCTCCATAGCTTGTCTGTCTTGAAGACGATTGGCTCGAGATTGCGACACCCCATACTTGAGATAATTATCGCGGTCAGGTCAAAGACAGTTCAAGGGATACGTTCCTGCTGCCGTTGAGCGTCAGCTTCTGGCGCAAAGTTGCAGCCAGCCGTTAAGGTTAAGTGTGGGCTGCTGCCGACCCGAAGGAGTTCAGGTCAAAAAGGGCATGATATCTATGCCGTCCCCCGGAAATACCCTAATATGCGGGTGGTCCTCGAACAGCCGCGCAGCGGCCTCGATGGTTTCCGCCTCTACGACGATGTAGCCGCAGAAAGGGTTCACGGCATCGGCGACACCGTCGTTGGTTACGCGCGTCGTCTTACCCACCATGCCACCACGATCGAGGATGGATGCGGCGTTTTTGTCCTCCCACGTCGCCCATTGTTCCAAGCCGACGGCATCGATCGCGTCCTGCTCGGCCTTAGGCAGGCTGCGGAAAGAGGCGAGGTCTTCGGGCTTCATGGTGTACACGGCTAGAAAACGGGCCATTGGCGCTCTCTTCGTGGTGGTAGATGATGTTTCAATTTACACTCCGCGCGGCCGAAGTCACCCGCGTTGCCGTCACCATTCGTGTCTCGAGAGACGGACAGCTTTCAGTCCAATGCGGACATGTGGCCACCAGATGGGGAACGGCTGTATCCGCCAGTCGTGCGGAGATCCGCGACGCTGGACTCATTGCCGTGAACAAGGCTTAATGCCGCGCGGGGATGGCTGGGGGATGCCGATCATGAGATCACCGCGGCAATAGTGCCGATGTTCTCGATGCTGTCGTCGTCGGGGCTGGCTGGGCGGGCCTCGGTGTCAGCTATTGGCTGGCACGAAGGGGCCTGCGCCATAGCGTCCTAGAGCGGGGTCGCATAGGAGAGACCTGGCGCACGCAGCGGTGGGATTCCTTTCGTATGAATACGCCCAACGTGCAGACCGTCATGCCCGGCGACCGCTACGAGGGTCCGGATCCGTATGGTGTCCTCACGCGCGACCAGTTCGTCGCTCTCCTTGAGGACTTCGCCGGGAGAAATGGGCTGCCGATCGAAGCGGATACTGCGGTGAGCGAACTCGCGCAGGAGAATGGCGCCTATCGGCTGACCACCTCGCACGGCACGCTTCGAGCGCGCAACGTGATCGTCGCAAGCGGCAACCTGAATTGTCCTGTGCGCCCGATCTCGTCAGATGCCTTGCCGCCTGACATTTACCAGATCGACGCTTCCGGCTATCGCAGCGCTGCCGATCTGCCCGGCGGAGCGGTGTTGGTGGTCGGAAGCGGTCAATCAGGCGCCCAGATCGCGGAGGAACTGGCGGAAGCGGGCCGGACGGTCTTCCTTGCGACCAGTCGCGTCGGGCGGCTCCCACGGCGCTATCGGGGGCGCGACGTCATGATCTGGCTCGATGAAAGCGGATTTCTCGACGTGCGGCGAGAGGAGGTCATTCGGCTTGCGGGACGCATCCCGCCGCGTGGTGTGCTCGGGTCGGAGCACACGATAAGCCTTCAGGCGCTCGGCGCCCAGGGTATTGTGCTTCTCGGGCGATTGACCGGCCTTGCGGATGGCGGTCGCTTCTCGTTCGCCGACGATGTCGAAGCAAATGTTCGCTTTGGGGACGAAGCCTCCGACAATGCCAAACGCTATAT
>NZ_JBBNAN010000517.1:0-11780 GCF_037994405.1 Phyllobacterium sp.
GGATAGTGCATTTCCAGCATTGCAACGCAGGCTTCTGCACTACTGATCAGGCCATCCACGATGGATTGACCCGCCTTGGATGCGGTGACGAAATCGGTAACGACCCGGTCCCAGGCGTCTTCGCCGACGCAGGTATGGAGTGCGTTGTCGGCCAAAATCTCAACGTAGCGTTCCCCCAAGGACACGAAGAGCAGCATGCCGGGACGATGTTCGCGATCGGCCAGGATCCGTGCCGCAAATTCCCGATGCGCCAAGACGATGCAGTGCCTGCGCTTGATGCGTTCAGGCACGAGCAGCAGGCGAAGGGGTAGCCAATCGAAGACCAGAGCTAGGCTCGCCAATGTCCCAGCCTCGACCAGAAAGCCGATGCGTAACGACAAATCCGGCCAGAAGACCGCCAATATGCCGCCGACGGCAAAGGCGGCCGCCACCGCCCACAGCAGTGGGAAAAACAAGTACCGATCGCTGAGCGGAGTGACGACCAAGGCGAAGTGTGCTGCTGTGCGCTGCTCAACGGTCATCATGAGCTTCTGCAGGCGTCGGCTGTCGTCATCGGATATGTGTTTCATCTTCATTACCAGCGTCCCTAAGCCCCTCCACCGCCAAACGAGCCACCGCCGCCGGAAAACCCGCCGCCGGAAAACCCACCACGACCAGAACCTCCGTGCCGTCCGCCGAATCCGCCGAGGAACAACAGCGGCCAGAAGAAGCGACCGAAGATGAACAGGATGACGATAATGGCGATGACGCTTCCGCCCTCACTGCCGTCTTCGTCTTGGCGCTGTTGGTTGGCTTGCTGAGGCAGCACAGACGCGTCGCCAGCCAGAACACGCAGAAGCGTCGTTGTCCCGACAAGAACGCCGGCGTTGAAATCTCCCTTCCGGAATTCGGGCAGGATGAGGTTCTCGATGATCAGTTTGCTCTGCGCATCGGTAAGCCGACCCTCCAGACCATAACCGACTTCAACACGTACATCGCGTTCGTTCGGCGCCACCAGCAGCAATGCACCATTGTTCCGTGCCCTTTGTCCGATCCCCCAGGCGCGGCCCAACTGATAGCCATAGTCGTCAATCGAATAACCTTGAAGAGATTTGATCGTCGCAACGACCACCTGGTTCCCGGTCAGTTGCTCATGCTGAGCCAGCATTTGCGTCAGATTTTGCTGCGTCTCGGCTGAAAGGATGCCAGCATTATCGACAACCCGACCCGTCAGCGGAGGAAGACCGGTGCGGCATACAGCGCGGTAGCCAGCAACACATAGACCAGCCCCGCGAGAAGCACCCGCCACGCCGTCTGCGAACGTATGGCAGGGCGGGTCATAGTTTGACTTGCGGCGCTTCCTGCGCCTGCTCGCTGATTGTGAAGGTCTCTCTCACCTTTGCGTCTGGGTAGAGGATAGCGGCGATCCATCGGCTGGGTATCGTTCGCAGGGTCGTGTTGTAGGTTTGTACCGTGCTAATATAATCGCGCCGCGCGACTGCAGTACGGTTTTCCATACCCTCGAGCTGCGACTGGAGCACTAGGAAGTTCTGGCTTGACTTGAGATCTGGATATTGCTCGCTGATGGCCAGAAGTCGTCCCAAGGCCCCGCCCAACGCTGCCTGGTTTTGTTCGAACTGACGGGAGGCGTTCGGATTGAAGAGGATATCGGGCGGCAAGGTCATTTGCGTGGCGCACGCACGAGCCCCAGTGACCGGGGTCAGCACCGTCTGTTCCTGTTTCGCATAGCCCCTCACGGTCTCAACCAAGTTGGGGACGAGATCGGCGCGCCGCGGGTACTGGTTCAACACCTCGCTCCCGGCTGCTTTTACCTGCTCATCCTGGGTCGGAACAGAGTTGATCCCACAGCCGGCAAGGCCGACCCCAAGAAAGAAGCACCGCGCCAACAGCGGGCGCAAAGTGTGCGATTGGATGGCTCATTCTGTTGCCTTTTTCCCGGCGGTGTGGCGATAAATAGCGGCGTTGTCAGGCACTATTCGTCTTATGTGGTCTTACCTCACGTTTCGTGATTTGAAATCTAGCCGATGCGCCGTCACGCATCTTTGATCTCGGTCAAGGAATGCGTTCCTCAACCAAGCATTACTAAGTTGCTGTGAACTCCATTCAGGCTCGAGCCGCTTGAAGCTGGGAGTCTGGGAGGACGCTCACCGGGCCAAAGTCACAGCCATCTCCCGGCGAGTCGGCCAGTCTACGCTCGAACCACGCCATTCGCGGTCTACGTCCTTGGTTTGAAAGCTAATTGGCCAGGTCTTTTGATTGCGGCGATCGGTGGGCTGATGTTGTCCCACTAGTGCAGCGGCCCTCGGCGGCTTCGTGGGACAAAACCGCTGCAAAAATGCGAGTGGCGTGGAGCTCTCAATATGGCCTTTTCTTCTTACTAATTGAGCCGGTGCAAGCCGACTTCATCTATCGCCACGATGCCCGTTGAACGGCCGGGGCTTCATGCCGCAGTTTCTATGGACTTCAAGGCCCACAGCATCGTCGAATGCCTTGATCCCCAACAGATTTGACGTTCAACCGTTCCCATAGACTTCAGCCGGGCGAAGCGATAGAGAGGAGCGCGATCCACCCTGCAGGCACGGGAATTTCATTGATCTGGAGCTCGCTTCGCAACTACAATTGATTTGCGTCAAAGTGCTGCGCATTCGAATGAATTATCATCATACACGTTAACGAGCAGGATTGGTGCCATCCAGCCGATGATGGATAATTTGGTCGCCAAAACACTGCCGAACGTAAGCCATATGATGCCGGGGCAAATGCAGCCAAGTGCTCGGTGAGCGACGACGGCTGCTTGGTGTTCATTCCAAGAGGGCACATTTCGGTTCGGCGAAGATTGAGAGCAGAAACACGACGCCTCTGGCATCGCAAACCGGAATGCCATCAGGCCAAAAGGATAGGAGGTCCATCGTGAATACGGCCGCGCGCCTTCCAATCGTTCCGCTTGGCCTGAGCGTCGGATCGTTCTTCGTCATCACCTACGTATTGTGCGTGCTGTTTGGCATCCTCGTGGCCGACCGTGGCATGCATCAGCTGCTGCCCCAGTTGCTTCCCGGCTTCACCTGGATCACTTGGCCGAGCATCTTTCTCGGTCTGGCCTGGAGCTTCCTCTACGGCTGGTACGTTGCCGTGGTGTTCGGGCCGCTGTTCAACTTCTTTTCCGCGCGGAGGCCATGAAAGTCACATGCGACGAGAGCAGACCATCATGACCGCTTTCCGCACTTTCGGCGTCGCGGCCATCGTTGTTGCAGCTAACGCAGGGAACACGAACGATGATGCAGCATGATCACGGCGCAGTGCCCCACGCGCACGCCGAGGCAACCGTCGCGGCGTCGGGGCGCGAATTGGCGAAGGACCCCATCTGCGGAATGATGGTCGACAAGGCGACGGCACTCACGTCAGAACGTGGCGGCCGCACCTACTACTTTTGCAGCGCGGCTTGCCAGCGCACTTTCGAAGACCCTGAACGCGAGCTCAAGTCGATGCGAACGCGGGTCGCCATCGCGTTGACCGGCGTGCTGGTACTCGCGATTCTGCGCGCGGGAGCGTTCATCGCGCTTGCAGCTGGCGCCACTCTCATTACGTGGGCGCCGATCCCGGCACTACCCTGGTTCACTTGGGGAGTCTGGCTCTTCATCCTCGTCACGCCGGTTCAATTTATCGGCGGATGGAGCTTCTACGTCGGCGCTTGGCAGGCAATTCGCACGCGCGCGATCAACATGGACTTCCTCATCGCGCTCGGAACGACAGTCGCCTATGTCTACAGCGTCGCCGTCGTCTTCACGCCAGAGATTCTCCCGGTTAAGGTGGAAGAGCGCGACGTGTATTTCGAGGTCTCGGCCGTCATCATCGCATTTGTTCTCCTTGGCAAGTACATGGAGGAGATCATCAAGAAGCGATCGTCAGCGGCGGTCCGCAGGCTCATGGACCTCAAGCCTGCTGTTGCACATGTTGTGCGCGACGGGACCGAAACCGAGATACCTGCCGATTCGATCATGGTCGGAGAAACCGTCGTTGTCCGGCCTGGCGAACGCATCCCGACCGATGGCGAGGTGTTGGAGGGCCGATCCTCGGTCGACGAATCCATGCTCACCGGCGAATCCATGCCGGTTGAGAAATCTGCAGGATCGAGCTTGATCGGGGCCGCGCTCAATCGCAGCGGCATGTTGCGCTTCCGGGCTACGCGCGTGGGCAAAGACACCGCGCTTTCCCAGATCATCAGGATGGTCGAGGAGGCACAGGCCAGTACGGCGCAGGTGCAGAGGCTTGCTGATCAAGTGACGCAGTACTTCGTGCCGGCAGTCGTGGGCGTCGCAGTTCTCGCCTTTGCGGGGTGGTGGATTGCCGGCAACTTCCCGCAGGCGCTGCTCTCCTTCATCGCTGTGCTCATCATTTCTTGCCCCTGCGCTCTTGGCGTGGCGACGCCGGCGGCCCTTATGGTCGGTGTTGGGAAGGGCGCTGAGGCCGGCATTTTGATCCGCGGCGCCGAGGTCCTGGAACGCGCAAGGAAGCTGAATGTCGTCGTCTTCGACAAAACCGGCACGCTCACGCGCGGCGAGCCAACCGTAACGGACATTGTTCCGCTTGCAGGCGACAGCGAAACCGAGGTCTTGCGTTTGGGGGCGGCGGTGGAGGTCGGCTCGGAGCACCCGCTTGGCGAGGCCATCGTTCACGCGGCCGCACATCGTGAAATTCGATTGCCGCCGGTGACGGGCTTCGAGGCGCTGCCAGGGCACGGGATACGTGGTTACGCGGATCAGCGCCGTGTGGTTCTTGGCAACAGGCATTTCTTCCATTGCGAAGGTATCGACATTAGCGGTGCCGATCAGGCGATGAGGCGGCTGGAACAGGAAGGCAAGACAGCTATGATCGTCGGCGCCGACGGCAGGCCGATCGGCATCATTGCCGTGGCCGACACTCTCAAGCCTGAGGCCAAGGAGGCGGTTGCTGCTCTCCAGAGTGAGGGCATCGAAGTGGTTCTGTTGACCGGCGACAACGAACGCACGGCAAATGCAATCGCTCGTCAGCTCGGCATTGGCCGTGTCATCGCCGAAGTGCTCCCCGGGGACAAAGCCAGAATTATCAAGGAGCTGCGGGTCGGGGGAAAAATGGTCGCCATGGTTGGCGACGGAGTGAACGATGCCCCGGCGCTCGCAACCGCCGATATTGGGATTGCGATCGGTTCGGGCTCGGATGTGGCAAAGGAAACCGGTGGGATCATCCTGATCAAGGATGATGTGCGTGAGGTCGTGACAGCGATCCGCTTGTCTCGCGCGACTCTCCGCAAGATCAAACAGAACCTCTTCTGGGCCTTCATTTACAATGCCATCGGCATTCCGATTGCCGCGCTCGGCTTCCTAAACCCGATCGTCGCCGCCGCGGCAATGGCGTTGAGTTCATTGTCAGTGATCGTCAATTCGGCGCTATTGAAACGAACCAAGGTCTCCTTGGCATGATGAAGGAGGAGTGAGATGAGTACGAAACCTCTATATAATTCGCCACATTCCGGACCTGAGCCGGAGGCCGGCAAGCAACCTAGGCTTTATCGTCTGGCTTGGGCGTGTCTGCCGGCGATGCTTGCCCTGAGCGTCGTAGTGCTGCTTTTGCTTGGCGTATCGTGGTGGACGGCGCTTATCGTCGTTTTGCTTCTTGGCTGCCCAGCAGCGATGGCCACGGCATTCTATGTTGGGCTACGGCCGTTCCCGGGTGCCTCGGGACCGGAACGAGATCACCGAAAGCGCCGCCCATAATAGGTCAGCGATGGAAGGCAACGACCTCACAATCATTCCAGTGCAGGTAGGAGATTAGCGCTGTGTCCCGCAGTATTGTCATTAGTCAGCTTTCCGAAACACCGATGGAGAAGCGGCCAATGGAGATGTGCGAGCATAAGGGCATCGGTCATCCCGACACCATGATTGACGGAATATGCGAAACCGCCTCGCGTGATTTGTCGCGAGCGTACCTCAAAGCCTGCGGCCGCGTGCTTCACCACAACCTGGACAAAGGGTTGCTAATCTCCGGCACCAGCGCCCCGCGCTTCGGCGGCGGAAAGCTGCTGCAGCCCATGAAGGCCATCATTTGCGGCAAGGCCACCAGCGTTGAAGGGCAGATTGACCCCTCAGCAATCGCCGTTGACGCTGCAACCCGTTTCTTGCGCGACCACATACGCTGCCCGGTCGAGCATTTCCAGATTACAACGGAAATAAAGCAGGGCAGCAATGATCTGACGTCGCTCTTTGGCCGGCAGGAGCATGTGCCTTTAGCCAATGACACCTCTTTCGGCGTTGCCTATGCTCCGTATTCCAAACTGGAAAACGCCGTGCTTGATTTGGCTCAGGTTATGAAATCGCCGGAATTTAGGCAGCATTTTCCCGCTGCTGGCGATGACTACAAGATCATGGGCTACCGCATCGACGGGGAATGCAAATTCATCGTTGCGCTGGCGTTTATTGACAGGTACGTCGAAAGCTCACTGCATTATTTCTCGATCAAGCAATCAATTCACGACTATCTCGGCCGTCACTTAAACCTGCCTGCGGAAATCCAGATCAACACTTCCGACCATCCTGCCGCCGAGAAGGAAAGTGACTTGTATCTGACGGTATTGGGCTTGAGTGCTGAGATGGGCGATGACGGCCAGGTTGGGCGCGGCAACCGCGTCAACGGACTGATCACGCCGGACCGCGTCATGTCGCTGGAAGCCGCAGCCGGCAAGAATCCCACCGCGCATGTAGGCAAGATTTATAACGTGCTCGCCTACCTAATGGCGCACGACATTGTAACGAGCCTGGAGGAAGTCAGCGAGGTGAAGGTGCAGTTGCTTTCGGCCATAGGCAGCCCGGTGGACAGTCCGGAGCTGGTGGCCATCGAAGCCAACACCACACATGGGTTGAATGACCGGATCAATGTCATGATCGCGTCGATCGCCGAGCACTGGCTGGCATCCACCGACCAAGTCACAGATATCGTCCTGAGCGGCGACGGTGCGCCTTGCTGTCAGTTCATCAACCGTCATTCAACGCGAGGACAATGACGCGTCGACTTGCGTCAACGAGCTTCGTTGGTGGATCGAGGAGGAGTTCGGGTGGCAATTCACGATTCGGGAATATCGGGAAGCGTCGGATCCCCAATCAGCGACGCCACATCTACATCAAAGATGCAGAAACAGAAGCTGATTCCGCTTCGGGCTCGGCGCCTCGGAATACATACACACAACGAGGCAGTTGTTTTCATGCGGACGGATTGTCACGTATGTCGGTCGGAAGGCTTGTCGTCGCTCTCCCGCATCATTCTTCACGCCGGCGGCCGCGAAACGCTAGCGACCCTGTATCAAGTTACCTCGGACATTCTCGGCATAGATGAGGCGGGCCTATCGGAGACGGCTTGGGAGCGATTGGGGACGGTTGAGGGCGCTCCTGTGTTCGCCCGTCATCCCGAGGCTGTCGAATCTTTTGGGCGTGTAAGGGCGAGGATATTTAACCACCGTCTCGGCGATGAAGACTTCGCCCCCATTCTTTCGGACATAGCGTCCGGACGCTATTCTGACATTGAACTGTCGGCCTTCATCACAGGGACGTCCGTTTTTCCGCTTGATGAGCCTGAAATGGTTGCGCTTACGCGGTCCATGGTTGCCGTCGGCGAGAGGCTCGTCTGGTCGGGTGTACCGGTCGTCGACAAGCATTGCGTTGGCGGATTGCCTGGCAATCGCACGACCCCAATCATTGTGGCTATCGTCGCCGCTCACGGGGTGCTGATGCCAAAAACCTCGTCTCGCGCCATTACTTCTCCGGCGGGAACCGCCGACACCATGGAGACTTTGGCGCCGGTGGACTTGAACATCGAGGCAATGCGCCGCGTGGTCGAACAGGAGTCGGGCTGCGTCGTCTGGGGTGGTGTCGTTGGCCTTAGTCCTGCGGATGATGTTCTTATCCGCGTGGAACGCACCCTGGATATCGACTCAGAGGGACTGCTGGTGGCGTCTGTGCTATCGAAGAAGATCGCCGCCGGTTCATCCCATCTCGTTCTCGACCTGCCTGTCGGCCCCACAGCAAAGGTCCGTAGTGAGACGGCGGCCGTGGGGCTGTCCCACCGCTTGTCGGCGGTGGGTACCGCATTTGGGCTGGAAATCAGAACCATTTTCTCCGATGGGAGCCAGCCTGTGGGCCGAGGTATTGGACCAGCATTGGAAGCCCTCGACGTTCTTTCGGTGCTTCAGCAAGCTGACGATGCTCCATTGGATCTCAGGGAACGAGCCTGTACGCTGGCCGGAGCTCTCCTGGAGATAGGTGGTCGCGCTCGGTTAGGCGAAGGCCGATTGCTTGCCAGCCAGACGATCGCCGATGGCAGGGCCTGGACAAAATTCCAGCGCATCTGCGAGGCGCAAGGCGGGATGCGCAGTCCACCCGTTTCCCGCCATCGCTCACCCATGCTCGCACCATTTTCCGGTTTGTTGCGATCGATCGATAATCGACGCATCGCCAAGCTTGCCAAATTGGCGGGTGCGCCGGTTTCTAAGGCTGCTGGCGTCGAGCTCCATGTGCGATTGGGTGACCCCATCGAAGCAGGGCAGCCATTATGTACTGTCCATGCCGAAACAACTGGCGAGCTGCAATATGCTTTGGACTATGCAACCGGCACCGCGCCGATATTTTATATCGAAAGGGTTTAGAGGCCATCCAGAACAGTTTTAACGACTGGAAGTTTGTGGATCAGCTGTGCGTGTTGGCGCGAGCGGCTTTTTTAGATATTCTGTAGGCAAATGAGCTTCATAACACGACCGGCAACGGCCATGATCGTTACCTAGTCGATCTGCTATCGGCCTTCATGGCAACGTCATCAGTTTCGAGACTTTCAACCAAGAGGCGCAGCGCGAGGTTGAGACTTGCGGCCGCAGCTGCCAAAAATCAGACCGGCCAGAAGCGGATATCCTAGATAGGGCACGGCATCGACACCATAGAGGAATCCTCCGCCGGCCGAACCGAGCGCTTGCCCAAAGCTCGCTACGGCAGCCTGGCGGCCGAGTTCCTTTCCTTGAGTACTGCCCGCGCCGAGCGAGATCCAATAGGTCAAGGTAGGGATCAGGACGCCGGCACTCGCCGCGACCATGCCGACGACAATTAACTGCGTGCCGAAAGCCTCTGCATAGGAAACAAGCAGCAGGCCCAACGCCATAACTGCAAGGGCGGGAGCAATCAGCTTGGCGGTCGACGAAGGCGCCATAAGGGGAGAAAACACGAGGGCCTGGACTGCGAACATGATCAAGCTGCATTCGGCAAACATGACCCCCACCTGGTATGGGGTCATGCCGAGGGCCCGACCGCGAAGCGCCACACCGACCTCAAACGCAGTGATGCTCGTCGCCACTATACCAGTCAACAACAGGAGTTGCATCGCGGTGGCGTGGTGCCAATTTTTTCTTTTTCGATTGGATGGCAACGTGGGCAATGCGGAGCCCTCTTCGAGCCCGAATATGCCGCCCGCACCTACAAGCGCCAGACCGGCCGAAAGCAGAAAGGGCAGCACGAGAAGCTGTGTCGCGGGCATGGTGTTGGGATTGGTGCTGCCGAGCTGGAGCACGATGCCTCCAAGCATCGGTCCAACGAAGAACCCGGCGATGCTGGCCATGCTGAGCCAGGCGAAACGCTGAGCACGCCACGCGTCGGAAACCGCTCTGTCCCCGATGAACGCCTGTGCGGCGGGCAGGATTGCTGCTGCAAAGGCGCCGTTCAGGAATCGTCCGGAATAGAGCCACCATAGATTAGGGGCGAGTGAGGTCACGGCTAACGTCAAGCCGAAGCCGATGAGGCCGATCAGAAGAATCGGACGTCGGCCGCCATGATCTGATAACCGGCCCCAGAGCGGCGCGAAAAGAAGCGGCGCCCCCGCAAATACCGAAGTCAGAAACCCTGTGTGCCAGCCGACACGATCGGTTGAAGCGGCGGGAGACAAGCTCTCCACGACGTGTGGCAGCACGGGCAACACAACCCCGTATCCGACAGTTGCCGTAAAGACGGCGAAAAGGAGAGCCGCAGTTGCGCGCCGGCTCAGCGCTGTAGCGCCACTTTCGCTCATGTCGCGGGTGATCCGGCCTGACGGGCATCGATCACGGACGTTGGTGCGGGGCCGGCCGAACCGATGCCTTCGAGCCGTGTACGCTTAAGGAGAAGGGCATTCACGGCGACAAGCGCGGAACTCCCCGACATAGCGAGTGCCGCCACTTCGGGGCTGATCACAAAGGGATAGAAAACGCCGGCGGCCATCGGGAAGGCGACGACGTTGTATGCGACTGCCCATAGCAGGTTCTGGTGCATCTTGCGTAGAGTCGCGCGCGAGAGTTCGATCGCCCCCACGACATCATAGGGATCGCTCTTCATCAGCACCACATCGGCGCTTTCCATCGCCACGTCGGTTCCGGCTCCAATGGCGAAGCCGACATCCGCTTGGGTGAGCGCAGGTGCATCGTTAACGCCGTCACCGACCATGCCGACACGCTTGCCCTGCGCTTGTAGCTCCTTGATCTTTGCTGCCTTCTGCCCCGGCAGCACGTCTGCGAGAACGATGTCGATGCCGAGCTCGGCAGCAATACGTTTGGCAGTACCCTCGTTGTCGCCGGTCAGCATCGCCACTTGCACGCCGCGCTCGCGCAGTTTTGCAACGGTTGCCCTAGCACTGGGCCGCGGCGCGTCGGCGATAGCGACGAGACCAAGGATCTGGCCTTTTCGGGCGACATGCACGACGGTGCGTCCTGCGCCTTTGAGACGATCCGCCTCTTTGGCGAGAGCGCCAAGTTCGATCTTCTGTTCGTCCATGAGCCAACGGTTGCCAAGAAGCACCGCCTCGCCCTCAATCTCCGCCTGGGCGCCCTTACCCTCCAGGTTGAGAAAAGTACGCATCTCGGGGACGTCCAGGCTTGCGGCGCGCTCGACGATCGCCAAGGCGAGCGGATGGTCGGACCCGCGCTCAACCGCTGCGGCCGTCCGCAGCACATCATCTGCTAATTTGCCGTTGGCCGCCAGGACGTCCACCACTCGAGGCTGGCCCATTGTCAATGTGCCGGTCTTGTCGAAGACGATCACATCAAGCTTCGTGGCGTCCTCAAGCGCCCCTGCATTCTTGAACAGAATGCCGTTCATGGCCCCAAGGCCGGTGCCAACCATAACTGCCATGGGCGTCGCAAGCCCCAGGGCGTCCGGGCAAGCTATAACGAAGACCGTGATGGTTAGGGTAAGCGAGAAAAGCACGGGCATGCCAATCCACCAGAACCACACGGCGAAGGTCGTGATGCCAATGATAATAGCGATCAGAACCAACCATTGGGCGGCACGATCCGCCAGGAGCTGGGCGGGCGCTTTCGAGTTCTGCGCCTCCTGCACAAGCTTGACAATTTGTGCGAGCGCCGTGTCGGCGCCGACCTTCGTTGCCCTGTACCTGAAGCTGCCACTCTTGTTGATGGTCGCCCCAATGACTTGGTCACCCGGCGTCTTTTTCACTGGCATGGACTCGCCGGTCAGCATGGATTCGTCGATAAGCGATTCACCATCGAGAACGACACCGTCAACCGGGACTTTGTTGCCCGGCCGAATGACGATGATTTCGTCCACTTGAACGTCTGCTGTGGGGACTTCGATTTCTTTCCCTTGCCTCAGCACGGTGGCCATTGCCGGGGCGAGGTCGAGGAGCGACCGGATCGCCGCAGATGCGCCGGCTCGAGCGCGCATTTCCAGATAATGGCCGAGAAGGATAAAGACCAACAGCACCGCCACCGCTTCATAGAACTGCAC
>NZ_JBBNAN010000518.1:0-7426 GCF_037994405.1 Phyllobacterium sp.
GAGCGGTCACCAATGCGCACATCACCCTCAGTCGCCTCGGCGAGACCGGCGATGATGTTGAGCAAGGTCGACTTGCCGCAGCCAGACGAGCCGAGCAGCACCAGGAACTCGCCGCTTGCCAGCGACAGATCGATACCTTTCAGCGTTTCGACGTTGCCATAGCGTTTGCGGATATTGACAAGCTCAAGGGCGCTCATGGAGCTTCCTCCGATGGGGATTGCAAATGGCCGTCATAGCGGCGCGGAACGGTTGATATAGCCATTGAAGCAACGCGGACACCGGCCTTCAGGCTTGGTTCGAGAGTCTGGCCGCTTGCGAGCGCTGCAAGAAAAGCGGCATTGAACACATCTCCGGCGCCGATCGTATCGGCAACCGAAACAAGGGGAGCGGGGACCGAGACCAGTTCACCCTCCGGGCCCATCGCCAAAGCGCCGTCAGGGCCACGCTTGACCACAACGATTGCATTCTTTGGCATCAGTGCCTTGAGCTTACGCGCGGCTTCGGCGGGTTCGACACTGTTGGCAAGGCGCGTCGTCTCGACCTCGTTGAACAGGGCCAGGTGACAGCGCGATAGCCAGTCACGGGTTTTCTCGCGATTGGCATCTGTCCAGCCGTCAATAGGCCAGCCGGTATCGAGGGCAATCTGGATATTATTCGCATCGGCCCAGTCGAACAATTCGTCATACTGCGCAACCAGCGCATCGGTCAGGAAGGATCCGCACAGGATCGCTATGCCGCCTTTCAGGTGCTTCGTATCAAGCATGGCGATGACCTCGGGCCAGGACAGCGCTCCAATATGACCTCGGGTGGTAAAGAATGTACGCTCACCATTCGGGTGTGTAATGCCGACGGAAAGGGTGGTGCCTACAGGTTCGACCGGCCAGCGTGATGCGCGCGCGCCGAAACCTTCCCGCAGCCATTCACCGAACTGGTCATTGCCGACATTGGCGGCGATCTGGAAATCAAGGCCAAGCCCTTCCCAGGTCAATGCAGCATTGCCCGCCGAACCACCCACGCGCAATTCGTCATAGTCGACCATGATCTCGGTACCAGGTGTGGGCCAGGGATCGGCCGGGCCAAGGATGAGATCGACATTGACATTTCCGATGACGGCAAGGGGACGCATGATCTCACTCGCTCCGCGTGATCTTGGTGGAACGTACGGGCGTTCCGACATCGTCAACGCGCGCACCGGCAAAGCCAAGCATGAAGTGCTGCGCCGCCGGGAGGAGAGCAAAGACTGCGGCAATGTTGCTTGCCACACCGGCATCGATCGTTGCTGTGCCTTCAATAGGTTCCTCACCCGATGCATCGAAGACCACGACCGGCGAACCGGCCTCCAGCGCCGAGATCGCCATGCGATCGACAAGCTCGGAAGTAGGATCTTTGGCGCGGAATAATACGACGCCGACCTTTGGTCCAAGCATCTCCATCGGACCGTGGCGAAGTTGACCGCCCTCCAGGGAGAAGCAGGGTATGCGGGAGAGTTCGCTCAGGCCGAGCGCTATTGCTTCGGCGACACCCTGCATGCGGCGCCCGGAGGTGACGGCCGCCGATACACCTGAAAGCGCTGCGACGGCAGCATCGACATTCGGTTTGTGTCTTAAGTTCAATATGGCGAGCGCCGCGGATGGATCTTCGCCAAGAGCGTTGAGTATAGCAAGGTGCAGGGCAAAGCTCACGGTCAGGCTGCGCGTCGCGGCGAAGGCGTTCTCGGTTCCCCCGGCGCCAATCAGCGACGGCACGGTGCGGGCGAGGTTGGAGCCGCCCTCGAGCGTCAGACCGAATGTATGGGCAGGCACATCAGCCTCGGCGAACCAGCGCAGCACTTCGGCGCTTTCGCCCGACTGCGAGGTAACGAGAACGGTTTTGCCGATCAAATTGAGTGGTTGGCCGAGCTGCTCGGACAGCGGCAGGGCAACAGCGTCGATGCCGAGGCTGCGATAGAGAGGCTCGACGGCGCGGCCAACCGCATGCGAACCACCCATGCCAAGCAAGAGGAGACAACCGTTTCTGCGCAGGGATTGCGCGATGGTTGCGGCGAGCGGTGCAGCTGCTTCGAAGGAGGCAATGGCATCAGCATTCTGACGCTCCATTTCCTTTTCGATCGCGACAAGACCAGCGGATTTGATTTGGGTAGTCATGCTCATCCCTTGACGCCGCCACTGGTCAGGCCCGAGATCAGGGCACGCTGCATAAACAGGCCAATAAACAGCGGGGGCAGGGCGGCCAGCACACCCGCTGTGGCAATCAGTCCGTAGTCCGAAACACGTCCGCCGGCGAGATCGGCGATCGCCACGGTCAGGGTTTTCGCCCGCTGGTCCGAGGTGAAAAGCAGGGCATAGAAGAATTCGTCCCAGGCGAGCAGGAAGGCAAACAGAGCAGCCGTCGCCATGACCGGGGCGGAGAGCGGTAGAGTGATCAACCGCAGGATCTGGTCGAGCCGTGCGCCATCCATTGTAGCGGCGCTCTCGATTTCGCGCGGGATCGAGTCGAAGCCAGATTTCAGCAGCCAGGTGGTGAACGGGGCGAGGATGGTAAGGTACACCAACGCCAGGCCGAAGACATTGTTGAGAAGCCCTATCCAGGAAAGCGCCATATAGAGCGGCACGGCCAGTGCAACCGGCGGCAGCATATAGGTGGCGATGACTGCATAAAGCGACCAGCCAACCGAGGGCGTACGCGAAACGGCCCAGGCGGAAGGGATGGCAACGATCAAGGCGGCGATCGTTGCCATCCCGGCGACCTTTAGGCTGTTGAACAGCGAGGCGACGAAAGCCTGTCCGGCGCTGTTGACCGCTGATGACAGCAGGATGCCGTAGCGCGACAAATCGATTGTATCCGGCCACCAGTGCAGAGGCTTTGCGATAAGATCCGGTGTGGAGGAAATGCTCATGACGAACAGCCACACCACCGGCGCGAGGATGACCACCAAAAGTAGCAGTGCGGCAACATGGACGAGTATCGATGCGGTGAGACTGCGCCGTTCCATTATGAGGCTCCTGCGCTTTTGCGAATCAGAGCGGCGTAGGCGACCGCGAGCACCGTCACCAGCAGCGTGACGACGAGCGCCAGTGACGCGCCGGAGCCCGCTCGCTGAAAGGAAAAGGCCTCCTGATAGACGAGGATCGACAATGTCCGCGTGCTGTTGGCCGGGCCGCCCCGGGTCATCACCCAGATGATGTCGAATACTTTAAATGCTTCGATCGTGCGCAAGACAAGCGCCACCATCAATGGCCCGGCAAGATAGGGCATGATGACAAAGCGGAAGCGCGACCAGGCGCCGGCGCCATCCACCATCGAAGCGGCGGTGATATCGCGCGGGACTGCCTGCAGAGCGGCCAATGCTATGAGCGCGACGAGCGGGAAATTCTTCCAGCAGTCGGCAATAATCAGCGAAGCGAGCGCTGTTCCGGGTTCACCCAGCCAGGAGCGGTAGGCATCGATAAGGCCCACCCGCATCAAAGCTGCATTGAGCGCGCCATATTCGGGATTGTAGATCAGCCGCCACAGTGTGGCATTGACCACCGTTGGCAGCGCCCACGGCAGGATCATTAGCGCGCGCAAAACCGAGCGGCCATAGAATTGCTGATTGAGCAGCAGCGCCGCAAGGACCCCGATCACCATCTCCAAAGCAACTGACAGGACCGCAAACCAGAATGTGGTGACGAGGGTTCGCTGGAAGTTGGAGCCGGAAAGGATTTTTACATAATTGTCGAAACCGACGAAACTGCCCTCAGTTCCGACGAGTTTGGCGTCAGTAAAGGAAAGGCGCACTGTATCGACCAGTGGCCATCCGATGATCGCAACCATAACGATCAGGAGTGGTAGCATCAAAAACCATGCGCGGGTGGTGATCCAGGTGCTCGTCATGAAAAGGTGCCTGTCACAAATATCGGTCCTGTAATATCAATCATTGAGAAAGATGCAGGCGGCAGGATTGACGCCAACCGCCCGCACATTGATGTCAAAGACCGCTGTTCTCAGCCGCTGTCTTCAAGGCCTCTTCGGGCTTGACCTGGCCAAGCAGCGATTCCTGTACTGCCTGCTGCAGCGCTGTCGACAGTTCCTGATATTTGGGTGTCGTTGGACGCGGATACATGGCGGCAAGGCCAACCTTGGCAGCTGCGATTAGCTCCTCCTGCCCCTTGGATACGGCTGGATCATCATAGGACGTGGCCCAGATCGGCAGGCTGAGCTTCGCGTACTGGTTCTGCGTCGCCTGCGAGGTCATGAAGGTGATGTATTTCCACGCCTCATCCGGATGCTTGCTGGTCGAGGTGATGCCGAGACCCATCGATCCGTTGACGGCCGAGACGGTACTCTTGCCTTCGACACCTGGAGCCGGGACAACGCCGACTTTACCGGCGACCTTGCTGTCCTTCGGATCATTGGCCATGTTGTACATGTAGGTCCAGTTGAGGGCGAATGCAGCTTCACCATTCTGGAAGACGCGGCGGACATCCTCTTCCAGGAATTCCTTGGAATTCGGGTTGGTGAGACCGGACTTGTAGCTGTCGACCATATAATTGAGCGCATCGAGACCGCCACCGGTCTGAAAAGCCGGCTTGCCGTCCTTTATGAAGCTGCCACCATAGGCGCTTACGAGTGTCGTGTAATCGCAGATCGCAGCTTCCGCCTGCGACCAGCTCCAGGCGATCGGCGTTGCCAGCAGGCCCTTGTCCTTGATCGTCTTGGCCTGTTCGGAAAGTTCGGCCCAGGTCTTTGGCGGGGTCTTGATACCGGCCTTTTCCAGAATTTCCTTGTTGTAGAACAGATACTTGGTGTCGAGGATCCACGGCATGCCATAGCGCTTGCCATCATATTCGACCGTGGTCCAGGCGCCCGGAAGTACACCGGACTTCATCTCGGGAGTAACCTTGTCGGTTACGTCTACAAGGACCTTGTTGGTTGCGTATTCGGCCGGCCAGATCACATCGAAGAGGACGACGTCATAGCCGCCGCCTGAACCCTGGGCGAGCACCGTCTTGTCGTGCAGACCTTCGTAAGGAACGAACTCCAGATTGACGGTCACGTCGGGATTGGCCTTGGTGAAGGCGTCTGTCATCGCACGCACATCCGCCTCGCTATAGGCGGCCTGGGCCATGAACAGCGCATTGATCTTGGTTTCAGCATGGGCTGGCGATGACAGTGCCGCTCCCAGAAGGGTCGCGCCAAGTAGTGTCATCTGCAAGGTTTTCAACATTATTACCTCCTATTTGGGCGGCTCTGACCGTTGTGGGCAGAGCCGGGTTCATTGTCTCAATCCGAGCTTCTATCAGGACCGACCCGGGGCATTTTTTGGTGCCCAGCCTGTGCTCGTGTTCCCCAAAGACTCTTGTGGTCTTTTATTAAATCAATTCTCTTGACTTATTTGTCGATGAATATTCTTCTGGAGTCAAGAGGGGTCGTGGATGGACAGAAAAAGATCGATACGGGCCAAGAGCGGAACCAATCTGGGAGGTGCGAGCGCCCACAACCGCCGCATCATGATTGACGCCTTACGGGTCAATGGCGCGCTGTCGCGAGCCGATCTTGCGCGCGCTACTGGCCTCACGCCGCAGGCCGTTTCCAACATCATCGAAGAGCTGGCCCTGGACGGACTGGTGCGCTCGCAGGCGAGCGTGCGCAAAGGCCGCGGGCAACCGGCGACACCCTATCAGCTGGTGCCGGAAGGTGCCTTTGCCATTGGCCTGCAGATCGACCGCCATGTGACGCGTACGGTTATCGTCAATCTTGTCGGTGATGTGCTTGTTCAGTTGGAGGCGAAACTACCGCCCGGGGGACCAGCGGAAGGCGTGCTGGTCATTCTGGACCTGGTCAGGAAGGCCCGCGAAGCACTGATGGCACAGGCACCGGACGCAGAAAACCGACTTGTCGGCCTTGGGGTGGCGATGCCCGGGCCTTTCGGCATCAACACCCTCTACGATGATCCCTGGATGATGACGGCGTGGCAGAATTTCCCGCTTATCGACAGGATTGCCGAGGGGACCGGTCTCGAAGTTGCCCTGCAGAACGACGCAGCAGCGGCAGCCACTGCCGAGCGCCTGCTTGGCGCTGCGCATGGGCTCGATCACGCGATCTGTATCTATTTCGGCTACGGTCTCGGTACCGGATTGATCCTCAATGGCGAACTCTATGGCGGGGCCCATTCCAATGCCGGCGAAATCGGCATGATCCACGCGCTAGTGCCGGGTGATGATCCTGATGTTGAACCGCTTGAGCACTACGCCTCGATGGCGGCGCTTTGCAAGCTGCTTGAACTCGATCCCTCGGAACCTGAGCTTTTCGCCATAATTACAGATGCCGTGGTGCGCGGCTCTCCCAAGATCGAGCAGTGGATCAGCACTGTCGCCCAGCGGCTACGCCGGACAGTGCAGGCTTTGGAATCGATCTTCGATCCGCAAACAATTATTTTGTGTGGGGGCGCACCCCGGGCATTGATCGACCGCCTCGTTGCGGAGATTCAGCCGCTGCTCCCATCAATCGCCGACCGCGCGAGCCGCTATCCCGAAGCACGGCTTCAGGCGGGGCTCGCTGATCCCTGGTCAGTTGCGCTGGGGGCGGCGGCCGAGCCGATCGCGCGGACTTTCGATCCGCGCTTTTCGGCCATTCTCAAGACGTCCTAGACAGCGCGCTTAATCGCGTCGCCCAGCATCGATACCATGGTGTCGATCTGTTCCTTTTCCACGATCAAGGGCGGGGAGAGGGCGATAGTGTCGCCGGTGACGCGAACGAGAAGACCCTTCTTGAAGCAATCCACGAAGATATCGTAACCACGTGTGCCAACTGCATTGGCGCGGGAAGACAGTTCGATACCGGCGACCAGACCGATCGTGCGGATATCGACAATGTTGGGAAGACCCTTCAGGCTGTGCATTGCATCCTGCCAATGGTTCGCTAGCTCCGCCGCACGGGTCAGCAGGCCTTCTTCCTCGTAAATCTCCAAGGTTGCCAGACCTGCGGCACAGGCGGCCGGATGCCCTGAGTAGGTATATCCGTGGAAGAGCTCAATCTGGCTTTCCGGACCATTCATCAGCGCATCATAGATGGACTCGCTGGCGAAAACTGCACCCATTGGCAACGCGCCATTTGTCAGACCCTTGGCCGTGGTGACCAGATCGGGCACGACGCCAAAATAATCTACCGCAAACGGCGTGCCGAGACGGCCGAAACCGGTGATGACCTCATCAAAAATCAACAAGATGCCGTGCTTCTTGCTGATAGCGCGCAATCGCTCAAGATAGCCTTTCGGCGGCAGAAGCACGCCAGTTGAACCGGCAACCGGCTCGACAATCACTGCAGCGATTGTCTCTGCGCCATGCAGGGCAACGAGGCGTTCGAGATCGTCAGCCAGATCGGCGCCATGTTCCGGCAGTCCCTTGACGAAGGAATTGCGTACCGGATCATGGGTATGGCGCAAATG
>NZ_JBBNAN010000519.1:0-5100 GCF_037994405.1 Phyllobacterium sp.
AGGGCATCTCGACGCGTTCTGTCGACGATCTCGTCAAGGCCATGGGTATGAGCGGCATTTCCAAAAGCCAGGTGTCGCGGCTGTGCGAAGAGATCGACGTCAAGGTGAAGGCGTTCCTCGATCGCCCCATCGAGGGTGACTGGCCATACATCTGGATCGACGCCACCTACCTGAAGGTCCGTCGCGGCGGCCGCATCGTTTCCGTCGCCGTCATCATAGCCGTCGGCGTCAACACCGACGGACGACGTGAGGTTTTGGGTATGGAAGTCGGTACATCCGAAGCTGAACCGATCTGGACGGAGTTCCTGCGCAGGCTCACGCGCCGGGGCCTGCGTGGTGTGAAGCTTGTGGTCTCCGATGCCCACGAAGGGCTGAAAGCCGCCGTCACCAAGGTTCTCAGTGCCACGTGGCAGCGATGCCGGGTCCACTTCATGAGAAACGTCCTGGCGCACGCCGGAAAGAGCGGCAGGCGGGTCGTCTCCGCCTTCATCGCCACCGCCTTTGCGCAAGACACGCCCGAGACGGCAAGCACTCAGTGGCGCAGTGTCGCTGATCAGATACGCCCGAAAGTTCCCAAACTCGCCGCCATCATGGACGAGGCTGAAGAGGACGTTCTGGCCTACATGACCTTCCCGAAAGAACATCGGGCAAAGCTGCACTCGACCAATCCGATCGAGCGCCTCAACGGCGAAATCAAGCGGCGCACCGAGGTCGTCGGCATCTTCCCCAACGACGAATCCATCGTCCGCCTCGTTGGTGCATTGCTGCTGGAGCAGAATGACGAGTGGGCCGTCCAACGCGCCAGGTACATGACACTTGAGACCATGGCCCAAATGAGCGATGATCCGCAAATCAGCCTGCCGGCAGTGGCACGCTGATGTCCCTCCGGCTCTACGTCGGAAAGCACGGTTTCTAGCTGGGACCTACACCATCTCCCGGGACACGATCAAAGACCGGACGCGTCTACGACTCTATACAGGGCAGGATCGGTTATCGAGCTTCGGCTGGGAAGCTTTCGGCGCTTGGGCTATCGCGCCCGCCACGTGATTTGCCGCAGGCATGATCGCGCAAGGCCTTCGTAAAGACAGCCCGTCAGTCGGAATTCTCAAACATCATCTCCGGCGTGGAGGGCGGCGAGCCCAGCACCAGACGGATCGTATCCATGACCAGAAGTGGCGGCACGCTCTCTCTTGCAAGTTCGTCAATGCGCCCCCGCAGTTCCGCGACTTTTTCGCGGTTCTTGTCCGAAAGGTCTGTCGTTTCGGAGACATCGTTTGCAAGATCGAAGAGTTCGATCTTGCCTGGCAGCAGCGCGTGCAAATTGAGCTTCCAATCGCCCTTACGGACGGCCGCCCGGAATGGCTCTACATTGTAGACGATCTCCTTGCGCGGCGAAGCGGAGTTTTTGCTGATTGCGGGCCACGCATCGACGCCGTCCAAGAGCTTGTTTTTGCCGAGTGTTCCCTGTGCCAATCCGGCTAATGTTGGATACATGTCGACCACATGCAGCATCCCGTCGACAACGCCGGGCGTGATCCTGCCCGACCAATTGGCGAGGGCGCAGACCCGAGTGCCCCCTTCATACAGCGTACCCTTGCCGTCGCGATAGGGGCCATTGTCTGGAGGCAAGGGCCCTTTCACGACCGATTCGCCGGTGAACTTCGCCGAGCGTGTGCCGCCGTTGTCGCTGTGGAAGATGATGAGCGTGTTCTCGCGCATGCCCCGGCTTTCGAGCGCCTGCACCACCCGGCCGATCTCGTCGTCCATGGCCGTGACCATAGCTGCATAGGCGCGGCGGGATTCGTCGGCGATATGGGCATATTTGTCGAGATAATCCTTCGGCGCCTGATAGGGCGTATGCGGCGCAGTGAAGGCAAGATAGAGGAAGAGCGGCGTCTTTGGATCGTGGCCGCCGATGATCCGCGCCGCCTCGGCGCCAAAGAGTGTGGTGTCGTATCCGGCTTCTCTTACGACCTTGTTGTCGCGATACCAGTCATCAAAACCATGAGCCTGATGTTTAAAGTGGTCGATCTCGCCGACAAGCGCGCCGTAGAAGTGGTCGAAGCCGCGCTGGCGCGGCCAATATTTGCGATCGGCGTGCCCAAGATGCCACTTTCCGACCAGCGCAGTTGTATAACCGGCTTCCTTCAGCACCTGGGGCAGAAGCCATTCATCGGTGGCGAGGCCGTATTTTCCGCCGGAGGGGATGACCCCAGTCTGCAGGCCGTAGCGCAGGGGGTAGCGCCCGGTTAACAGTGCCGCCCGTGTCGGCGTGCACATCGGCTCGACATAGAACTGCTCGAGCCTGGCACCGGTTTCGGCCAGCCGGTCGATGTTGGGCGTCTTGATGTCAGAGCCATGGAATCCGACATCCTTCCAGCCAAGGTCGTCGGCGAGGATATAGATGATATGCGGCGGTTGTGTTTCGTCGGCGAAAGCAGAGGCGTTCAGGCCCGGGATAGCGGCCGCGAGGCTCACGGCGAGCATCGAGCATCCGGTCAGCAGCAAGTCGCGCCGCGAGACGCTGTGGTCGTCGTGAGATTGTCCGGCAATCGAACTGTTGAACGTCATCTCGCCCCCGCATCAGACCCAAATCTGCCACGTAGTTTACGTCGCCGACATATCGGTGGCAATTTAGCCAATAGAAGCATTTTCAACGAACGATTTCTGCTCCCTGCCGGCATTGTGTACAATGCTTGTCTACGCCCGCTTAGCGAACGGTGGATCGAGAGGACGCAGGGTCCTTACACTTCCAATTACAGTTGTTGGCGCACGATGCAGCGGAATGCCACGTGGCAGGTGAAAGTGTTGACAGGCTGCGCCATTCCGGCTGCGGGGCTATGTACCCGGCGAGATCGACCAACAGCAGTGCTCATGCGGCCGGCTTGGCTGGGCCAAGCGCGGTGAGCGTGTACACGATCATGCCCCGTTCGGTCATTGGGGAACCCAGACCTTCATCGCTGGTCTGCGCTGTGATGGGTTGGTCGCCCCTTGGGTTCTGGATGGCCCGATGAACAGGGTTGCTTTCGAAGCCTATATCGAAACCCAGCTTGCTCCGACTTTATGCAAGGGCGATATCGTCATTCTCGACAACCTGTCCTCCCATAAAAGCGCAAAGGCCGCCGAAGTATTGCGCAAACAGGGAGCTTGGTTCCTCTTCCTGCCCGCCTACAGTCCCGACCTAAACCCGATCGAAATGGCCTTTTCAAAGCTCAAGGCCCATCTCCGTCGCATCGGGGCAAGGACAATTGATGCGCTATGGCGTGCTGTTGGTGAAATCTGCCAACTCTTCGAGCCAGATGAATGCTGGAATTTCTTCAAAGCAGCCGGATACGTGAACCATATTAAATGAAAAACGCTCTAGCGTGAGGCAAGTACAAGCTTGGCGATCGATCAATAGCCATTGAGTCAGTTCGACCACAGCTCCCAAGTCATGTAGAAATAGTAGATCGCGTACCCGGCAATGCAAAGCATCCAGAGCGCGGCCGCTGTTCACTCCCCATGTTGGTGTGGACGGTCCCCGCCCCGGCAGTAAAATGCCGAATGGGGACCATCAAGACATCAACAAGGAGGCTTTCAATGGAAAGTGTTATTCGTATTGGCATGGATACATCAAAGCACGTGTTCCAACTTCACGGAGTGAATGAACGTGAACAGCCAGTTCTTCGGAGAAAATTGCGAAGGAAGGAAATGATCACCTTCTTCGAGAAGCTTCCTCCCACGGTAGTGGCAATCGAGGCGTGTGGTGGATCCCATCACTGGGCCCGCCTTTTGCAATCCTTCGGCCACGAAGTAAAACTGATCGCTCCTCAACTCGCCAAGCCTTATGTAAAACGGGGCAAGAACGATGCGGCTGACGCGGAAGCGCTATGCGAGGCGATGAGCCGACCAACCATGCGATTTGTGCCCGTAAAAACCCAGGAGCAGCAAGCCGCGCTGATGCTCCTGGGAATGCGCGATCGGCTGATCCGAACCCGCACCCAGCTCGTCAATGCGATACGGGGATATGCGACCGAGTTTGGCCTTACGGCAGCTAATGGTCTGTGCAAGATCGAACCGCTTCTCGAGCGGATTGTGGTTGATGAAACCATCCCGGAACTTGCTCGCGACCTGTTCGCTATGCAGGCGAAGGAGTATGACCGATTACAGGATGAGCTTCGGGATATAGAGGAAAAGCTGACGGCCTGGCATCGCGCCGATGAATGCAGTCAGCGTCTGCGCCAAATACCGGGTGTCGGGCCAATCGTGGCATCGCTCCTCGTCATGAAGACGCCGTCCGCCACGCTCTTCCGATCGGGACGCGACTTCGCCGCATGGATCGGGCTGACGCCCAAAGACCATTCGACGGCCGGCAAGGTGAAATTGGGCATCATAACGCGGGCAGGTGACGAAGCATTACGCAGCGCGCTGGTTGTCGGCGCAACGGCGATGCTGCGCGCTGTTCGAATGGGGCGCAGTAAGCGTGCTTCGCCGTGGCTAGTCGCTTTGCTCAAGCGCAAGCCGCCTAAGCTGGTTGCGGTCGCAGTCGCCAACAAAATCGCACGGATCGCATGGAAAATGATGACGAGCGGCGAAAGATACAAAGCCCTTGCCTCCCCGGAAAGCTTGGCAGCGGTATAGAACTCGCTCAGGCGTGGTAGCGTTATCACGCAAACGCGCTGAACCGAGGCGGAACTTGCAAGAGAAGAGCAGATGGTGTGATCGATCGATCCAAGACGCATGACACTCCGAAGATTCCATTGGCCCTCAGTGGCCGCCCCCATGTTTGGATCATGCGTCGCGGAAACCATCTTGGCCAGCGTTCATGTGCGAGCGCACCAACAGGCCGGACATATGATCGCAAGCGATCCGATCAAATTTATCCGCTCAATGCCCTTGCAATAGGGGCCCGTCCACATATGGGATCTAATTCCGTAAATTTGAATTGGTAGCCACCCGACGTGCACTTATCATTCAATTGATCCGCTGCCCTGCTTTGTGATCGAAAAGATGGATGTGGGAACTGTCGCCCTTGACGGAGATCCGATCACCGACCTGAATTTCGGTCGTTCTCGGGAATTCGACAGTGATCAATTTTTCTGTCCCGGCGTCGAGATAACC
>NZ_JBBNAN010000520.1:0-13388 GCF_037994405.1 Phyllobacterium sp.
GTCGTCTTCTTTATCGTCATCATCACCATGTCGCTCGCGCTGCTCTATCTGCGCCAGCGGACAAAGTGGAACAGCTGAGGAGACAAACCATGGCGCGCCGCAATCTGCTCAAATCTGTAGGTACAGCCTTCATCGTCTTCGTGATCGTTTCACCGGCAATCTTCTTCTTTCTGTGGATGCTGTCGCTATCGCTGAAATACGAAATCGACAACGGGGCCTATCCGCCAATCTTCATTCCGGAGCATTTTGCCTGGTCGAATTATACCGACATCTTCGCCACCAATGATTTCCTGCACTATTTCTGGAACAGCCTCCTAGTGACGGGCACCGCAACCCTGCTGGCACTGCTCGTTGGTGTTCCTGCCGGCTACGGTATAGCCCGCCTGCGCGCAGACAAGGCGGCGATCGTTGTCATGATCGCCCGCATGACGCCGGGCCTGTCCTATCTGATCCCGCTCTTCCTGCTGTTCCAGACCTTGGGCCTGCTTGGTACGCTCTGGCCGCAGATCATCATCCACCTCGTCGTAACGGTACCGATCGTCATCTGGATCATGATCGGATATTTCGAAACCACGCCGATGGAACTTGAGGAAGCAGCGATGATCGACGGTGCGACCTCGTGGCAGGTGTTCCGTATGGTAGCCTTGCCGATCGCGAAACCTGGCATCGTCGTGTCGCTGATCCTGGCAGTCATCTTCTCGTGGAACAATTTCGTCTTCGGTATCGTGCTTGCCAGCCGCGAAACGCGAACGCTGCCGGTTGCTGTTTATAACATGCTGTCGTTCGAACAGGTTAGTTGGGGGCCGCTTGCCGCCGCTGCATTTGTGGTAACGCTGCCGGTGCTGCTTCTTACGGTCTTTGCACAACGCCAAATCATTGCCGGTCTTACTGCCGGTGCCGTCAAGGGCGGCTAATTCAGGATTAGAACAGGGAGGGTCGCATGGCCTCGGTCTCCATCAGGGACGTCACCAAGACTTACGGCAATGTCAACGTCATGCATGGCGTTTCGGTTGACATCGAAGACGGCGAGTTCGTCATCCTTGTCGGACCTTCCGGCTGCGGGAAATCGACACTGCTGCGCATGATCGCCGGTCTTGAAGAGATCACCGGTGGTGAGATCGCCATCGGCAGCCGCGTCGTCAATGATCTGCCGGCAAAGGAGCGCGATATCGCCATGGTGTTCCAGAATTATGCGCTTTATCCGCACATGACTGTTGCGGACAATATGGGCTTCGCGCTGATGCTGAAGAATGCGCCGAAACAGGAGAAGGAAAGCCGCGTCGGACGTGCTGCCGAAATCCTCGGTCTCGAAAAACTGCTTGACCGGTTTCCGCGCCAGCTTTCCGGAGGTCAGCGCCAGCGCGTCGCCATGGGCCGTGCAATCGTGCGGGATCCGCAGGTGTTCCTGTTCGACGAACCGCTTTCCAATCTCGACGCCAAGCTTCGTGTGCAGATGCGCAGTGAAATCAAGGGTTTGCACCAGCGTCTTGGCACAACGATTGTCTATGTGACCCACGACCAAATCGAAGCCATGACCATGGCCGACAAGATCGTCGTGATGAAGGACGGTCTTGTCGAACAGATCGGTACGCCGCTCGATCTTTACGACTATCCCGCAAACCTGTTTGTGGCCGGTTTTATCGGCTCGCCGGCGATGAATTTCATCAAGGGCAAGGTCGAAGGTGGTGCATTTGTCACTCCAGACGGCATCAGATTGCCGTTGCCAAAGGGCGCGGGCTCACCCACGGCTGCTGAAGCGACTTACGGCATCCGCCCCGAGCACATCAGGATTGCCGACCAGGGAATTCCGGTCAAAGTCGATGTGGTCGAACCGACGGGCTCCGAGATCATGGTGGTCGGCAAGATCGGCAATCAGGAGATTTCTTGTCTGTTCCGCGATCGTCTGTCGATCAGGCCAGGCGACACCCTCTATGTCGCAATTGACCCGGCGACCAGCCATCTGTTCGACATGGCGAGCGGCGCACGCATAGGCAGCAAGCCACTACCGAATTAGACACCGTAGCGCTCGGTTCGGATGACACCGGCGGGAACATCCGCCGCAATCAGCGCGTCGGTGGCCGTGGTGACGAAGGCATTGGAGCCACAGACGAATACCTGTTTTGGGGGCGATGGCATGCGGCGCAGCAGTTCCGCGACCATCGCCGGATCGATGCGCCGGTCGTAGTCGGCATTATGTGCCGCATGCTCGCGCGTAAGGGTCAGGGCAAGATCGAAACCATTGCCTTCCTGCTTGAGGGCCAGCAGTCCTTCGCGGAAAATCAGTTCGTCCCATGTTCGCGCAGAATAGAGCAGCATGACGGGCGTTGAAGCATTCTGCACGGCGCGGTGACGTATCATCGCAGCCAGCGGCACCACGCCGGAGCCACCGCCGATCAGCAGGAGCGGCCCACCATCCTCAACGGTCCAGATGAAATGCCCGCCGATAGGACCGCGCAAATCGATCTCATCGCCAATTGTCGCGACGTCATGGAAGAAGGTGGAGACTTCGCCGTTATCGAGCCGCTCGATCGCAAGCTCAATCAAATCGCCACTTTCGGGCGTCGAGGCGATCGAATAGCTGCGCTGCGCCTGATAGCCATCTGGGGCGCTCAAACGAACATCGACATGCTGACCCGGTCTGTACGAGAAGGGAAGCGACGGCTGGAAGAAGAAGCTGGTAACGCGCGGTGTCTGCCTGACGATTCCACTGATGGTTGCCTTTTGCCACTTCGCCTGCGTGGCGACTACCTGCTCCTGCATTCTCAATCGCCGGTGTAGCGCTGCTCGCGCCACGGGTCACCATAGATATGGTAGCCGCGTAGTTCCCAAAATCCGGGTTCATCGCGTGTGGTGAACTGCAGGCCATTGATCCACTTCGCCGATTTCCAGAAGTAGAGGTGCGGGACGAGCAGGCGGGCGGGGCCGCCGTGGTCCGGGGTCAGCGGCTTGCCGTCGTAATGTGTCGCGATCATCGCCTTGCCGCCAAGAAGATCTTTCGCAGGCACATTGGTCGTATAGCCGTCGTAAGAATGCGCGAGCGTGAAATCCGTCGGGGGTTCAAGGCCCGCCTGTGCAAGAATGTCGTCGATCAGCACGCCCTGCCACGGCGTATCGAGCTTCGACCAGGCGGTAACGCAATGGATGTCGCGGGTAAATTTGGTCTGCGGCAGCGCATTGAATTCGGACCAGCTCCATTTGATGACCGGCTTTGGCCCGACCTTGATCGTGAAGGACCAGTCCTCGGTGCGTATGCGGGGTGTCGGACCGGCCGACAGGACCGGAAAATCCTCGGTCAGCGATTGGCCTGGCGGAATACGATCTGTGATTTCCGGCGGTTGCCGCCGGCCGGTAAAGCCGCGTGTTGTCATTGGTTGTGCACTCCTGATGCGATACAACCACAGTTGGCACGTCCCGCCAAGACCGTCCCCGGCCAAAGGGTCGCGTCGTGCGGGACGGCGCAACCTTGTTGCAAATTTATGCCTACATCAGTCCAAGCTGCTTGTAGAACCCCAGAGCGTCGTAATAATCACTTTGCGAGATGATCTTGCCATCCTTAATGTCGAGGATCGAGGCCCCGGTAAACTTGAAATGCTTGCCAGTGGCGGCGGTGCCATCGGCCCAGGCGCCGGTATTGGTGCCTGAGAACTCCCATTCAAACGCGACCTTGTCGCCCGCGACCACTGGATCACCCTTCATGGTCCAGACTGCGTCAGGAACGGCATTCAGGAAATTATCAATTACACCGGTCTTTGCCGCATCTCTGCCCGTTACGGGCTTGCCGACAGACGCGTCGTAATAGGTAACATTGTCGGCGAAATAGGCCGCCGCCTTGGTCGAGTCATGGGCGTTCCACGCAGCGAGATAACCCTCAACAACCGCCGGGGCGGCGTCGGCGGCAAAGACCGCGGGCGTAAATAGAAATGCACTCAAACCCAAGGCACTGGCGGCCGCTAGTAGTTGACGGCGATGCATTTCAGTATCCTCCCTGTTGAATCAACCGTGGTTAATCATGATGTGACGCACGGCGGTATAATCCTCGAGTGCATAGACGGACATGTCCTTGCCATAGCCCGACTGCTTGACGCCGCCATGGGGCATTTCATTGGTCAGCATGAAGTGGGTATTGATCCAGGTGCAGCCGTATTGCAGGCGCGATGCTGCCTTCATTGCCTTGGAAATATCCTGCGTCCAGACTGAAGAAGCGAGGCCGTAATCACTGTCATTGGCCCAGGCGACAGCTTGGTCATCATCCTTGAAGCGCGTTACGGAAACCACCGGGCCAAAGACTTCGCGGCGGACGATCTCGTCTTCCTGCGTTGCGCCAGCAACAACGGTTGGCTGGAAGAAGAAGCCGTTCTTGCTGCCTGCAGCGCCACCGGTGGTAATCTCTATATGCTTCAGCTCGGTTGCGCGTTCGACGAAGCTTGCCACCCGGTCGCGCTGACGTCCCGAGATCAGCGGGCCTATTTCGTTGACCGTATCGTCGTCCTGATTGTAGCGAATTGTGGAGACGGCGGAGGTGAGGTCGGCAACGAGTTTTTCATAGATGCCATCCTGCGCATAGATACGGCAGGCGGCGGTGCAGTCCTGCCCGGCATTGTAATAGCCAAAAGTGCGGATGCCATTGACAACCGCTTCCAGATCGGCGTCGTTGTAGACAAGGACGGGCGCCTTGCCGCCAAGTTCCAGATGCGTGCGTTTCACGGTTTTTGCCGCCGCCTGCAGCACCTTTTTTCCGGTGGCGATATCACCGGTGATCGAGACCATGCCGATCTTCGGATGGTTGATCAGTGCATTGCCGACCGTTTCGCCGCGACCGAGGATGACGTTGACGACGCCCTCCGGCAGAATATGTGCCAGCAGCCGCGCCATTTTCAACGCAGTAAGGGGGGTCTGTTCCGACGGCTTGAACACAACCGTATTGCCACCGGCGATAGCGGGCGCCAGCTTCCATGCCATCATCATCAGTGGGTAGTTCCAGGGAGCGATCGAGCCGACAATACCAATCGCGTCGCGGCGGATCATCGAGGTATGGCCCGGCAGATATTCGCCAGCGACGGGAGAGGTAAGGGTCCGCACGGCACCGGCGAAGAAACGCCAGCAATCAATGATCGCAGGCAACTCGTCGTTGCGCACCGCATTGATCGGCTTGCCGCAGTTGAGGGCTTCGAGTGCAGCGAAATCATCGGCGTGCTTCTCGATGGCATCGGCGATCTTGAGCAGGTATCCCGATCGTTCGGCAGGAGTGGTCCGAGACCAACTGGCAAAGGCCTTATCCGCGGCGTCGACAGCCGCATCGATCTGGCTATGGGAGGCCTCGGCAAGGTCGATGATCTTGGCCCCGGTCTTTGGATTGAGCACGTGCTCCTCCGCTTCCGTTCCAGCTTCGAACTTCGAGCCGATCAGCAATTTCGTATCCATGACTTGTTCTCCCAAACGTAAGTTATTTGCCTGATCCAGCGATCTGGTCGCCGTCACGGGTGAGGTAGTAGGCAGCGAGGATCGGCAGGAAGGTTACAATCACCACGACCATTGCAACCACATTGGTCACGGGGCGTTGGCGTGGGCGGATCAGTTCCTGCAGCATCCAGATTGGCAAGGTCGATTGCTGACCGCCGGTGAAAGTGGTGACGATGACTTCATCGAAGGACAGGGCAAAGGCGAGCATGCCGCCGGCCAGAAGCGCGGTACCGATATTTGGCAAGATGACATATTGGAAGGTCTGGAAGCCGTTGGCCCCGAGATCCATCGAAGCTTCCATCAGCGAACCGGAGACACGGCGGAAACGGGCGACCGCATTGTTATAGACAACGACGATGCAGAAGGTTGCGTGGCCAAGGACGATTGTCCAGAACGAGAATGGAATATCCGCCAGGCTGAATGCCGAACGCAAGGCGATACCGGTGATAATGCCGGGGAGGGCGATGGGCAGGATCACCAGCAGCGATATGGTCTCGCGGCCAAAGAACCGCGTCTGGCTGACGGCTGCAGCACAAAGCGTTCCGAGCACCAGTGCAATGACGGTCGAAATTGACGCAACGCGCACTGACAGCGAAAGCGCTTGCCACACATCCGGCCTGCCCCATGTCACCGCGAACCATTGCAAGGTCAGGCCAGGGGGAGGGAACTGATAGCTCTTCTCCTCGGTTGTGAAGGCGTAAAGGAAGATGAGCAGCAGCGGCAGATGCAGGAAAAGCAGGCCGCCCGCGGCCGCAATCTTGAGTCCGAGGGGAGCAGAGCGATCAGAGCGCATCGAAAGCTCCCATGCGTCGTGCCATCCACAAATAGAAGCCCATGATGACGATGGGCACGACTGTGAATGCTGCAGCGAGCGGGATGTTGCCCGCTGTGCCTTGCTGGGCATACACCGCCTGGCCGATGAACAGCCGTGACGAGCCGATAATCTGCGGGATAATGTAATCACCGAGTGTCAGCGAGAAGGTGAAAATCGAGCCGGCAACGATGCCTGGCAGGGCCAGAGGAAACAGCACATGCCGGAAGGTCTGTTGCGGCGTGCCACCAAGGTCGGACGATGCTTCGATGAGGTTGGCGGGGACGCGCTCGAGTGCCGCCTGGATCGGAAGAATCATGAACGGCATCCACACGTAGACGAAGACGATGAACGTGCCGGTATAGCTGACCGAAAGGGAGTTGCCGCCGATGACGGGGAGCGAAAGCCAGGCGTCGAGAAGCCACAGGAGATTGAGCTTTGCCAGCACCCAGGTGAGAATGCCTTCCTTGGCAAGGATAAGTTTCCAGGCATAAATTTTGACGAGATAGCTCGACCAAAGCGGCAACATCACGCCGAGATAGAAGAACGCCTTCCATTTTCCCCGGGCGTAGCGGGCGGCGTAATAGGCGATGGGAAACGCAATGATGGCTGAAACCAGCGTTACGATCGTAGCCATCAACACGGTCCGGACAATAATGTCGAAATTGGCTTCGTTCAGGAGTTGCCTGTAGGTGGCAAGGGTGAATTCGTAGTTTATCAGTCCAGAATAGTCATCGATCGAGAAGAAGCTTTGCAGCAACAGCGCGAACAGTGAGCCGAGATAGATGATGCCGAGCCAGAGAAGCGGCGGCGCGAGGAGAATAGTGAGGAGCACATAGGGGTGCTTCCACAGAAAGTCCGAGATGCGGCTCGTCATACTGCCGCGATCCTGGAGTTTCGATCGTTGCTCGACAATCGTGCTCATGAAGCCTGATCCATCAAATGCAGGTCAGCACGATCGAAACTCAGAGTAACGGGATTGCCCTCGGACGGAATAGATGTCGCCGCCGGGCTCATGACATTGATCTTCGTGCCGTTGACACTGACCAGCACGCGATTGGCTGCGCCGAGGAAACTGCGCGACAATACGGTACCGTCGAGGACGAGCTTGCCATCGCCGCCGCGGCCCAGCGTAATCGCCTCCGGTCGGAGGCTTGCATATTGACTGGCAGCGCCCAGCTGTTTGACAAATTCAGGCGGCAGGACATTCGACGAACCCACGAAATCCGCCACAAAGCGCGTCTTAGGCTGCTTGTAGACCTCTTCCGGTGTGCCCAGTTGCTGGATCTTGCCGTCATTGAATACGGCGATGCGGTCGGCCATCGACAGTGCTTCACCCTGATCGTGCGTGACGAAGACAAAGGTGATGCCAAGTGTTTTCTGCAGGGATTTGAGCTCCTCCTGCATTTGCTCGCGCAGCTTGAGATCAAGCGCTCCGAGAGGTTCGTCGAGGAGCAGCACTTTCGGTTTATTGACCAGTGCGCGGGCAAGGGCCACGCGCTGACGCTGGCCACCCGAAAGCTGGCCGGGACGGCGGGTGCCGTAGCCGGGCAGCTTCACCATGGCGAGTGCATCTTCGGCTGCCTTGCGCCGCTCTTCCTTGCCGACCCCCTTCACCATCAGGCCATAGGCCACATTGTCGAGGATGCTCAAGTGGGGGAACAGCGCATAATCCTGGAACACGGTATTGACGCTGCGCTTGTAGGGCGGCACGCCTTCCGCAGTTTCGCCGAAAATCTCGATATGACCACCTGTCGGCTGTTCGAACCCCGCCATCAATCGCAGACACGTGGTCTTGCCCGAACCCGATGGGCCGAGCATTGCAAAGAATTCACCCTCGGCGATCGCGAGATCCACCGCGTCAACGGCGCGCACGGCACCGAAATGACGCGATACATTTTCAAACAGGACTGCGGCAGTCATGGCTTGCTCCAATGAAAGAACACAAGGGGCAAAGACATCGCTTTTCGCGGGGCTATCCTTGGGTTCGGTTAGGTTTTGACCGGCGTTTTGGCCAGCCGACTAAATTACTCCCTTTCGCAGAACAGTTGTTTGTTCCGCGGTTCTTGAACCATTCTCCAATCCGTGACCCTGATGCCTTTGCATGGCTTGGTCACATAGTGGCGTTCGGCTCCCGGCTTCCCATTCTCCGTTATGAGCGCAGCCCAGTCCTGCCGAGCTCGCTAGCAAGCCATCAGGACAGCCGGGATATCGTTGACGCGCCTTCCGTAGTGCTGATGCCACGCTGCTCGTAAGCGCGCTGGTCACGCAGGATCTGGAAGGCGATCGTCAAAAGCTTGCGCGCAATCGCAACACGCGCCTTGTTGGTTCCTCTGATCTTCAGATGCTCATATTGGGCTCGAAGCTGCGGATCGCTGGCGATGGCGGGAGCGACCGCCTCGACGAAAGCCCAGCGCAGCCACTTGTTGCCCTGCTTGATGATCTTGCCGTGCCAGGTCTTGCCACCGCTCGAATAGGTCGAGGGGATGAGGCCGGCATAGGCGGCAAGCTTCTTCGGTGTCCGGAACCGCGCTATGTCGTCGATCTCCGCGTCGATCAGCCGGGCAAAGAACTCGCCGATGCCGGGGATCGTCTTCAGCAACTTCACATTGGCATTGGCCTTGGTCATTGCCCGGATCGTTGCTTCCGACTGCTTGATCCGGACGTCGATGTCGCCGACAAAGGCCAGACCACGGTCGATCTGGATGCGATCGATCGGCGAGACCTTCACCTGCGCAAGCTGGACGCGGCCGGCCTTGCCGAACAGGTCGGCGATCTTCTTTAGCTGTGCCGTCTGCTCCGGGTAGCGATCAAAGACCGTCACGATTCGGTTCTTCGTCATCGTGCGCAGCCGCACGTAAAACATCCGCTCGCGAAGGGCGACGCGCAGTTCGCGGGCCCGCTCCCCGGGCGCCCAGGCCTCAGGGACGAGGTCGGCTCTGAGCAGATGCGCCAGCACGGTGGCGTCGATCTTGTCCGTCTTGATCTTGGCATCGGCGATCGCCTTGACCTTTAAGGGATGGGCGAGAACGACATCGTCACAAATGTCGTCGAGCCAGTCGTACATCACCATCCAGTTGCGGGTGGCCTCGACGACGGCATGCGAGTTCTCCCGGTATCGTTCAAGGAAGCCGCCAAGCGACTGGCGGTCGTTCTTCACCCTGCCAGAGCGCAGCGTCTTGCCGCTGCTGTCCTGCACCACGAGATGGCTGTAGGATTTGTGGTAATCCACCCCGATGTGGTAATCATAAGCTGCAGTCATGCTTCCAACTCCTCTATTGAGATCTTCGAAACCCCAATAGGGTAAGCCGAAAGGCTGGAAGTGTGACTGTCTCTCGATCATCATCTGCATCTCAATGATCTGTTCTCTCGGCGGACGCGGCCTCTTTCATGCCACCTCCGTTTGGGTGCGGGTTATCTCCCCCCTTGTGGGGGAGAACGGATTTTCTTGGTGTTAGCGCAGCTAACCCTCGGAAAATCCAAGAGAGGGGATTTGGCCCATACAGCAGATTATCCCCTCTCTTGCGATTTCTGGCACTTGAGCGTCGCGTCGCTCGCTAAGTTGCCGAAATCGCTTTCTCTCCCACAAGGGGAGAGATTGTCGGCATCGACTACTGTTGCCGATCAGCGTCCGCCGATCACGCCGATATAGTCTGAGACCCAGCGGTGATAGGGCACGCATTCGCTCTGTGTCTCACATTTTGACACCGGCGTTCTCCAGAACTTGATCTTGTCGAAGTCATTGTAACCGTTGGTTGCACAGCCTTCGTCCGTCAAAAGCTCGTTGCCCTTGCACGCCGCACCCACCGAAGGATTCGCGCCGAACCAGGCAGATACGTCACCCTGTACCTTCGGCGAAAGCGAATGTTCCATCCACTTATAGGCGCAGTTCGGATGCGGGCTGTCGGCATGCAGCATGGTCGTATCCGCCCATCCCGTGGCGCCCTCTTCAGGGACGACTGACGCGATGGGTTTCTTGTCGGCTTTCAGCAGATTGACCTGGAACGGCCACGAGCCCGAGGCGACGACACCTTCATTCTTGAAGTCGTCGATCTGGATCATGGCATCGTGCCAGTACCGCCCGGCCAGCGTCCGCTGGACGCGCAGGAGATCGAGTGCTGCCTTGTACTGATCCTCGTTCAGTTCGTAGGGGCTCTTGATGCCAAGCTCGGGCTTGTGGAACATGAGGTAGTTGGCGGCATCGGCAATATGAATCGGACCATCATAGGCCTGGATGCGCCCCTTGTTCGACTTGCCGTCCGGCAGCTTCATTTCCTCAAATACCACGTTCCAGCTCGTCGGCGCCTTATCCTTGAACACCTCCGTATTGTACATGAGCACGTTCGGGCCCCAGACATAGGGTACGCCATAGTGGACGCCCTTCACCGTGTGCCAGGGCGCATTCTGCATACGTTCATCAAGGGTCTTCCAGCTCGGAATAAGATCGGTGTTGATTGGCTGCACGCGCTTGCCTGCAACGAGACGCAGCGATGCGTCGCCCGATGCGGTGACAAGATCGAAGTCGCCTTCATTCATCAGCGCGACCATTTCATCAGAGGTTGCAGCGGTCTTGACGCTGACCTTGCAGCCGGTCTCTTTCTCGAAACCCGTGACCCAGTCGTAATTCTTGTCGGTCTCTCCCCGTTCGATATAGCCAGGCCATGCGACAATGGAGAGTTCACCTTCGCCCTTGCCAAGTTCCTGCAGCGCTTCCTGCGCGAGGACCTGCGAGCAAAAGGCAAGGGAAAGCGTCAGTGCGGTGCAGGATTTCAGGATCTGCTTCATCTCAATTCTCCCACTTGGACCGTATTTTACGGCCTATGTTCCCGGAAGAAAGAGTGCCTCGATTTCACCGTATTCGCAAATTCATTTATGGGATGGCCGATATCGGAAATTCCGATATCAGGTGTTTTCTAGCGGACGCGGCCGCTGCGCAGGGCCTCGGCTATCCCGACGAAATCGCGCGCCGCCTGCGGCAGGCTCGAACCCTTGCGCCAGACCATACCAACCTGCACCACAGGCAGCGCGCCGGATACGTCGCGGCTTTCGATGCGGTCGCCTTCGAGTGACCATGGCCGGTAGACGAGATCAGGCAGCAATGCAATTCCCGCGCCTGTCGCCACCAGGCTGCGCACCGCCTCGACCGAGCGAGTGCGGAAAGCGACGTGCGGCCGCGCGCCCAACGCCGTCAGCAACTTGCCGGTATTTTCCTCGATCTCGTCGACGGTCAGCATGATGAGCGGTTCGCTGACGATATCATTGATGGAAATAATGTCGGCGCTCACGAGCGGATGGCCAAGCGGCAACCAGAGCCTGTAAGGAGACGTCTCTATGATCTCCGCCTGCAGGGCCATGCGATCGCGCAGGTTGGAGATGACCATCACCGCGACATCGAGTTCACCACCGACCAGCAGATGTTCGAGATAGGAGCCATTGTCCTCAATGGCGCTGACCTCGACACCAGGACAGGCGCGGCGAAAGCGGGCAAGGAGATCGGAAAGCACGTAACCGGCCACTAGCGACGTGACGCCCAGGTTCAATTTGCCGCCCCGAACAGGCACTTCAGCGGAAAACGAGCGGCGTGCGTCGGAGACATCGGCCAGGATCTTGGTTGCATGCCGCAGAAACTGATGCCCGTTATAGGTAATATCCAGGCCGCGCGGGTGCCGTTCGAAGAGTTCGACACCGAGGTCAGTTTCGAGTTCTTTTACCGCCTCTGTGATCGATGATTGTGAAATCGACAGGTTTTGCGCGGCGCGTGTGATCGAACCCTGTTCAGCGACAGCAATGAAATACTGTAATTGCCGGAGTGTGAATGCCATGACGCGACTTAATACTGTGACTGGGCCGATTGGCAAGCGAACCGATCGGCGAAATGGGTTAGATAAAATATTGGCGATTGTTAATGATATTATAATATTATAAATAGATTTAGGAGGTTGCGTGACCGGCAGGGAGGCAAAGCCGCAGGCGCTTCAGGCGGCGGCGATTGTTGGTTGCTTTCCCCCATACACATGCAAGCAAATAGCAGGCAAAGAGTTGGCAGACAACGAACTCACCAATTATGATTTTCGCACGGCCGGGCAATCGCGCACGCATCATGGCCATGTCATGCGCGACCTTGGGCTGAAGATCATCAGCGGAGCCTATCCGGAGAACAGCATCCTACCGGGCGATGCGGAATTGCTGGAACGATTCGGAGTGTCGCGAACGGTGTTGCGCGAAGCCTTGAAGACGCTCGCCGCCAAGGGCTTGATCCAGCCAAAGGCCAAGATCGGCACGCGCGTACTCGAGCGTTCACGCTGGAACCTGTTCGATCCGGATATCCTCGTCTGGCATTTCGAAGCCGGGGCCAGCGCGCAATTTCTTTCGAGCATCGTTGAAATGCGGCTCGCCCTCGAGCCTGAGGCCGCAGGCCTTGCCGCTTTGCGGCGAACCGATGCGCAACTCGAGAAGCTGTATCATTGGGTCGAGAAAATGGGCGGCGCTCACGAATCCGCGCAGGATTTCGTCTTTAGCGATCTGCAATTTCATATAGCGATTGCAGATGCTTCCGGAAATCCGTTCATGCGCTCGATCAGCGCCCTGATTGAAGTGGCGCTTGTGACAACCTTCACAATCAGTTCACCGATACCCAACTCCGAAAGCCATATCACATCGGTTGCACGGCATGCAGCCATTGCCGATGCCATCAAGGCAGGCGACGTCGAGGCGGCCAAGGAAGCCATGCGCGTTGTCATTCGCGAGGGCGCAGAGCGCGTGCTCGCGGCGGGCCGAACCGCCGCGCGTTAATCAGACCAGCCGCCATCGACAATAAAGCCCTGTGCCGAGCACATCTTCGAATCATCGGAACCAAGAAACAGCGCCATACGGGAATGTCGTCGGGCAGCACCCGGCCGGTGAGACACAGGCTGGACCGCCTGAAATCAAAACCGGCTTGTCGGCAAGGCCTGGCAGCTGGCTGAATCCAGCCTTTGATGACGGGCTTACAGGGCTGTCACCTTGACCTTGGACGGCTTCTCGACCTTGAGGGGATTGCGCAAGGGGAGGCCAAACGCCGGCGCTTCGATCTCGAAGACGTCGCCGTTTTCCGCTTTCACGCCATCGGCAAAGGACA
>NZ_JBBNAN010000521.1:0-5522 GCF_037994405.1 Phyllobacterium sp.
GTTTGGTCCTCACCAGATGGCGCCGCCTTCGAAACGATGTCCGGCAGTCGGTATCTCGCCCACCGCCCCCCACCTTGTCGTGTCCAGTGTAGGCTTCCAAGGCATAGCTAAACTCTTCCTCAGTCTCTGAAGATGCGTGACTCTTCGCTGCCAGGAATTAAGCCCGAGTATTTTTCAACACGTACTTGCTCAATCTGCATGAACTCGTCGTTTTCGAAAATGAGGTACAGATGCGTCGCTCAGTGCGGCCTTGTAGTGAACACGAGCTGCTATTTCACTGAATTGAGCTTCCATAACTGTGGATCCGGAGAGCGCATAAGGTCCTCTCGGACCAGCGTGCATTTGAAGCCCGCCATCGCTAACAAATATCACGCCACGACGGCCGACGCTCATTGCCACGGATTGGCCCACGACGTTTGTGGACAGGTCGAACTCTTGCGTTCCTCTCTTGTAAGCGATTTCGTAGAAATAGAGTGAAAAAGGCAAGTCGCCGTGGAGGCAGCGGAACGTCGTTGGTTTACGGGCGCTTTGAAGTACGAAATGGCAGTGGTGCAATTCATCGACAAAGCTCGCAGGGACTATAGGGTCCGCGCTCAGGTCTTGCCCGATCCAGAGCAAAGCTGGTTTTTTTGACCACCGATCAGTATTTTTGACAACCATCGGCCCAACAGCAATTTCTCATCTTCGGAAGCCATTTAGGGATCACGTGTTCTCCGGCGCCAGTGCTGGACGCACCGCCACACGCAAAACACCTTCTTTTGGAAATACTGCTTTCCGACACCGCCCTTGCCGATAGCTCTAGTATTTTGATTTCTTCTCCGTTTGGACCGCTAACGTTCATCGTGGCACATCGTTCGATGACGGATGTCCTTGCGCCCGGACGTCCTATTAAACGATCATTGTAGACTTTCAGGAACCAATCTATATTGGCCATTATCAGCATTTTCAAACGAACCTTTTCTCGTGGCTTCCGATTCTGTACACCGTGGCTGAAGACAGTCAGTTCCGTCAGTCCGACGCTAGACTCAAAATGATGGTTTCGCGGAGTTTTTACATATCTCCGTGCCCCAAAACCGGGGCTTGAGCTGATGGCTTCAAATTGCAGTGACGCCGATCGATGTTCGATAGATATTGTAAAGCGCACAGAGTCTGCGTGCGAAAGGGAGTGCCCTCGCCACCCAGAAAAGTTCGGTTTTCAGACCATGAATTTAGCCGATAGCGCGCGTTTGCTGATGTTCGGCGAAAGGCAACCAGTTTGCGCCGCGGTGTCGGCAGTGTAAAGCGGATCCCTACATCTCAGCGGCGAGTTGTCAGTATTCCCGCAATCTATCGAACTACCTGCCAGGTCTAGCCGTTGAGGCGCGCACGATCAGATTGGCAGCAATCAGGACGGCTGACGGTTTCATGTTCTTCTCCGAAATCCGTTCGAGTAAATTGCGCGCAGCCGCCTGCCCCATGGACGCATGACCGATATTGACGGTCGTAAGCGGCGGATCGACCATATCGACAAGAGGCATGTCATTGTGACCGATGACTGATATCCGGTCCGGACATGCGATTCCCCTTCGCTTGAGTTCGAGAAGCGCACCGAGCGCAAGGAGATCATTACTCGCGGCAATCGCAGTGAGGTCAGTCCAATGATCGAGCAGGGCTGCAGTCGCGACCTGTCCGGCAGGGCGGCTATATTCAGATGCTGTGACGACCGCCGAGGGGTCGAGCATTGCGGCCGCCATGGCGTCGTCAAACCCTTTGCGGCGAAGTACACCAGTGGAAAGATCGTTCGGGCCGGCCAGATGACCGATCCTACGATGGCCAATCGAAGCGAGGTGTTCGACCGCCAGCTTCATGCCGCCAACATCGTCGGTGACAATCGAGGACGTACGCAGTCCGTCTTCGCGCCGGTTAACCAGCACCGTCGGTATGCCTGCGTCGAGACACACGGTTAACACCGGGTCCTGCCGCTTCGCTGTGGCCAGCACGAGGCCGTCCACACGCCGCGCAATCAATTCCTCGACGATCTTGATCTGGCTCGCCTCGTTAGCCCCGCCGTCAGCGACCAGCATCGAATAGCCCATACCTGCAAGATGCTCGCCAATTCCGTCCAGGATGGGCGCAAAAACTGGATTTGCCAGATCTGGCACCACGACCCCGATCAGACGAGAGCGCCCCGTGCGCAGGGACGCGGCAATCGCGTCACGGCGATAACCCTGGCGATGTGCTTCGGCCTGAACACGATGGACCACCTCTGCCGATATCCTGTGGCTCTGTGCGGGGTCGAGTGCGCGAGCGGCCGTCGAACGGTGCACGCCGGCCGCCTCGGCGATCGACTGCAACGTAGCCGTGCGATGGGAAGCAGACCGGGGCGAAAGTATTGGTTTCATTGGACTCGCATCGCGTGAATCAGGTTCTTCCAATCAACCATGTTTAAGGCCACTTGACAACGTGCAATCGATCGCATTATAAGCGTGCAATCGATTGCACAACAAGTGCAAATGGTAGTTGCACGATTAAAGAGGAGGACGGCAATGGTGGCATTGGCAGCCAAGGGAAATGCGGAGAAACTGTCGCGCTCACACGTCATTGAAGATCAGGGCGCAGTGACCGAGGTGGTCCTTGATGCGATGTCAAAAGCTCAAGATGCACGGCTGCGCGAGATCATGGCTTCTTTCGTGCGGCACATGCATGAATTCGCTCGCGAAGTGCGGCTGACAGAGGATGAGTTCGAGTTTGGTGTCGATTTTCTCAACCGCATCGGCCAGGCGACCAATGACGCCCACAACGAAGGCATCCTGTTTTCCGACAGCATCGGCTTCTCTACCCTGGTCTGCCTGCTCAACAACGGAGGGCATGGCGCGACCGAAACGGCCGCAGCGCTTCTAGGGCCTTTCTGGCGCATGCATTCGCCGGTAACCCAGAATGGCGGATCCATTGTCCGCTCCGAGACGCCAGGTGCGGCACTGTTTATTGAATGCCGGATAACTGATCCCGATGGCGTGCCGCTTGCCGGCGTTGAAGTTGATGTCTGGCAGGCATCGCCCGTCGGACTTTACGAGAACCAGGATCCGATGCAGACCGACATGAACCTGCGCGGCAAGTTCACCAGTGACACAGATGGACGCATTTGGTTCCGTTCGGTCAAGCCGGCAGGCTATCCCGTACCAACCGACGGTCCAGTCGGCGATTTGCTTCGCGCCCAGATGCGCCACCCGTACCGTCCGGCGCACCTCCACTTCCTTTGTTTCAAACCTGGCTTCAAGACACTGATCACGCAGGTCTTCGTCGATGACGACGAGCATCTGGAAAGTGATGTGGTTTTCGGGGTCACCCGTCATCTTGTCGGCGACTTCCGGCAAGGCACAGGCACGCCTCCGGCTGATGACGTTACCGGACCATGGTTCAAACTGAACTACACGTTTGTGATGGAAGAGGGCGAGGCCAAGTTGCCAATCCCGCCGATCCGCTAGCCCCAATTTCCAGAAATATGAGGACAACAATGTCGATCCAAGCAACACTCGAGCGCCCGGTTACCGTTTCTGCGGCAGTCCATCGACGCTCCTCTTTTCCTCGCTCGCTTTCCGGGAAGGTAGCGCTTGTCGCCGGCGGTGCTGGAGCCATAGGGGCAGCCACCAGCCGTATGCTCGCATCGGCGGGAGCCATTGTCGTCGTCACGCATCTGGCGACCGAGCGGGACACCGCCGCTGCGAAGGCGTTGATAGCGGACCTCGGCGAAGGGCACGGGGCATATGTAGCGGACGTTGTCGATACTGCCTCGCTGATCGAACTGCGGTCAGAGATTCAGTCCCGTTACGGGCGTCTCGACATTCTGATTAACGCCGCAGGCTTCACCAAGCCGGTACCACACGCCGACCTTGACGCGCTGACCGACGAACTCATCGACCGGATGCTGCAGGTTAATTGGCGCGGCCAGTTCGCGACGATCCGCACCTTTGCGCCTATGTTGAAAGCTTCCGGCGATGGTCTGGTCGTGTCGATCTCATCAATCGCCGCCTTCACGGGAATCGGATCATCAATCGCCTATTGTGCCGCCAAGGCGGGTGTCGACGTCATGACCAAGTCGCTGGCACGGTCGCTCGCACCGGAAATTCGGGTGCTGGCCGTCTCACCGGGCGTCGTTGACACCGAATTCGTTCCCGGCCGGGGCTTGGACTTCAACGACAAGGTCAAGGCATCGACACCGCTGCAAAGGATCGGCGAAGCCGAAGACATTGCCGCTGCAATCACCGCTTGCGCCACCATGCTCACGTTTTCGACCGGACACATCATCCAGGTCGACGGCGGCCGCGCGCTCTAGGGAGGACACAAGATGCGCGCGCCGCTGTCCAAAATTTTCATCACTTGCGCTGTGACCGGCAATCTCACTCGCCCGGAGCAGACGCCGCACTTGCCTATCACACCCGACCAGATTGCTGAGTCTGCACTGGCCGCGGCTGAAGCGGGAGCAGCCATCGTGCACCTGCATGTGCGCGATCCGAAAACCGGCAGGCCGTCGATGGAACTCGATCTCTACAGCGAAGTGGTGGCGCGTGTTCGCGCGCGGAACCCGCAGCTTATTATCAATTTGACGACTGGGCCGGGGGGCCGCTTTGTGCCTTCCGACGCTGATCCCAAGCTGGCAGCGCCAGGCACGACGCTGATGGCACCGGAACGGCGCGTGGAACATATAGCGTTGCTCAAACCCGACATTTGCACACTCGACCTGAACACCATGAATTCAGGCGGCGAGGTGGTCATCAATACGCCAGCCAATGTTCGCCGTATGGCCCGTGTGATCAACGACGCTGGAGCCAAAGCGGAGATTGAACTCTTCGATTCCGGAGACATCGCGCTGCTTGGCGATCTGCTCAACGATGGAACGCTGAAGGGTCCGGCGCTTACGTCATTTGTCATGGGTGTTCGCTATGGTTTCCAGCCGTCGCCCGAGACGGTTCTCTATGCTCGCAACCTTTTGCCATCTGACGCGGCCTTTACTGCCATCGGTTTTGGCAGGGTTTCCTTTCAGACCGTCGCCCTGTCCTACCTTGCGGGGGGGCATGTTCGAGTTGGACTTGAGGACGCCATCTACCTTGATCATGGCGTACTCGCGCGGTCGAACGCTGCGATGGTCGAGAAGGCCCGCCGCATTGTCGAAGACCTCGGCGGACAGATCGCCAATCCCCGGGAGGCGCGCGCCATGCTGGGCCTGTCCAAGCGCGCCGTAGACGCCAAACGTGTCGCATGAATTTTTAGGAATGGAGCAGAACATGTCCCTCACCAGCCAAGAACCACAATCCCTCAAGATCGTAGCGAAGGGACTGCGGTTGCACCAGAAGTCACCCAGCTACGAAGCGATTGAACTCCCCCTCGAGGAGCATTCGCTTCGTGTCGTTAAGCAATACGAGGTCGTCGTCGAGATTCATGCCGCAGCGGTCAATCCGTCCGACGCCAAGGCAGCGACAGGCTTGATGCCCTATGCCGTGTTCCCGCGGACGCCGGGACGCGACTTTGCGGGCAAGGTCGTAGTG
>NZ_JBBNAN010000522.1:0-8502 GCF_037994405.1 Phyllobacterium sp.
ATTTTCACCCCGGCTGCTGACCAGGCGGCTCGCTCCACGGCGTTGCGTTCCGACCAGGCGCTCACCCGCCCCTCGAGTTTAACCCTACCGGCACCGTCGACGTCTACCCTGATGCTTTTCGCCTCTAGGATGGCTGGGATTCAAATTGATACGACATATCTGATCCTTCGATCGAAGCCTGAAAGCGGAATGCAACTAGGCTTCCGACAGTCTCATGCCGTCACCCAGCTTTCTTTGACATAGGTCAAACTTGGGGCAAAGAGGACGTGGCGCGCTGCGAAGGGCACCGTCAGGATAGCCCCTTTTGATCGAAATCAAAGTGCAAGCTTGCCGGCCACGCTAGCCTATCACCAAATTTTTCTATTCTCCGTCCGTATGGAAAGCCGCAAACGCGGACCGGACGAATGAAAGGCCTTCCAATGATCGCGAGACCGCGCCGTGCACTGAACGACCCCAAGCGGGCCGAAGACTGCGAGTTGGCTATCCAATTGCGTCTGATGGAGCTGCTCAGCGACGCTTTCGACGCCGGATGGGGAAAACTGGAAGTGCTTGCCGCAATGAACAGGATCGCCGACCAGGCGGCTCTGAAGCTCGACGCCAGAGTTCAGGTCGACGTCGCAAGCTACTTGAAAAAGTTTAGCAGGAAGACTCGATAGTGTTCGCGCAGGTGCGGCCTCCTCGCCAGGCATTGCGCGGGATTTCTGGTCGGCTTCGGGACACGGATGGGGTCTGGATGCACCAGCGGCCATGGTGTTTTTGGTCTAGCGCGATTTTCGCGCCGCTCGATAGCCGCCATGGTCACTTTCCTGGCAACAGGCATTGCTGCTGTGACGATCCTGGTGGCGTCGTTGTCCATGGGATTGGTTAAACCAACGGCTTTCGTCATCGCCATGGTAGTCGGCATGCAGATTCACGACCGTTTGCTCCGACAGAAGCCGGACACAGCAAGGGCCAATTGACCTTCTCCTGCTTCGCTACGCGTGTGTTACTTCATCGCTTTATGGCCTGTCTTTTCAGTGATCAGGATGCGGAAGTAGACCGGCTGTAGGCCCCGCACATGATCGTGGATCACCGTTTTCACATAGGCTGGTTCCCACCATTGAGCTCTTTTGCTGAGAAGTCCGTAGGCCTCGTTGCGGGCTTCGTTCGTGTCCGGATCGCGACTTAGCTCTTCGTAGTGTCCCATCACGATCACGCTCTGCCAATCGTTGGTTGCAGAGACGTTGTCGAATTCCACGCAAACCTTTGGATTGGACCGCATCCATTCGACCTTACGCCCGAACGTCGTGAACGCGTATAGCGAGCCAAAATGGTAGGCAAAATTCAGCGGGACGATGTAGGGCTGTGAATCGTGCACGCAGGCGAGCCGTCCCACCGTAGCATTTTCGATCACTTGCATGATTTCGAATTGATCCATCTCGGTGATATGCATGACATTTCCTCCTTGTTACTGGTGTTGCGCGAAGGTTCTTCGCTCAACGAGCCATGAGAACGGGGAAGCCCGGCTTGTCGATCATCGATCGGGTAACACCACCAAAAATGCGTTCCCGTAACCGCGTGTGGCCGTAGCCCCCCATGACGATGAGATCAGCTGATATGTCAGTCGCATGCCCTTTGATGACATTAGCGATGGCATCATTTCCGCTCGGCAATCTGTCGACAATGATCTTGACGCCATGATGCGCCAGATAGGCGGCAATATCGGCTCCCGGCTCGGGACCGTTAGCGACCGAGCTGGTATCCGGATCGATCATCGTGACATGAACTTGTTCGGCGCACGCCATGAAATCGAGCGCCTCACGCGTCGCCCGCGTGCATTCCACGCCTGAGTCCCAGGCAAGCAAAACGCGCTTGGGCCGCAATGTCGGCTTGGTGCCGTGTGGGATTAGCAGGATCGGTCGGCCGGACTCAAACAAGCCGCCGTCGATTACCTTAGCTTTTAACATCTCGTTGGCGAAAAGATCGGGACCAATGATCGTGGCGTCCACATAGCGGCCACGCCTGCCGACACTATGGCCAACTCTGGCAAGTTCCGGATATTCGTCGATGACTGTGGCCGAAATGTCTGCATCCTTGACCAGCATCTCCACGTCTTCGACCCTCGCATCGAGGGCCGCGAGATCCCACTGGCGCTCCTGTACCCAAACGTCAGCGGTGCCGATAGGGTAATCGCCGATCGGCGGCAATGACGCGACCGCGAGAATCATGACGGACAGTTGCGCATTGATCTCCGAGCAGAGGTCGATGGCGATCTTCAGGTCGCGGTCGGATTGTTTTACCTCCACGACGCTCAGCAGACTCTTGAAATACATCTGATTTCTCCAAGTGAGACAATGCTTTCGTTGACCAATCGTTAGAAGTAAAATTGAGCTTCCGCATTGCGCTGGATCAAAAGTGTGAGAGTTTGGCCCGCGGTCTTCTAGTTGAGCCCGTTCGTTGCAAGCTTCGGATATGAGGATCCCAATTCCTTCATTCGCGCCTTCCATCGCTGGACAGGCCTCGCCCCGCAGCGGGCCCGATACACAGCACAACAACATTGAGTGCGATTTCCTTCGGTGTGTTCAAAAGACCTCGCTCGCGGAGCGGAGGAAACGGGAGTAGAATTCTGGAGGGCCGGAAAGACGGTGAGTGTTCCCGTCAACTGATGGACCCAATAGCAAGGCTTTCCTCACCTTGTTGGAGAGGGTGCCATGGGAGCAGATCACGCAGAGCGGCGGCTGGTTGCAATTCTCGCCGCTGACATTGTGGGTTATTCGCGACTTATCGAAGCTGACGAGGCTGGCACACTGGCCGCGATGAGAGCGTTGCGATCTGAAGTTATCGCCCCATTGCTGGTCGAACATCACGGGCGCATAGTCAAGCTGATGGGCGATGGACTCGTCGCGGAGTTTGGTTCGGTCGTTGAGGCAGTTGGCTGCGCCGCCGCGGTACAACAACAGGTCGCCAATCGCCAGGAAAATGTGCCCGCTGAGCACCGCGTCGTGCTCAGAATTGGCGTCAACCTTGGCGACGTCGTTGTCGAGGGCGATGATCTTCTCGGTGATGGCGTCAATGTTGCGGCCCGATTGGAGCAGTTATGCCCGCCGGGAAGCGTGCTGATCTCCGGCACCGCTCACGAGCATCTCTCGGGCAAACTCGATATCCGCTTCGCCTACGCGGGGGAGCAGCATCTCAAGAATATCGCACGGCCCGTGAAAACCTACCGCATGGAATCTGCGGGCTCTCCGCCTGTATTCCCGCCCGCGATGCGCTCTGACAAACCTTCGATTGCGGTCCTGCCATTCGAGAATATGAGCGGTGATCCCGAACAGGTTTATTTCAGCGACGGCATCACGGAAGATGTCATCACAGAGCTGTCGCGGTTCGGCGAGCTCTTGGTGATTGCCCGCAACTCCTCATTCGAATTTCGCGGACAAAGGACTGACCTACATGAAATTGGGCGAAAGCTGAGTGCAGGCTATGTCGTCGAAGGCAGCGTGCGACGCGCCGGCAATCGCGTGCGGATTACGGCGCAGCTCATTGAAGCAGAGAGTGGGACGCATGTGTGGGCCGAGCGCTACGACCGCGTGATGGAGGACGTCTTCGCCATTCAGGAGGAGATTTCGCAGAACATAGTCGCGGCGGTCGCCCAGCGGGTAAGAGACGATCGAGAGGTCGCGGCACGGCGGCGACCGGCGGAGGATATGCGCGCATATGACCTGTTTCTCCAGGGCCACCGCCTCTCAGACGATTTTACGCCCGGAACCCAGGACCGCGCGCTGGGATTGTTCGAGCGCGCCGTCCAAATCGATCCTACCTTCGCCCGGGCCTATACGGGGCTTGCTGTTGTTCATCTAAATCGCGTTGTTGATAGTGGCGTTGGCGTACCGCATGCGCAGGACGAAAATCGGATAAAGGCGCTCCGTTTTGCGGAACAAGCCCTTGCGCTCGATCCAAATGATCCACGAGTGCATTGCACGCTAGGGTACATGTGCCTGACCTGGCGGGATTTCAACAGAGCCGAACGCCATCTGGATTTAGCCCGATCCATGAATCCGAACGATCCAGTAATTCAGATATTATGGGGATGGATGCAGGGGGCTTTGGGGAGACCGGAACGTGCGTTGAGTGCAGTCCAAATCGCCCTGAAGATCAATCCGCGACATCCGAGTTGGTATAGCTACTATCTTTCCCACATTTTGTTCCAGCTTGGGCGTTACGATGAGGCAGTCGTGCTGCTCGAACAAAGAACCTTCGACAATCCTTCACGCCACCCGCGCGACATGGCTTGGCGGGCCGCCTGTTACGGCCACCTTGGACGCAACGAGGAAGCGCAACGATGTGGTGAAGTGTTTGTGCAGTCGGTCAGCGACCTGTGGCAAGGTGATCCAACAGCCACCCCAGCCGAATACGTCGATTGGGTTGTTGATGTTTCGTATTTGCGTGATCCGAACGATGTGGAGCGTCTACGCACAGGATTGCGGCTGGCAGGGTTGCCGGCTTGAGGCATTTGCTGGGCCGATGATTCAGCAGCGCTCGAAGTACATGTTCATGAACCTCGTTTCAATTAATCGCCGTGCGTGATGGGGATGTTTAGCGATGTCGGCTCTGCGCGATGTGGACGCTGGAAAGAGGTATGCCGGCCAGCCAGCCTGCAGGTTCTGTCACAATTTCCAATCGGAAGTCTGGCCGACGTTCGCGTATCGTTTACCCTGCTTCATCCACTGAAGAGGTTTGCCGTCAATTCGACGTTGCCGTTCAGCTTGGGGTCACCGCGCTTTCGCTGACTGCCACGCTATAGCCTCCTTTCGAGATCCACCACTGGTCGACACTGGGATCGAAGCGCCCAAGGAGCCGTGGATCGGCCGTCAGCATCACATCGCGCCACTCACCCGACTGCAGTTCCAGGCGCTCGAAGCCCAGCGGGCGCATTGGATCAGCTAGAGCTGAGGCACATGCGTGCATTGGCGATCGGAGTTGCTGACCTGCGCTCTTCAAAGTTGCCTTAGAGAAGGTGAATTGATGCGCATCAATGCATCCCGCTCGCCAATTGCGCACGCTGATAGAATTCCGGAAATAAGTTCCGGGTGATCAATGCAGGAGACTACGCCATGAATTTCCTGGTGCTTTATTCCACAATCGAGGGCCAGACCCGAAAAATCGCCGAAGCGGTTGCCAGCCATCTGGAGACGCAAGGCCACATGGTCATGCTAACCGACGCAAACCAGGTCGGATTTGCAGATCCAGGCACGAGCGACGGCGCGATCCTGTGCGCGCCTGTCCATATTGGTCGTTATCCGTCGCCATTTGTCCATTATGTCCATGACTGGAGTTCGGTTCTCAATGACATGCCGTCTGCCTTCATTTCCGTATCGCTGTCCATTGCGAGTGCCGATGAGGAGGAAATGTCGGAGGCGAGAAATTACCCGGTCAAGCTGTCCAATGAAACAGGGTGGCAGCCTCGATCCGTGCTCAACTGTGCCGGCGCGCTCAAATACACGCAGTATGATTTTTTCAAGCGTTGGATGCTCAAGCGCATAGCTGCCTCAGAGGGCGGACCGACGGATACCAAGCACGACTACGAGTTCACAAACTGGATTGAGGTAACGCGCTTTGTGGATGATTTCACGCACGAATTGGTCACTCAAGATAGCATTGCAGAGGCATAGATATGCTCGCTTGGATTGTGCGCATACTGCTTATTGTTGCAGGCGCGATTACCGGATGGTTCGTGGCGCGCGACGCTACGAACTTCGGAGTTCTGCAAATGTTTGTGATGCTGGCCCTGATTACTGCCTTCGTTGCAGCATTGACATTATTGCCAATGGTTTTGTCGTGGCTCAAAGGTCAAAGGTAATCCTCCGAACAGCCAATCGCAGTGACGTCTCCAACAGCCGATCGTCCAATCTACGTCTAACCTATAATCCGTCGCACAGCTGATATGAACTTCATCAGGTCGAACAGCAGCACTGCACTCATTCCAATACCTGCAGCGAGCACAGCTTCCCCAATCTCGGGCCTGGTGAATCCGAAAAGTTCTGCGAGTCGAGGTTGAAGGACGCAAATTGTAATAACTGCCGCCGCAATAATCGAGGCGATCCAGAAGGTTATTCGGCCGCGTTCAAGCAGGTGCATAACGATTGCCTCGCGGCTGCTGTTTACCAGGGCGAGTACCAAATTCCCGGCGGTGACGGCAATGAAGGCGGCAGTTCGCGCCACCTCGACGGAGGCCCCTTGCAGCAATAATCCCTTGTAAAGCCCAAGGCATACGATCAGAAGCACACCGCCTTGGAGAAGGCCAAAGACTATTTGTGCAATACCCGCCAGCGGATCTTCAACCGGCCGCGGCGGCCGATCCATAATATCTCTTTCGGGGGGCGTGCGTTCGAAAACAATCGAACACATTGGGTCGATGATCATCTCGATCACTACCACGTGCGCCGGCAAGAAGAGCGGTGGCATACCGGCGACCAGAGGCAGCAACGCGAGCCCGGCGATCGGAACGTGGATCGCTGAAATGTAGATCATCACTTTCCGTAAGTTATCGAAGATGCGCCGTCCCATCTTGACTGCACTGACGATGCTGCCGAAATCTTCGTCGAGTAGTATTATCCCTGCCGCTTCGCGGGCGACGTCCGTGCCACGTTTTCCCATCGCGATGCCAATATGCGCTGCCTTGAGTGCAGGCGCGTCGTTGACGCCGTCGCCAGTCATAGCAACGACCTCACCCTGGCGTTTGAGGGCCTCAACAATTCGCAGCTTTTGTTCGGGCATGATGCGGGCAAAGACATTTGCGTAAGACACCAGCCGTTTCACCTCAGCATCGTCGGCACGTTCGAGTTGATCGCCGGTTATAGCGCCGTTATCTGTGTCAATCCCGGCTGCAGAAGCGATCGCCAACGCCGTCGCCGGATAATCACCCGTGATCATTTTTACCGAGATTCCCGCACGCAATGCTTCGCTCACGGCAGCAGGCACCGTCGGCCGCAGGGGATCCTCAAAGCCGACCAGCCCGGCAAAGGCAAAATCAAAATCATGTTGTGATTCAGGCAATTCATGCAGTGTTGTCGTCCCGATACCAACACCAAGGACACGCAGCCCTTTCTCCGCCATGGCTTGAACATGCCCCATTATGCTCGCTGCTTTTTCCTCCGTAAGATGGCACAGATCGATGATGGCCTCCGGAGCGCCTTTGCAGGCAACCGAAAAATGCCCGGCATCATCCTTCCAGGCGATGGACATTGCCAGCAATTCCGGCTTGAGGCCGTACTCGCGAACCATCGGCCAATCCATCGTTTCGTACTCTGCGGCCCGTGACACCAGTCCTGCGACCGCCCGGTCCATCGGATCGATGGATGCATGCCGTGTCGCGAGCCAAGCGGCATCTACAAGCGGACGGAAAGCTTGCGGCATGTCAGGTAAGTCAGGATCAACTTCGAGTTGATCAGTCAAGGTGTCGAGAAACCGGACACGCATGCGATTTTCGGTAAGCGTCCCGGTCTTGTCGACACAAAGAACGGTGGCGGCTCCGAGTGTTTCGACGACGGCGGGACGGCGGGCCAAAACCTTGATACTTGCCAGCCGCCATGCACCGATGGCCAGGAAAATTGTCAAAACGACCGGGAACTCTTCCGGCAGCATCCCCATGGCAAGCGCGATGCCGGAAAGAACGCCTTGCAGCCAGTCTTCCCGGTAGACACCGTAGAAGATGACCAAAGCGCAGCACACGATCGCGGCAAGACCGCCGAAAAGCCGAACGATCCGGCTCACTGAAATCTGAAGCCGGGTTCGTTCCACAACGATTGATGCCAACGAAATGCCGATGCGTCCCGCACGGGTCCGTGCTCCGGTATCAGACACTCTCGCCGCTCCGTGACCTTTGACGACAAGGGTGCTGGAATAGACGAATGGCTGGTCGTCGCCGCCCGGCACGGCGGCCAACTCACTGCCCTCTCCTGCACACTTGCGCACGGCAACACTTTCCCCTGTCAGCAGCGATTCATCGACAACCAGCCCGGCGTTGCTGATCAAAACTCCGTCAGCGGGAACACGTTCCCCTTCATCGAGCACGATGAGATCTCCCGGAACGAGCTCGCGGGCCAAAATGGTACATTCCTTGCCATCACGAACGACGCGCGCCGTGGGTGCACCCAACTTCCGCAGGGCAGCGAGCGCGTTCTCGCTTCTTTGATGCTGGTAGAAGACAAGGGCAATGGTGAGGATAGCGAAGCCGGCCAGTAAGAGGCCCTCCGCCAGATCGCCGATTAAGAGATAAAGCGCTGCTGCCACAAGGAGCAGCAACAACATGGGCTCAGTCAGAACTTCCTTCGCGATAGCGAAGACCGAGCTGCTGGCGTCTTCCGGCATAGTGTTGGGGCCATATTTTTCAAGTTGACGCTTGGCCTCGGCACTGGTCAGCCCCGCATGCATTGGGGTCGAAGATACCGCTGAGCGGGCAATCGGTTGCGGCATGTTCATCTCGTCACCTTGGCAATTTGCTTACGAAATGGTCAGCGCATCATG
>NZ_JBBNAN010000523.1:0-3732 GCF_037994405.1 Phyllobacterium sp.
CCTGTAGGCCGCAATCAACAGCGCAGACAATGCGATGGACTTTGACCGAGCCATCAGCGGCGACCTCTACTTCCGCAACCTGAGATACATAGCTGCCAAAAGCAAATTGCACTGATACCCCACGTCCATGACCTTCTGGCATCGGCGTTCCCCAGCCAGCTTTCTCTGCTGCCAGGGTGAGCACACCCAGCGCCCGTGGATTGTCTCCAAGCAGAGCTTTGCGATAGGCAACGGGATCCTGCTTGGCCGCATGGGCGACTTCGTCCATGAAGCTCTCGACGACGAATATGTTGTGGGTCGGGCCAACGCCACGCCAGAACGCAGTCGGGACACCTGCCGGCTCCACGCGGACATAGTCGACGTGAATGTTTGGCAAAGCGTATGGCGGCTGCGCTGCCCCGTCCACCGCATCGAAGTCGAGGCCATCCTTGAAGAGCGGCGGGATATAGCGGGCAACGATCGACGAGCCGGAGACACGATGGGTCCAGGCAACCGGTTTGCCGTCTGCATCCAGTCCTGCCGACAACCGGTCGTAATAATATGGCCGGTACATGTCATGCTGGATGTCTTCCTCACGACTCCAAATGACCTTGACCGGACTGTCGACCTGCATGGCGACCTTTACCGCATGGACGATGCCATCGATTTCGAGCCGCCGGCCAAAACCACCTCCGAGGAGATGATTGTTCACCTTCACCTTGTCGAGGGGCAGTCCTGTCAGCTTGGAGGCTGCAGCCTGAGCAAGCGTCGGCACCTGGGTGCCGACCCAGATGTCACAACTGTCCTTTTGCACATGCACGGTGCAATTCATCGGCTCCATTGTCGCATGCGCGAGAAACGGCAATTGATAGATAGCATCGATCCGTTGCGCCGCACCGGCAAGCGTCTTTTCGACGTCACCGTCTTTGCGCGCGACCGCGCCCGGCTGCTTTGACGCTTCGTCAAGCTGCTTGATGATGTCCGCGCTGCTTACCGTCGCGTTTGGGCCGTCATCCCATTGGATCGCTGCGGCCTCGAGCCCTTTCTTGGCCGCGCCCATATGATCAGCGACCACCGCAACCGCCTCGTCGGTCTTGACCACCTGGTGTACACCCTTAACGCCAAGCGCGGCCGCCTCATCCACTGCTTTCGGCTTGCCGCCAAATACGGGCGAGATGGCGATCGCTGCGATCTTCATTCCCGGCACCTTGACGTCTATACCAAACGCGGCACGGCCATCGACCTTGATGGACGTATCCAGCCGTTTGGCACGAGTACCGATGAGGGTGAAATCCTTTGGATCCTTCAGCTTCACGCTGTTGGCGGCCGGCACTGGCAGATTGGCTGCCGCCTCCACCAGTTCGCCATAGCCGAAATGGAGCGAGCCCGAGGCATCGGAAACAACGCCCTTCCGGGCCAGGCAGGTTGCCGGATCAACATCCCACTTCTTAGCGGCGGCGGCGACCAAAAGGGTGCGGGCAACCGCACCGGCCTGGCGCAGCGGCGTCCAGAACGCGCGGATCGTGGTCGAAGCTCCCGTCGTCTGATTCTGGAGTATCGGATTGGCGTACAGCGCATCATTGGCTGGGGCGTGCTGCAGCTGCACCTGTTCAAGATCGACTTCCAGTTCTTCTGCCAGGAGCATGGCCATCGCCGTATAAACGCCCTGTCCCATCTCAACCATAGGCATCACCAGTGTTACCATCCCCTTAGGGTCGATGCGTATAAAGGCGTTCGGTTCGAACGGCGCCTTTATCTCTTCTCCTGTCACTTGCGAAGCCGTTGCTGCGAAGACCGCCTTGCTGTTCGCTCCGAGCAATGCAAAGCCCAAAAACAAACTACCGCCCTGCAGGAATGCACGACGAGAGGTTGTGGCCACGCCCGAAGCCGGCTCATTCAAATTGAGAGTATCCATGGTCTCAGGCCTCCGCTGCTTGTTTGATCGCGGCGCGTATGCGCTGATAGGTACCGCACCGGCAGACATTGCCGGCCATAGCACCATCGATATCCGCATCGGTTGGCTTCGGCGTCGCGGTCAGTAATGCTGCTGCCGACATGACCTGACCAGATTGGCAATAGCCGCACTGCACCACTTCGAGGTCAAGCCAGGCCTTTTGCAGCGCATTGCCTTGCGGCGTCTCCCCGATGGCCTCGATCGTCGTGACGGCGCTATCGCCGATGCTGTCGATGGTGGTGACGCAAGAGCGTGTCGCCACGCCGTCAATGTGAACAGTACAGGCTCCGCACAACGCGGCACCACAGCCGAACTTGGTGCCGGTCATGCCAAGCACATCGCGCAGCACCCACAGCAAAGGGGTGTCGTCGTCAACGTCGACATTGTGCGCGGTTCCGTTGATTTTGATGGAATGGGCCATGGCTTCCTCGAGGGTGGCTGGGGCGGGGAGCGTTAGGTGAGAACACGCAAAAACGGAACATCAACCCTGCGGTCGATTTTACTGCGCTTCTGCGCGACCTAGCTCATGGACATGTCGTTGTTGTTGCTGGTCATTTGGACTGCCCGCACAACGGGTAGGCAACTAAGATTAGGATTGGCGGCTAGCTTTTATAATGCTGTCATCTCTTAAAAGGCCATGAAGCGAAGGGTTCATAATGGCGAAATATATCGCCCCCGAAACGTGTGAAGAATGCGCCTGGGAGGAAGTTTGGAACCCGAAGGTCGCCTACGGGTTAATTATAGCAGCGAACGAATACGAAGGATCGCTCTATGACAGATGATCGCTACGTGACCGATGATCTTAATGACGATGATGAGGATGCTTGGCCGCACCATCGTTCGTATCTCTTGTACGGCAGCGTTTTCATTGCTGGCGTCGTCATCGCGCTTGGCCTGAGTTTGCTCCTCTGAAGCCAGCGTCAGACCGACTTTCGACCTGCGATTGAGTATCAATTCCGCAACACCGGTGGTCAAACACGACGACGTACCCCGCAATATGCCCATAAACTAAGCATTTGTATTTATGAGTTAGCTTTGACTCGCGCTAATAATGACGTGCTATACCGTTGAATAAGGCGGAAGGGGAATGGGGACCCGGCTGCGCCCGGTATCACCGAGGGGGAAGGTTGGGTATGAACCTGCATAAAGCTCTGTGTGCATCGACCGCGCTAACGGCGGTCCTGCTTTCTGGAACCGCTTATCCTGCTAATACGACGTATACGGGCAACACCTCAGCGGGCAACGCCACCATCACAAATAACTCAGGCGACCTCACCAGCTTTCAGGATACAAGCCAGGGCGGCACTGCCAACATTACAAATAATATTGGTGGCGAGACTGATTTCATCAATAGCAGCACGGCCCAGAATGCAACGATCACCAATCTGGGCGGCCTGACACTTTTCAGAGATGCCAGCAATGCCGGCAGTGCGACCATTACCAATGGCACGGGGGGACTTACACGGTTTTTCAGCGGGACGACTGCTCAGAATGCCACCATCATCAACAACTCAAGTGGCGCGACACAATTCGAGGGCAGTAGCAGCGCGGGTAGCGCCAGCATCACCAACAATGCGGGCACGCTGCGATTCATTGATACCGCCACGGCCGGCAACTCCACCATCATCAACACTGCTGGCGGCAATACATTTTTTGTCAACGGAAACACTGCAGGCAGCGCCAATATCACCAATGATGGCGGCAACACGGAATTCGATAGCACAAGCACGGCGGGCAGTGCGTCGTTCACCAATGTCAACAATGGACGAATTTCATTTCTCAACAGCAGTACCGGCGGC
>NZ_JBBNAN010000524.1:0-3554 GCF_037994405.1 Phyllobacterium sp.
ATTGGCACTTTCCGATCAGCGCAAGCGACGCAAATCTGCGGCTCTGTTCTCTAAGATCGGCTCCATTGAGAAGAAGCCTGTCACCGTCGCAAGGTCGAAATTGGTAATAAGTCTCTTGTAGAAGCCGTCGTAACCGGCCATGCCCCGAGTCACAACCTTGATCAGATAGTCCCAATCCCCGCCGATCCGGTAGAAATCGATCACCTCCGGCAGCCGCTCGACGTGGTTGCGAAAGCTGTCCGCCCATTCTTTGGAGTGATGACGGGTGCGGATCATGACGAAGACCGTTAGGTCGAAGCCAAGTGCCGACAGGTCGATGTCGGCATGCACGCCGCGGATCAAGCCACTCGTATTGAGGCGTTGCAGACGCCGCCAGCACGCATTCTGCGACAGGCCCACACGTTCGGCGAGCTCGCGTTGCGATATACTGCCATCCTTTTGCAGGCATGCCAGAATTCGCAGATCAATTTCATCTACTTTTTGCATTGTTTCGATCATATGACCCAATTCTAGCGAAAACTCTCATAGATATGGTGAAGTTTCAATGCGTAAAGGCGACTAAAATCACCGTTGAGCCAATCATTGGAGGAAGCGATGGAAACGAGGTACTTGGAAAAGGCGAATTCAGCTGGCCTGTTGCAGGCCTTCCGGCGCGACCTAGCGGCCGGCGATGTAATTGCCGCGTTGCGGACGGGTCTGATCGGCAAGGATGCTGCGATCGAAGGCCCGTTTGGTACGAAGGAACTTGTCTATGCCGACTATGTCGCCTCCGGCCGCCCGCTCATGCAGGTCGAGCGTTTCATCCTCGAAGAGGTTCTACCCTACTACGCCAACAGTCATACCGAGGCCTCCTATTGCGGAGGCTTCATGACGCGCCTGCGCCGCGAAGCGCGTGCTACGATCGCAGAATGCTGCGGGGCGAATAGTGAGCATGCCGTTATCTTTGCCGGATCGGGGGCAACTGCCGGCGTAAACCGGCTTGTCAAGCTCCTAGGTGTTTCCGATGCCGTAGCTTCGGGCAAGCGGGTGCGTATCATAATCGGTCCCTACGAGCACCATTCGAACATCCTGCCGTGGCGTGAAAGTGGTGCAGAGGTGGTCGAAATCTTGGAGAGCCCTTCGGGTGGACTGGATCTCGCAGCGCTCGAGGCGGCACTGCACGTTGCGGCTGATCTTACCGTCTGTTCTTTTTCGGCCGCCTCCAATGTGACGGGCATCATCACCGATGTTGCCGCGGTCTCCAGGCAGGTGAAGGCGGCGGGGGCCAGGATGGTGTGGGACTATGCCGGGGCAGCGCCCTATCTTCCAATTGCCATGTCGCCCGAAAATGGCATCGAGATCGATGCGGTTGTAATCTCCCCACACAAGTTCATCGGCGGCCCGGGGGCATCCGGCGTGCTGATCGTTCGCCGCGACGCGGTTAAGATCACCAAGCCCTCCTGGCCTGGCGGTGGAACCGTGAAATTCGTCTCGCCGACAGGTCACGACTATAGTGACAGCCTGGAGTCACGCGAGGAAGCAGGAACGCCCAATGTGATCGGCGACATCCGCGCGGCTCTTGCCTTCCTGGTCAAGGACGCGATCGGGGCGGACGCGATGGCTGCCCGTAACGCCGAACTGACGCACCGCGCCATGACCGCATGGCGGGGCTTGGAACGGTTGGAACTACTTGGCTCGCTGTCGCAGCAGCGGTTGCCGATCTTCTCGTTCCGCGTGAGGGACGGCAAGGGCGGCTACGTCCACCAGCAGCTCGTCACCCGCGTTCTCAGCGACCGCTTCGGCATCCAGGCGCGGGGCGGTTGCGCCTGCGCCGGCCCTTACGTGCATCGCCTCCTGTCCATCGACGACGCGCAGTCGCAGAGCATGCGTCAGGCGATCCTGAATGGCGAGGAGATTAGGAAGCCGGGCTTCACGCGGCTGAACTTCAGCGTTCTTTTGTCCGAGGGAAAGGTGAAGTTCATTCTCGAGGCGGTTGCCCAGCTTGCCGCCGACGCGGTGCTCTATGAGCCACAATATGATTTCGACGCCAGCCGTGCGATCTTCTTTCCGCTCGACGCCGACCTGGTGGAGGCCTGAGACATGGCACGGCCTGACATCGCCGCCTTCTTTGATCCGCGCACCTGGTCGGTACAATATGTGGTAAGCGATCCGAAAACCAGGCTTTGCGCCGTCGTCGATCCGGTCCTCGATTTCGACGAAAAGTCGGGTGCGACGGCGACGATCAATGCCGACCGGCTGCTTGCCTTCATCCGCGATCAGAACCTTTCCCTGCAGTGGATCCTCGATACACATCCGCATGCCGACCATCTTTCCGCAGCCGCCTATCTGAAGGCTCAGACCGGTGCGCTAACTGCCATTGGCGCGCGCATCGTTGACGTGCAGAAGCTCTGGACCAGTATCTACAACTGGCAGGAGCTGCGCACCGACGGCTCGCAATGGGACCGCCTCTTTGCAGCGGGCGATACGTTTGAGATAGGCAGCATCACGGTCGGCGTGATGTTCTCGCCAGGCCATACGCTCGCCTCGATCACCTACGTGGTGGATGACGCCGCGTTCGTGCACGACACTGTCTTCATGCCCGATGGCGGAACCGCGCGGGCCGATTTTCCGGGCGGCAACGCCAAGACGCTGTGGGCAACAATCCAAAACATCATGGCACTGTCAGACGAGACGCGCATCTTCGTAGGTCACGACTATCAGCCCGGCGGCCGCGAGCCGCGCTGGGAAAGCACCGTTGCTTCGCAGAAGGCCGAGAACATTCACCTTACGCGCTACGCCACAGAGAAGAAGTTTGTGGCCTTCCGCAACGAACGCGACAGTACGCTGCCGATGCCGAAGCTTATCCTGCATGCCTTGCAGGTCAACATCAACGGCAGCCGGCTCCCGGAGCCCGAGGCCAATGGCAAACGGTATCTGAAGTTTCCGCTAGGTGCGCTCGACGGGGCCTCGTGGGCTGACATTACGGCATAGCGCGACACCGGATCGGGAAGCCAGTTTCTTACAAAGCGCCCTGAGTGCGCGTTAATGATTTGGATCCGATCCCCGAACTCCCATACGGGTCCGCGACGCATGAACGGTCGCAACAGAGGCCGGACAGATGTCAGTACTCGACTACGAACCGCTATACCGGCCTACAAGTCCCGTTGCTAATCATAGTGATTGCCAGCCGGTCGCCGCACAAAACGCTATCGCAGGCATGCTATTGTATCTTACAGGCCGAGAGACCGCTTAGTCCGGCAGCGCCGCGACTGCAACAATTTCAACAACGAGGTCGGGTTGTGCAAGCGCCGCGACTCCGATCACCTCTGAGGGTGGCGGGTTGTTATAGCTACAGTGCTTCGGGCAATGTTCAGCAAAGAACTCGTCCATCACGTCTAGGCGAAAATTGGGAGAGCTCAGAACGCCGCCATTGGGAAATGGCCCCTTAACAAAGAAGGTCAGCCTGATGAGATATTCGAGCGCACTACCGAGTTCCTCCAAATCTGATTTGATGTTCGTGAGAATTGCGCGCCACTGCGCCGCTGCATCGCCAACGGCGCCGCCTCCCTTTTTGC
>NZ_JBBNAN010000525.1:0-2647 GCF_037994405.1 Phyllobacterium sp.
AGCTCGAAGAAGTCCCCATTGAGATGTTGTCTCCAGGCGACAGGCTCCTGATCCGACACGGCGAAGTTATCCCGGTCGACGGGGTTGTCTTCTCCGGCTCTGCTCTGTTGGACCAATCGGCGCTGACTGGGGAAGCGATCCCCATTGAACGCCGTCCTTCGGACGAAGTCCTGAGCGGTAGCACATCTGTGGGAACCGCCTTCGACATGGAGACCCGCCATCCGGCATCGGAAAGCACGTATGCGGGCATCGTTCGATTGGTCGAAGCCGCCCAGCGCAACAAAGCGCCTATGGCGCGCCTGGCGGATCGCTACGCAATCGGGTTTCTGTTTCTCACGGTTGGCTTGGCAGTTGCGGCCTGGTTGCTGTCCAGTGAGCCCCGCCGGGCGCTCGCGGTCCTCGTCGTGGCCACACCCTGTCCGCTAATCCTAGCAGTCCCAGTTGCCCTGGTCTCGGGGCTTTCACGTTCCGCAAGGGCGGGTGTTCTGATAAAAGGTGGCGCTATTCTGGAAGCGCTCAGCAGCGTGCGCGTGGCGTTACTCGACAAAACCGGGACGGTGACCCACGGCTCTGCAGAAATTGTCGAAGTTCGTTCCGCGAGTTGGGTGCCGGAGACCGAATTGTTGCGGCTTGCCGCATCGCTCGACCAGGCTTCCAACCACGTTATGGCCGCCGCTCTCGTTGCTGCCGCGCAAAAACGTGGTATCACACTTTCGTCCCCAATGGATGTCCGGGAGGACGCGGGCGCAGGACTTGAAGGCCAGATCGATGGCAAGAGGGTCGTTATCGGCGGCAGCGGATTCGTCCAGAATTGCAGCAACGAGGGTGATCCGAGGACATTCCGGCTCGGTGTCAAGCCCGGGCAAGTCGTCGTCGCAGTGGCCATCGATGGCGCAGTCGCCGGCATCATCATTATGGCGGACCAAATCAGAAGTGATGCCGCTCAGGCCATCAAGGAACTCAGACGGGCAGGAGTAGCGAAGATCATTCTCGCGACAGGTGACCGCCTCGATGTTGCCACTGCCATCAATGACAGGCTCGGGATTGACGAGATATTGGGCGATCTTACGCCAGAAGCGAAAGTCGAAGCGGTGGTCGCCGCGAGGAAGTTTGGTCCTGTCATGATGGTCGGAGACGGAATAAATGATGCACCTGCGCTGGCATCTGCAGACGTAGGCATAGCCATGGGTGCACGGGGCGCGGCCGCTTCGTCGGAAGCCGCAGGGGTGGTCTTGCTGGTCGACAAGCTCGCGCCTCTAGCGCTGGCAATCGCGATTGCACAACGGACAATCACAATTGCAAAGCAAAGTGTGCTCGTGGGCCTCGGCTTATCCTTGGTGGCGATGGGTTTCGCGGCGTTCGGCTATCTACCTCCTGTGCAGGGTGCTCTCCTGCAGGAACTAATCGATCTAGCTGTCATCCTCAATGCCATGCGCGCGCTGAGATGACATGTAGGAAATCTGCATTTGTTTCTGGAAGATCAGAAGCTGACTCGGAGATGCTCAGGGGTGATGACGTATGCGTTGACGCATTCCCAATTCAGATCCCGATCGACATCTGAACGGCGCGGCGGACGATTTGCTCTTCCAGGCCCTGATTCGAGCATCCGAGCGTCATCAATCCGTCGTCGGGGTATGAAATGATCTCTGAAAGATTGTTGCACCCCTGATTTTGACCAAGCTGACGGAGAGAGCCATGAACGCATCAGATGTGATGATACGAGCCGTGGCAACGGTACGGCCGGATACCCCCATTGCCGAGGTGGCGAAGCTCATCATGCTCAACGATGTTAGCGCACTGCCAGTTGTCGATGACGAGGGAGGCCTCGTCGGCATCATCAGCGAAGCTGATCTCTTGCGGCGTGAAGAAATCGGTACAGAAATGCACCGTCCGTGGTGGCTCGAAGCTATGACGCCAGCGACGATGCTGGCCGCAGAATTTGCGAAGTCGCATGGCATGCGAGTAGACGACCTTATGTCGAGTGAGGTTATCACGGCAACAGAAGACACTCCCCTTACGGAAAACGCTGCCATCCTAGAACGCAACCGCATCAAACGGATTCCCATCATGCGGGGATCGGAGTTGGTTGGCATCGTCAGTCAGGCCAATCTGGTCCAAGCGCTGGCGTCATCTGACATGGCCACGCAAGACGGATTGGACGAGAGCCGTATCATCAAGCAGGAGATCCTATCGCGATTGGAGCAGCAAACGTGGACGGATTTCGGGAGCCGCAATATCATTGTCATCGATGGCAGCGTTCACCTTTGGGGCCTTGTCGGCTCTGAAGAGGAGCGCAAAGCGCTCACCGCACTTGTGCAGGGCGTGCCCGGCGTGACAGGCGTTGTTGATGAGATGATTCCGGCATATTAATTTTGCGTACGTCAAGCGCCTTTCGTGGCAACGGGGGTCAAATTCTAGTATCGATACGCGTTTAGAAATCTGCAAAGGCTCATCAACTTGGCGGATCCTGCGAAAGTGTAAGTTATCTGCAGTTACTCACAGGACGAAAAATCCGATGGTGCCAAGGCCATGACGAGCGTGGTAAGGACGCCGCCGAATATCATCCAACGAGGCAGCGTGAGCCGGCCCATTATTCGCGGGTTCATGGCGATTGCCATCATGATTGCCATCAAAGGAGCAGCGAGGA
>NZ_JBBNAN010000526.1:0-2167 GCF_037994405.1 Phyllobacterium sp.
ATGCGCAAGCGACAGGCGAGGTATGCCTACAGTCCCAATCCGTCCATCGCCGAGCAATTCACCATCCTTGCTGCATGACAATCGGACATCGCTCGATCCCTGGCCCATAGTGAAAATTGCGACGGAACCATTCCAAAAGCCCAGGAATTTCACCCTCACCTCCGCCACCACTGCCTCGGATTCAGCTGTTTCCAGCCCAAACCATTCAAACTCAGATGCAGCGAGACTATAGGCCAGTGCGTATGTCGGACCCACAACTACCTCCTTAGGTTCTCAATGAATAAGAATGGCTTCTACTGGGCAATTTGTGCCACTAATCGCGAGGACAACCGAGAAAAACTTCACCAATCCTGGCCAACAGCCTCCGGCAAAGTGCTCCGGAAACTCAGATATGAAATTAGTTAGGCCGCCGCATGACCACCCTTTCCGTCATCGTGTTCATTCTTACCTATGCGGGCATGGCGCTCGGCCGCGTGCCGGGGCTCGCCGTCGATCGGACAGGCGTTGCGCTGCTCGGGCTCATCGCGCTCTTGGCTTCGGGTGACCTGACGCTCGATGAGGCGGGCCGCGCCGTGGACATGCCGACTATCGCATTGCTCTTCGCCCTGATGATCCTGTCCGCACAGTTCGAGCACTCTGGGTTTTACGCCTGGATAGCGAACCGCATCACCCATGCCGCGCGCAGCCCAAGACTCCTACTTAGCGTGCTGATCGTGGTGACGGGAGCGCTGGCGGCGATCTTCACAAACGATGTCGTCGTCTTTGCGCTGACGCCGCTTGTTGTCACCGGCCTCGCAACCCACAAACTTGATCCCCGTCCCTATTTGGTCGGCCTAGCGGGCGCCGCAAATGCCGGTTCGGCGGCAACACTTATCGGCAATCCGCAAAACATACTAATCGGACAGGCGGGCGGCCTCGATTTCTGGCGGTATTTCTTTTTCGCGCTGCCCCCCACGCTACTCAGCCTCGCTTTCACTTACGTCGCCGTCACGGCGACATGGCGGTTCACACCGGCGGAGGAGGCGTTGGCCAACAACGTTTCGTCACCGCGGATCGACCGCGTTCAGATAGCAAAGGGGATCCTGGCGATCGCCGCTCTCATCGGTCTTTTCCTCACACCGCTACCACGCGAGCTTGCAGCACTCGCAGTCGCAGGCCTGCTGCTTCTGTCGCGGCGGCTGTCATCGCGCGACATGATCGGTGCAGTCGACTGGCATTTGCTCCTGCTCTTCGTAAGCCTGTTCGGCGTCACCGCCGCCTTCGCCAAGACGGGATTGTCGCAGGATGGACTGGCCTTTCTCGCAGCCCATGGGCTACTGCCTGACCGACTTTCGGTGCTGACGCCGCTGACGCTCGCCGCCTCCAATACGATCGGCAACGTGCCGGCTGTCATTCTTATCATCAAACTTGTTCCAGACCTTCCGGACGGAGTGCTGACCGGACTTGCCCTTCTGTCGACTTTCGCTGGCAATCTATTGCTCACCGGTTCGATGTGTAACATCATCGTTGCCGAGCGGGCGGCAAGCGCGGGTGCTCGGCTGAGTTTTATCGATTTCGCGCGCTCAGGAATCCCGATGACACTTGCAAGTCTTGCCGCGACAGCGGCTTGGCTTTTGGTGATGGGGCTCGTCCGGATATAAGCCGAGACTCATCCGTGTGACAAATCAGGACCAATAAACCGCTGCGACTGATCGTTTGAAAACGCCGATAATTGCCGATCTGGCGATGTCATGTCTGGATGGCGTCCGTTTGGCTGTCACTTGGTTAAGATTCATCACAAGATTTCGATTTTACTCTGATCTTTGTTAGCAATACGCTCGTCTCTGGTCTAAGTCCGCATCAGGGAGGGACGAACGGGGGCAGATAGGTTCGTGGAGGCCTGGCTCGTTGCTGCATCGCCTGTCTGGTTGACGGACTTAACAACGCGGTTTTGACCGATTGCGTTCCAAGGACGAGAAAACCAAAGACGATCAATATCGTACCCATCGCCATTCTCAGTCCTTGCCCGGTTGATGCCATGTGTCCACGCCAGCGCGTCACCGTTTCACGCGAAAGCATGCCAAGCAGCAGCAATGGAAACGAGGCTCCGATGCCGAAGGCAAGCATCGTTATTGCCACCGAGCCAAGGTCCTCGCCTCGTGCCGCCAGGACTGAAGCAGCACCAAGT
>NZ_JBBNAN010000527.1:0-2472 GCF_037994405.1 Phyllobacterium sp.
AAGCCGCACCATTTGCCCCGTCAGGCTGCAATCTCAAAAGATTTCTTAAAGCGTACTCATCCCTCCATCGATCGTGAATTCGCTGCCGATAATGTAAGCGGCCTCATCCGACGCCAGGAACACGATCGTCTTTGCCACTTCGCTTGGCTGACCGAAACGCCCGACCGGCACCTTGGTCTCTGCCATCGCCTGCGTGTCGCTTTCCGTCATGCCGAGTTCGCCGTAAAGCGGCGTCGCGATCGGGCCAGGGCTTACGGCGTTGACGCGTATGCCGCGCGAGATCAGTTCGCCCGACAAAGTCTTGGCCAATGTCAACAGCGCCCCCTTCGACAAGGCATAAACACTCGAATTCGGGGCGCCTATATGGGCATTGATCGAGGTGTTGAGAACAACGGACGCCGGATTGGAGAAGATCGGAAGCAGGGCCTGTATGAGGAAGAACGGACCCTTCACATTGATTGAAATCGAACGGTCAAGACCTGCCTCGTCCCATTGTTCAAGCGGCTTGAACTCAGCGACGCCTGCATTGACAAACAGGATGTCGAGTTTGCCGAATGCCTTTGCGACCGCTTCGGCCACTGGCGTCTGTCCCGCGACATCACCTGCGTCTGCGCGGATGATCAGCACCCCGTCGCCGAGCTCTTTGCGCGCCCGATCCATCGTTTCAGGGTTGGTGCCGGTTATCGCGACACGCGCACCCTCGGCGAGAAACTGGCGTGCAGTCTCAAGCCCAATTCCACTGGTACCACCGGTTATGAGTGCGGTTTGTTCTTAAGACGCGTCATGCTCGAAAACCTTTCCGTAAGAGATTGTTGGCGCCAGCCGATCGGCCGCGCCGTTTCGATTGGGAAGGTATGGTGCTTGCAGGCTGTTCGGATTAGTCTGCGAATGCAAGAACTCGTATTCGGAATAATCGAACAATGATGAAACTTGAGGGCATTTCAACCTTCGTCGCGGTTGCAGAATCCGGCTCCATCAGCGAAGCGGCGCGACGGTTGCGGCTGTCGAAGTCGGTTGTGAGCGAGCGCCTTGCGGAGCTCGAACGGCAAATCGGAGCGGTGCTCCTGCACCGGACGACGCGCAGGCTCACACTGACAGAGGACGGTTCGGCATTTCTTGAACGCGCGTCGCGTATAACGCGCGATGTCGAAGAGGCAGCTGCCGATATGGCGGAACGCCGGGGCATGCTGGTCGGACCGCTCCGGATCTCGGCGCCAGTGACGCTCGGGCGTATGCATCTTGGCCCTGCCCTCTACCCCTTTCTCCTTGCCCATCCCGACATCGAACTGTCACTTGATCTCGATGACCGCCGCATCGACGTGGCAGCGGCTGGCTATGATGCGGTGGTACGGCATGGCTTGATTGCCGATTCGCGGCTGATGGCGTGGCGCCTCGCCACGAGCCAGCGCGTTCTGGTCGCCTCGCCGGTCTATCTTGACCTGCACGGAACCCCGGCCTCCATCGAAGAACTAGACCGTCACAAGGGCGTATTCTACGCCAATCGTGGCGTTTCGGACTGGAGCTTTGCCACCGCAAAGGGAGTCGTCATGGTGCGCGCCCGGACGGGGCTCAATGTCAACAATGGTGACATGATGCGGGACGCCGCCATTGCGGGTCTCGGCATTGCTATGCTGCCGACCTTTGTCGCCGGAGCTGCGATCAAGGCGGGGCAATTGAAAATCATCGACGTTGGGGTGAACGCGGAGCCGGAGCACATATACATCGCTCATCCGGAGGGCCGGAGACCTTCGGCCAAGCTGAGAGCTCTCGCAGATCACGTGCGGCAAGCCTTTGGCAATCCCGCGTATTGGGATTGCTGAGGACCTCATAGGGAATGGCGGGGCAAGATGCCAGAACTCGCGCTAAGCCCTTGAAAAATATGGCGATCTAGGCTGGACTCGAACCAGCGATCGTCGGCTTAGAAGGCCGTAAGAACCCATTACAAATCAATGAAAATTTAGAAAATTACCTGGCGATTTCATGGCCTAAAACCGGCGAAGTCTAAACTCTTTTTCACACATGACCTTGCGCCTTCCATACTCTTATTGAAATTGGGCTTAGACTGGTGGAGAGGGAGTGCCGATGTGGCAGAGTTCGGACAACGTAGGTAAGCTCCAATGGGGAATTCTTTCATCGCGATGACTTGCAAGAGGTCGAGGCGAATCGGACTGCGTGGCAAAAAAAGAGGCCGACTCTGGAGGACACACGAGCCGGCCTAACGCTTGCGAAGCCTTGGAACGTCTCTGCGCGAGGTCTTGGAAAAGTAGAGGCACGTGGAGTCCGACCCTGCGACGTCCGCTGCAAACATTCGCATGTGAGCTTGGAGTAAGGGATGAGCGACAAAACCTTACGTCTGCACTTCCCCCAGTGGCAGGGTGGAAATATCGGAGCTTATCATTTTGGCTCGCAGTTGCTGGCCATGCTCGCACCTGCTGCCAATGGCCCGGTTGCGACTGTCGAAGTGGCGGAACC
>NZ_JBBNAN010000528.1:0-72120 GCF_037994405.1 Phyllobacterium sp.
GGTCGGCTTCATCTTGATGAAGTTTTCATCGTGAAGCCACAGTGTCAACGAACCAAACACCAGGACAACAATTCCGGAAATCAGTGGCATGATGGGCAGGCTGCGGATCAAGATCCACGAAACGAGAAGCGCTAATACCGTTGCCGCCATGAAGAGTGCGGTCGCAATGAAAATCGGCCCGCCAATATTTGCCAGGACAGGAAAACGTTCAATCAGCCATTCGCCGCGCGCATTGGCGAAGAAGAAGACCATCAGTGGTCCCATCTCGATTGCCAATTTCAACAGCGGATTGACGTCCTTGTGTGCCGGATCCGACGGATCGCGTTCGAATACGGAATCTTCCATCATGCAACTCCAGCAATGGCTTTGGCAAAATCTCTGGCGGCGAAGGGTTCAAGATCATCGACCTGCTCGCCTACGCCAATGAAATAGACAGGCAGTTTGTGCTTGGCCGAGATGGCGACAAGAATGCCACCGCGTGCCGTGCCGTCAAGCTTGGTCATGACCAGACCATTGACGCCGGCGATGTTCTTGAAAATCTCGACCTGGTTCAGCGCATTCTGGCCGGTCGTCGCGTCGAGCGTTTGCAGCACGGTGTGCGGCGCTTCCGGATCGTTCTTCCCGAGCACGCGGACAATCTTCGCCAGTTCGTCCATCAGTTCCGCCCTGTTCTGCAGTCGGCCCGCAGTATCGATGATGAGTACGTCGCTGCCGGCTTCCTTGGCCTGTTTCCAGGCGTCGAAGGCGAGTCCTGCAGCATCGGCGCCGAGTTTGGAAGAGACAACCGGTGCACCGGTGCGCTTGCCCCAAATGTGCAACTGTTCGATGGCGGCAGCACGAAACGTGTCGCCTGCAGCGAGCATGACGTTCAAGCCGCCTGCCGTGAGTTTGGCTGCAAGTTTGCCGATTGTCGTGGTCTTGCCGGTGCCGTTAACGCCAACGACGAGAATCACGTGCGGTTTGTGCGAGAGATCAAGCTCCAGCGGCTTGGCTACCGGGCCCAGCACCTTCTCGATTTCCGAGGCCATGATAGTGCGGACTTCATCCGTGCTGATATCCTTGCCATAGCGAGTGGCACTCAAGCTATCGGTGATGCGGATGGCGGTTTCCATGCCGAGATCGGCCTGGATCAAGACATCTTCCAGGTCCTGCAATGTGTCTTCATCGAGCTTGCGCCGGGTAAAGATACCGCCGATGGAATCGCCCAGTTGCTGCGACGAGCGCGACAGGCCCTTGCGCAGGCGCTCAAACCACGAGAGCCGCTTTTCCGGCTCGGCAGGAAGTGGTTCGTCGGGTTTCTTTTCCTCGACGGTCTTGCTGACCGTTACCTTGGACGTTGATGGTTTCGGCGGAACGATCGCTGGTTCGGGAACGTCCGCGACTGGCGCTTCGGGAGCCGGGATCGGAGCAGGCTCGATCGCCGCTTCGCCCATCGGCGATGCAAGGATTTCAGCGGCCGACTCTGCGAGCCCTTCGTCGGCCGCTTCTGTTTCCGTGGCGGTTGTTTCGGCTGCTATTGGCGCTTCTACAATCTCAGTCGCGGGGCCAGTTTCGACCTCGATGACCTCCGGCTCCTCGGCGGGAGTCGCTTCGATCTGTGTCCACTCGACGATGACAGGTTCTACGTCCGGGAGAATCTCGGGCTCTGCGGGGGTAGGTTCGTCCGCGATAGATTCCGGTTCGGCGAACGCCGCGCGACTTTCAACCGGCTCGGCTTCCACGGCCGCAGTTTCCTCGGCGGCAGGCAGCGCTTCTTGTGCTGCCGTGTCCTCATAGATCTGCTCGACGGTTGTAGGTGCCTCCAGCGCGGTCAGTGATTCCTCTGTCGGAACCTCCTCGACCTCCTTCTTGCCGAAAGAAAATATCTTCTTGATAAAACCCAGAGCCATGAATGCTGCTTTGCTTGATTGCGTTATGCTGCGCGAAGGTCGGTGTCGGCGGCCAGCAGCTTGTCGCTGTCATGGCCAGTGATCGTGCGCTCGATGATATGGCCCGGCATCCCACCGTCAAGGCCGACGAGGGTGAAACCCTCGGTCCGGCCGATGCCTTCGCGTTCGACGAGAATCTTCTGACGAGTGCCAACCAGGCTGTGCAAATGGGCACGATAAGCCGCGTCACCCGCAGCCCGCAGCCGTGCGGCGCGGGATTTGACGACTTGACGGTTAACCTGCGGCATGCGCGCAGCAGGCGTTCCTTCACGCGGGCTGAACGGGAAAACGTGCAGGTGCGTCAGTCCGCACTCCTCGACGATCCGGATCGAATTTTCGAGCATCTCGTCCGTTTCGGTCGGAAAACCGGCGATAATATCAGCACCAAAGACGATGTCGGGACGGATCCGGCGGACGTTCTCACAAAATTCGATCGAGTTTTCGCGCAAATGACGGCGCTTCATGCGCTTCAGGATCATGTTGTCGCCCGATTGCAGCGACAGGTGCAGATGCGGCATCAGTCGCCTTTCATTTGCCAGCGCTTCCAGCAAATCCTCGTCGGCTTCGATCGAGTCGATGGAGGAAAGGCGCAGCCGCTGCAAATCCGGCACTTCCTTGAGAACGGTCTTCACCAGCTTTCCGAGGCGAAGATTCCCTGGCAGATCGGGACCATAGCTGGTCATGTCGACGCCGGTCAGCACCACTTCATTATAGCCGTTACCGAGCAGCCGCTTCACCTGTTCGACGACGCCTCCCATCGGGACCGACCGGGAGTTGCCGCGGCCATAGGGGATGATGCAAAAGGTGCAGCGATGGTCGCAGCCATTCTGCACCTGAACAAAAGCGCGGGCGCGTCCCTCGATGGCATCGACCAGGTGCGAGGCGGTCTCGCGCACTTCCATGATATCGTTGACGCGCACTTTCTCGAACTGGTTGACGCCGAAATCCGGCAGCATGCGGTAGGAATTGGATTTCAGCTTTTCCTCATTGCCAAGAACGAGATCGACTTCGTCCATCGCAGCAAATTCGCCTGCGCCGGTCTGGGCAGCGCAGCCGGTGACGATGATCCGTGCGTCGGGATTGTCACGGCGTGCCTTGCGGATTGCCTGCCGGGCCTGACGCACTGCTTCGCTGGTGACGGCACAGGTGTTGAAGATGATCGCGCCGTTTTCCAGCGCACCGAGGCCCGCTGCGTCGGCTTCGCGCTTCATCACCTCGGACTCGTAGGTGTTGAGCCGGCAGCCAAAAGTGATGACGTCAACAGCCATCAGGCGGCTCCCTGCGATGGCGTTTCGTCACGTTGCCAGGCACCGGTCTGCGGATCGAGTAAGCCTGAAAACTCCCACTCGGCAGGCCCGGTCATCATCACGTGATCGTCTTCAAGCCATTCGATCAAAAGCGGACCACCAGGAACGGTTACCGTCACAGTACGATCCGTACGTCCAGTACGAGCTGCCGAAACCGCGGCGGCACAGGCAGCCGAGCCGCAAGCGCGCGTGAGGCCGGCGCCACGTTCCCAGGTGCGCAAGGTGATGGCGTGACGGCTGGTCACATGCGCGATGGAGATATTGGCGCGTTCCGGAAAAATCGGATGGTTTTCGAGAAGCGGGCCGAACCGCTCCAGATCGTAGGTCCAGACATCCTGGTCGACCCAGAAGATCGCATGCGGATTGCCCATGCTGGCAACCGAGGGCGAATGCAGGACTGGCGCATCGATCGGTCCGATCTGCAGTTCTATCCTGCGCGTGTCGTGAAACGGTTCGGCCAGCGGAATGTCCTGCCAGTTGAAGCGCGGCATGCCCATGTCCACGGATATCTGCCCGTCCGGATGTTCATGTGCGATCAGAATTCCGGCGATGGTCTCGAAGGTGAATTCGCGCTTGCCTGTTTCGGAGCTCAGCGCCTGCACCACGCAGCGCATGCCATTGCCGCAAGCCTGCGCCTGGGTACCATCGGAATTGATGATCTCTATATAGGCCTCCGTGCCGCTGGTCTTTGGCGCGTGAATAGCCATGATCTGGTCGAACTTCGTCACGGGGTCGCGGTCGAGCGCAATGGCTGCTGCGGGCGTAATTCGATCCGCGCGCCCGCGCATGTCGGCAACGATGATTTCGTTGCCGAGCCCGTTCATCTTCGCAAATTGCGCGCGTGCTGCCATGCCTGTCGCTAGCCTGTGATTGCCGTTTTCTGTCGATAGAAGGCTTATATGGCGGAAAAGGGGAAGAAATGCCAGTGGCAGCCCGCATCAAAGCTGCGGGGGGCGGCGATACTGGCACTAGATCCAGCTGGCGATTAGTGCGGTTCGTGCGCGTCGGCGACACCGCGTAGCCAATAGCCCGCAGCCTTTACCCATTCTCCATCGATGCCGCGCTGCCCGACGAGATGGTCGCGTACTGCCTTTGAGATGCTGCTTTCGGCGGCGATGAAGGCGTAGCAGTCGCCTTCGGGCAGAGCAAGCTGCTCGATCCTGCGCAACAGAAGGTCATTATTTCCTGCTTCGGCGCCATTACGGTGCACCCAGATGATTTCTGATTGAGCATCGGTTCGGAGCGGCTGTTCTTCCTCCTTGCTGGCGACCTCGATGACGGCGACAGCACGTGCTGGCGCCGGCAATTCTTCCAGGCGGCGGCCGATCGCCGGCAAAGCGGTCTCGTCGCCGGCGAGCAGGTACCAGTCGAAAGCGTCAGGGATAATCATTGAACCGCGTGGCCCGCCAATGACGATTTTTTGACCAACTTCCGCCTGTGCCGCCCAGCTTGAAGCAGGGCCGTCGCCATGCAGAACGAAATCCACGTCGAGTGTAGTGGATGCCGCGTGAAAGGCGCGGGGCGTATAATCGCGCATTTCCGGGCGCGGCTTATCCGGCGGGAAAGCCAAACCATCTGGCCCGAGCACCGGCATGACCGCTTTGTGCCCTGCAGGCGGGAAAAAGATCTTGATGTGATCCGCGTAACCGGGGCTGCTAAAGCCAGCAAGCTGATCGCCTGCAAGGGTCACACGCAACATCAATGGAGTGATGTGTTTGACAGCCTGGACCTCGAGGAGACGCAGGCGGGTTTCATGACGGATTCTTTGGGGGGATTTATTTATGAGTGTCATAGTCATGAAATATCGCGCCATGCTGGCAAGTGCAATCGCCCTCACTACACATTTGCGTCATTGAGCTATCGCGGCAAGTATAAGACTTTGTTCACCTTGAAATGGTTGAATTGGTTAATGCCAATGATTCTCGCGATCGAAGGCAGGCGCTGGAGAAGTGTGGCGATATTGTCAATTCTGTCATTTTTTGACGGTCCCGATGGAGTAATTGACTCGAAATACGCGGGTTTTTCCCGGGTGCGGGTTGAAATTTCGCCACGATCGCCATTGTATCTTGGTTAAGAACGCCAAATGGAATCGCATTGCCGAGCAGGGATGCGCAGATGGAGAGTTGAGGTTATGGGGTCTTTCAAAGTCAATTTGCTCGCCGTTGCCGCTGCCGGCATGGTGATGGCGGGATGCCAGAGTTCGCGAATGGACCCCGCTTCGTCCGGACCAGCACCGCTTCAGCCTGCGCCGTCGGGCACTGTGAGCCAGAGCCAGTTGCCGCCACCCGGTGGCGCCAATCAGTTTCCGACTGCGCCAACAACGGGTAATGCGGCGCCGGCGACGCAGGGCAATACGCAGGTCGCATCATTGCCGCCGGCAAACGCACCGGATCTTACCGCGGGAAGCGTCGCTGGTGTCTGGAATGCGTCGATGGGCGGCCAGAGCTGCAAGATAGCAACGCCGCAGACGAAATTCGGTCAGGGTTATCGTGCAGGTCCGCTGCGCTGCCCGGGTGAACTTGCCAACCTGTCTTCCTGGGCGGTCAGCGGGAAGCAGCTCACGCTCTATGATGCGGCCGGCGGTACCGTTGCCCGGCTCTATTCATCCGGCCAATCGAGATTCGATGGTCAGACATCGGGTGGGCAGAATCTCAGCCTGTCACGCTAATAGATTATGGAGCGCGCCACAGGTTGTTGAGCGCGCCCGGAGACTGCGTTGTCGCACGATAATTTGAAAGTATTTCCCTCCGTGCGCGAGCGCTATGATGCGCTCGTGCAGGCGGGGGATATCGATGCGGACCCGGCACAACAGCATCTCGCCGACCGCTTTGACCGGCTGATCCACGAGCTGGCCACAACGCGGCTTGCAACCAAATCCAGTGCACTGGGCTGGCTGTTCAGCCGTCGTGCGCCGCGGCGTGAGATCATCAAGGGCCTATATATTTACGGCGAGGTGGGGCGCGGCAAGACAATGCTGATGGATATGTTCCACCAGCTCGTGCCGGCCAAGCGCAAGCGCCGGGCGCATTTTCTCGATTTCATGGCCGATGTGCACGAACGCATCAACGCCCATCGTCAGGCGTTGAAAAACGGCGACACCAAGCAGGACGATCCAATTCCGCCCGTCGCTGATGCCTTGGCCGAACAAGCCTGGGTGCTCTGTTTCGACGAATTCACTGTTACCGATATTGCCGATGCGATGATCCTGTCCCGGTTATTCCGGGCGCTTTTTGAGCGCGGCGTAGTGCTTGTCGCCACTTCCAACGTTCAGCCGGACAATCTCTATCGCGACGGTCTCAATCGCCAGCTTTTCCTTCCATTCGTCGATCTTCTGAAAAGCCACGTGGATGTCATCAACCTCGATGCCCGCACGGATTATCGGCTGGAGAAGCTGAACCGCTTACCCGTTTATCTCTCGCCACTGAATGGAGAGACTGACCGGCTTTTGGACAAGGCGTGGAATGCGGCGACAGGTGGTGCCACGGTCGCACAGGACAGCCTTAAGGTGAAAGGCCACACAGTTATTATCCCGCAAGCAGCGCCGCACACGGCGACTGCCCGGTTCACTTTTGCCGATCTGTGTTCAAAGCCGCTGGGTGCAGCCGACTATACGGCGATTATCCAGCACTACCGGACCATCTTCATCGACGGCGTGCCGGTTCTGGATCATCCCAGGCGCAACGAAGCCAAGCGGTTCATAATTCTGATCGACATTCTTTATGATCACCACATTCATGTCGTGATCTCGGCAGCGGCTTCGCCCGACAAGCTCTATGTGGCGAAATCTGGCCCCGAGGCCTTTGAGTTTGACCGGACGGCGTCACGCCTGTTTGAGATGCAGAGCGAGGAATATCTGGCAGGAGCCGATAGGCTTGAGCCAGCGACCGAAGCACGGTCTGCGGAGGTTTGAACCCAAATTCTGGCTATGGAACGACGTCACTTCTTTCATCAATTTGATATGTTGCATATGCTAGTAACAATACACTTTCGTATTGCCCAATCTTAAATTATTTGACGTTTACGTAAATACCATTAAATCTAAACGATTGAATTTATTGAGGTGAAAATTTTCGGTTGAGTTATTTTCCAAAGAGGAATATTCGAACGTCCCAACGCAAAGGCATGTGGTGACAGGTTTGCCGTCTGGCGGTCCGACTATCGAAATATGTTCTTTGGCGTCCGTCAAGACTTCAGATCAGGGAAGTAACCAGCATGGCACGTAACAAAATCGCCCTCATCGGTTCAGGCATGATCGGTGGAACGCTTGCACATTTGATCGGGCTCAAGGAGCTCGGTGATATCGTGCTTTTCGACATCGCAGAGGGCATACCGCAGGGCAAGGGACTGGATATTGCCCAGTCGTCGCCTGTTGACGATTTCGACGCGAAGCTCGTCGGCGCCAATGATTATTCGGCCATCGAGGGTGCGGACGTCGTCATCGTCACCGCCGGTGTACCGCGCAAGCCGGGCATGAGCCGCGACGATCTCCTCGGCATCAACCTCAAAGTCATGGAGCAGGTTGGCGCGGGCATCAAGAAATATGCTCCCGGCGCTTTCGTCATCTGCATCACCAATCCGCTCGATGCGATGGTCTGGGCACTGCAGAAATTCTCCGGCCTGCCGAAGAACATGGTTGTCGGTATGGCCGGCGTTCTCGACAGTGCCCGCTTCCGTTACTTCCTTGCAGACGAATTCAAGGTTTCCGTTGAAGATGTCACTGCCTTCGTCCTTGGCGGTCATGGTGACTCGATGGTACCGCTCACCCGCTACTCGACTGTTGCCGGTATCCCCCTGCCGGATCTGATCAAGATGGGCTGGACCAGCCAGGAAAAGCTGGACCAGATCGTTCAGCGCACTCGTGATGGCGGCGCCGAGATCGTCGGCTTGCTGAAGACCGGCTCCGCCTTCTACGCGCCGGCATCGTCTGGGGTCCAGATGGCTGAAGCCTTCCTGAAGGACAAGAAGCGCGTTCTGCCCGTTGCTGCACACCTGTCGGGCCAGTATGGCGTCAAGGACATGTATGTCGGCGTGCCAGTCGTCATTGGCGCAGGCGGTGTCGAACGCATCATCGAAATCGATCTCAACAAAACCGAAGAGAAGGCCTTCGAAAACTCTGTCGCTTCCGTTGCTGGTCTTTGCGAGGCCTGCATCGCCATCGCGCCGAACCTCAAGTAACTCGGCCTGAAATCATCCTGAAACGATCCTGCGCTTGTGCGCGCCGGATTCTTCGTAAAGGGAATTAGATAATGAACATTCATGAATATCAGGCCAAGCGTCTGCTGCACTCGTTTGGTGCGCCGATCGCCAATGGCGTTGCCGTATACTCTGTCGAACAGGCGGAAGAATGGGCGAAGACGCTGCCAGGCCCGCTTTATGTGGTGAAGAGCCAGATTCATGCAGGCGGTCGCGGCAAGGGCAAGTTCAAGGAACTCGGTCCAGATGCAAAGGGCGGTGTACGCCTTTCGCGGTCGGTCGAGGAAGTTGTTGCCAACGCCAGGGAAATGCTCGGCAACACACTTGTCACCAAGCAGACCGGCCCGGCTGGCAAGCAGGTCAACCGCCTCTACATAGAAGACGGCGCTGACATCGAACGCGAGCTTTATCTGTCGATCCTCGTTGACCGTTCGGTTGGTCGTCCGGCTTTCGTAGTTTCCACTGAAGGCGGCATGGACATCGAAGCGGTTGCCCACGACACGCCGGAAAAGATCATTACCGTTGCGATCGATCCCGAAAAGGGGGTGACTGCAGAAGATGCGGCGAAGATCAACGATGCCTATGGCCTGACGGGTGAAGCGCGGACGGACGGCGAAGCGCTGTTTCCGATCCTCTACAAGGCTTTCACCGAGAAGGACATGAGCCTCCTCGAGGTCAATCCGCTGATCGTCATGAAAGACGGCCGTCTGCGCGTCCTCGACGCCAAGGTTTCCTTCGATGGAAATGCGCTCTTCCGTCATCCGGACGTGGTCGAATTGCGCGACACGACCGAAGAAGACGAAAAAGAGATCGAGGCATCGAAGTTTGACCTCGCCTATGTCGCCCTCGACGGCAATATCGGCTGCATGGTCAATGGTGCTGGTCTTGCCATGGCAACGATGGACATCATCAAGCTCTATGGTGCAGAGCCTGCAAACTTCCTCGATGTTGGCGGCGGCGCCAGCAAGGAGAAAGTCACGGCTGCGTTCAAGATCATCACTGCCGATCCGGCCGTAGAGGGCATCCTGATCAACATTTTTGGCGGCATCATGAAGTGCGATGTCATCGCCGAGGGCGTGATTGCAGCGGTCAAGGAAGTCGGCCTCAAGGTTCCCCTGGTCGTGCGTCTCGAAGGCACCAACGCGGAACTCGGCAAGAAGATCATCAACGAAAGCGGCCTTAATGTCGTTTCTGCAGATGATCTCGATGATGCTGCGCAGAAGATCGTCAAGGCCGTGAAAGGCTAAGAGCTGAGCTGATGTTGACGCCATCACCCCTTCGACCGGAGCATCAACGCCTGTCAGCCTTCATCGGCACATTTGAAGGCGATGAACGCGTTGCGGCCACACCCTGGACAAGCGCCGGGGTGGCGAAGGGATATCTTTCCGCGACAAGTGATCTTGGCGGACTGTTTGTGAACCAGACTTACCGCCAAGTTCGTGATGGCAAGACGTCGTTCGAAGCCCGCAACATTTTCGGCTTCGACGTCAGCGATGGCAGTTACAAGCTCTACCAGTTCGACATTGTCGGCTTTGTCCCGTCGTCTCCGGCATCGGGAACATGGTCGGGTAATGAACTCATATTGCAGAAATCGTCACCGCGCGGGCGTGCCCGCTCGGTCTATCAATTCGAAGATCAAGACCGGTTCCAGTTGCGCGTGGATTTTGCGCCAATCGGGAGCGATATCTGGCAGGACGTTGTCAGCGGTGTCTACCGCCGCACTTCGGCCGTCGATCACCAATAGAAAAGGTCTCGTATGTCTATTCTCGTCAACAAAGACACCAAGGTCCTCGTTCAGGGCCTGACCGGCAAGACCGGTACTTTTCACACCGAACAGGCTCTGGCCTATTACGGCACCAAGATGGTCGGCGGCATTCATCCGAAAAAGGGTGGTGAGACCTGGGAGGGCAATCTGCCGAACGGTTCGAGCGCGCAGCTGCCGATTTTCGCCTCCGTTGCGGAAGGCAAGGATCGCACCGGCGCCAACGCCTCGGCGATCTACGTGCCGCCGGCAGGTGCAGCAGAAGCCATCATAGAGGCGATCGATGCGGAAATTCCGTTGATCATCTGCATCACCGAAGGCATCCCCGTCATGGACATGGTGCGGGTAAAGGCCCGTCTTGATCGTTCAGCGTCGCGCCTGATCGGACCGAACTGCCCGGGCGTGCTGACGCCGGAAGAATGCAAGATCGGCATCATGCCGGGAAACATCTTCAAGAAGGGCTCGGTGGGTGTTGTATCCCGCTCCGGGACACTTACCTATGAAGCAGTGTTCCAGACGACGAATGAAGGCCTCGGCCAGACCACCGCTGTCGGTATCGGCGGCGATCCTGTGAAGGGTACGGAATTCATCGACGTCCTGGAAATGTTCCTTGCCGACGAAGCGACGAAATCGATCATCATGATCGGTGAAATCGGTGGCTCGGCCGAAGAAGACGCAGCGCAGTTCCTTGCTGACGAAGCAAAGCGTGGCCGCAAGAAGCCGATGGCCGGTTTCATCGCCGGACGCACGGCTCCTCCCGGACGCACGATGGGCCATGCCGGTGCCGTCATCTCCGGCGGCAAGGGCGGCGCGGAAGACAAGATCGCAGCCATGGAAGCCGCGGGCATCCGTGTGTCGCCATCGCCGGCGCAGCTCGGCAAGACATTGGTCGAAGTCCTCAAGGGCTGAGATCAGGATAGCAAGACTGGATCGGGGCGGTTGCCGCCCCGACCGATCCACGGGGCCATGTGGGCCTCAACCCGGAGTGTCTCCGGTTCATCATGGACCGGCGAACTCTAACCAAGGGAGACGGAGCGCGAGGCTCCGGTCACGAATATGGCACGTCAAGAACAGGCCAACGACATTTTTGCGCTCACTTCGTTCCTCTATGGTGGCAACGCCCACTATATCGAGGAACTGCACGCGCAGTACGAGAAGGATCCGGCATCGGTTGGTGCCGAGTGGCAGGAATTCTTTGCCAATCTCAACGACGCCAAGGATGATGTCCTAAAGAACGCCAAGGGCGCGTCCTGGGAAAAGCCGAATTGGCCGATTGCCGGCAATGGCGAGCTTGTCTCGGCGCTCGACGGCAACTGGGGCGAAGTCGAAAAGCATATCACCGACAAGCTGAAGGCCAGGGCTGCGAATGGCTCCGCCGCAACCAATGGCGTTGTCGCACCCTTGGCACCCGCGCCGTCATCCGACTCGGACATCATTCATGCCGCGCGTGATTCCGTACGCGCAATCATGATGATCCGCGCCTATCGCATGCGCGGCCACCTGCATGCCAAGCTCGATCCGCTCGGACTTGCCGAGGTCAAGGAAGACTATAACGAGCTGTCACCCGAGAGTTATGGCTTCTCGCCGGCCGACTACGACCGCAGGATCTTCATCGACAATGTGCTGGGTCTCGAATACGCAACGATCCCGCAGATGCTCGACATCCTAAAGCGCACCTATTGCTCGACCATCGGCGTCGAGTTCATGCACATTTCTGATCCGGTGGAAAAATCTTGGATTCAGGAACGCATCGAAGGTCCGGACAAGGGCGTTGCTTTCACGGCGGAAGGCAAGAGGGCTATTCTGTCGAAGCTGATCGAGGCGGAAGGCTTCGAGCAGTTCATCGACGTCAAGTACAAGGGCACGAAGCGTTTCGGTCTCGATGGCGGCGAGTCGCTCATTCCCGCGCTCGAACAGATCGTCAAGCGTGGCGGTTCCATGGGCCTGAAGGAAATCGTTCTCGGCATGGCGCATCGCGGCCGCCTCAACGTGCTCAGCCAGTTCATGCGCAAGCCGCACCGCGCGATTTTCCATGAGTTCAAGGGCGGCTCCTACGCACCGGACGATGTCGAAGGCTCCGGCGACGTGAAGTACCACCTTGGTGCCTCGTCTGATCGCGAATTCGACGGCAACAAGGTCCACCTCTCGCTGACGGCCAACCCTTCGCACCTTGAGATCGTCAACCCGGTTGTCATGGGCAAGGCCCGCGCCAAGCAGGATATCCTCGCCGGCCGTGAACGCGATGAAATCGTGCCGCTGTCGGAGCGTTCTAAGGTGATGCCACTGCTGTTGCATGGCGATGCAGCCTTCGCGGGCCAAGGCGTCGTTGCAGAATGTCTGGGCCTTTCCGGTCTGCGCGGTCACCGCGTCGCCGGCACCGTGCATTTCATCATCAACAACCAGATCGGCTTCACCACGAATCCGCGTTTCTCGCGCTCTTCGCCCTATCCGTCCGATGTTGCCAAGATGATCGAAGCGCCGATCTTCCACGTCAATGGCGACGACCCGGAAGCTGTGGTCTATGTGGCGAAGATCGCCACCGAATACCGCATGACGTTCCATAAGCCAGTCGTCATCGACATGTTCTGCTATCGCCGGTTCGGCCATAATGAGGGCGACGAGCCCGCATTCACCCAACCGATTATGTACAAGACGATCCGGAGCCAGAAGACGACGGTTCAGCTCTATTCTACCAAGCTCATCGAGGAAGGTCTCGTCACCGAAGCCGATGTCGATAAGATGCGGGCCGCATGGCGCGAAACCCTCGAACAGGAGTTCGAATCAGGTCAGGCGTACAAGCCCAACAAGGCTGACTGGCTCGACGGTGCCTGGAGCGGCTTGCGCACGGCAGACAATGCCGATGAGCAGCGCCGCGGCAAGACCGGGCTGCCGGTAAAGACACTTAAGGAAATGGGCAAGAAGCTTGCCGAAGTCCCGGCCGGCCTCAACGTGCACCGGACGATCCAGCGTTTCCAGGACAACCGCGCCAAGATGATCGAGACCGGCGAAGGTTTCGATTGGGCGACGGCGGAAGCCCTGGCCTTTGGCTCACTGGTTACCGAGGGTCATCCGGTCCGCCTTTCCGGTCAAGATGTCGAGCGCGGCACCTTCAGCCAGCGTCACTCGGTGCTTTATGATCAGGACACCGAACAGCGCTATATCCCCCTCAACAACCTGCAAAAGGGCCAGGCGCTCTACGAAGTCATTAACTCGATGCTTTCGGAAGAAGCAGTGCTCGGTTTCGAGTATGGCTATTCGCTTTCTGATCCGCGTGCCTTGACCTTGTGGGAAGCGCAGTTCGGCGATTTCGCCAATGGTGCGCAGGTCATCTTCGACCAGTTCATCTCTTCAGGCGAGCGCAAGTGGCTGCGCATGTCGGGTCTCGTCTGCCTGCTGCCGCATGGCTACGAAGGTCAGGGACCGGAACATTCATCGGCACGTCTTGAGCGTTATCTGCAGCTTTGTGCGGAAGACAATATGCAGGTGGCGAACTGCACGACGCCTGCCAATTACTTCCATATCCTGCGCCGCCAGATGAAGCGTGACTTCCGCAAACCGCTTATCTTGATGACGCCGAAATCATTGCTACGCCACAAGCGTGCTGTATCGTCGGTCGGCGACTTCACGGGCGATTCCTCGTTCCATCGCCTGCTGTGGGACGATGCGCAGCTCCTGAAGGATCAGCCGATCAAGCTGCAGAAGGATTCGAAGATCCGCCGCGTGGTCCTGTGTTCGGGCAAGGTCTATTACGACCTCTACGAAGAGCGCGAGAAGCGAGGCATCGACGATGTCTACCTCCTGCGCGTCGAGCAGCTCTATCCGTTCCCGGCAAAGGCCCTGATCACCGAGCTTTCCCGCTTCCGCAATGCGGAAATGGTCTGGTGTCAGGAAGAACCCAAGAATATGGGTGCCTGGGCCTTCATCGACCCCTACCTGGAGTGGGTCTTGGCGCATATCGATGCCAAGCATCAGCGCGTCCGTTATACCGGGCGTCCTGCCGCGGCTTCGACCGCGACGGGCCTGATGTCCAAACACCTTGCACAGCTCGAAGCATTACTTGAAGATGCTCTGGGTTCTTAATTAAACAGTAGAATATCAACGGAAGAGCGAAAAAATGGCAACCGAAATCCGCGTCCCAACGCTGGGCGAATCCGTTTCCGAAGCGACCATTGGCAAATGGTTCAAGAAGGTTGGCGACGCGATTGCCGTTGACGAGCCTTTGGTAGAACTCGAGACCGACAAGGTGACGATCGAGGTTCCGGCAGCCGCTGCCGGGTCTCTTGCTGAAATTGCCGCCAAGGAAGGCGACACGGTCGAAGTTGGCGCCTTGCTCGGCATGATCGGTTCGGGCGATGGTGCAGGCGCCGCACCGGCGAAGAAGGAAGAGCCAAAGCCTGCGGCTGTTGCGCAGGCATCTGGCGCGGCCGCGGCAACCTCCACCGCCGAGGCGGCGGCAAAGACCGCTGAAGTTGCGGGTGAGCCTGCGATCGCTGAGCGCAAGCCAAGTGAAATGCCCGCGTCTCCGGCAGCATCCAAGCTTTTGGCTGAAAAAGGCGTTTCGGCCTCGCAGGTCGAAGGTTCCGGCAAGCGCGGTCAGGTTCTGAAGGGCGATGTGCTCGATGCCGTTGCCAAAGGCATCTCCGTTCAGCCGACGGCGGAAGCGCCGAAAGCGGTCGCGCGTCCGGCTTCACCTGCCGACGATGCAGGGCGCGAAGAGCGTGTCAAGATGACCCGCCTGCGCCAGACCATTGCCAGGCGCCTCAAGGATGCACAGAACACGGCCGCCATGCTGACCACCTATAATGAGGTGGACATGTCAGCGGTTATGGACCTGCGCAATCGTTACAAGGATATTTTCGAGAAGAAGCATGGCGTCAAGCTTGGCTTCATGGGCTTCTTCACCAAGGCCGTAACGCATGCCCTGAAGGAAATTCCGGCGGTCAACGCGGAAATCGACGGTACCGACATCATCTACAAGAACTTTGCCCATGTCGGCGTTGCCGTTGGCACGGACAAGGGCCTTGTCGTGCCAGTCGTCCGCAATGCCGACCAGATGTCGATCGCCGAGATCGAAAAGGAAATCGGCCGCCTCGGAAAGGCGGCACGCGATGGCGCTTTGTCGATGGCGGACATGCAGGGTGGTACCTTCACCATCTCAAATGGCGGTGTCTATGGTTCGCTGATGTCCTCGCCGATCCTCAATGCGCCGCAATCCGGTATTCTTGGCATGCACAAGATCCAGGATCGCCCGGTTGTCGTCGGTGGACAGATCGTCATTCGTCCGATGATGTATCTCGCGCTGAGCTACGACCACCGCATCGTCGATGGCAAGGAAGCGGTGACCTTCCTCGTCCGTGTCAAGGAAAGCCTGGAAGATCCGGAACGCCTGGTTCTCGATCTCTGATACTCTACCAGGAGGGGCGACGTTTCACGTTGCCCCTGTGGTGCATCGGAATGAATTCGCTTAATCTTGTTGGCCGGGCGTGGTTTCTCGAAACCGCGGCATAGGATGAAAGGCAAAGCAAAGTGGCTGATGTACCGAATTTCCCGCCAATCGAGCCTCATATCTGTGTCAAGGGCGCCCTTGAAGCCATCGCTTTCTACGAGAAGGCTTTCGGTGCCAAAAACACCTTCAAGCAAATGACAGAAGACGGAAAGCGCGTCATGCATGCCAATCTATCGCTGTTTGGCGGCACTATCATGATGCATGACGAGTTTCCGGAATATGGCAGCGATGTTCTTTCGCCAGCAAGTCTTGGCGGAGCGAGCGTCGCTATCAATATCAATTTGTCAAAGGCTGCGGATGTCGACGCGGCAGTTGACCGCGCCGTCAAGGCTGGCGCAATGCCGATCATGCCCGTCGAGGATACTTTCTGGAACGCTCGTTATGGTCGTGTGAAGGACCCGTTCGGTCATGTCTGGGCATTCAACGCACCGCTCGGTAGAACGGCGGCCGGAGCATAATCATGTCGCATTATCTCTACGAACTTCTTGGCCTCATGGCGGTTTTCTCGATCATGATCGTCTCGCCTGGAGCCGATTTTGCGCTCGTGGTCCGGCAAAGCGTTGTGCACGGACGGCGCAGCGCCATCATCACCAGTTTCGGAATCGGCGCATCGCTATTGTTCCATATCAGCTACACCGTTCTGGGTCTGGGATTGATCGTGTCGAAGTCGCTCTACCTTTTCAGCATGCTGAAATGGGCCGGTGCCGCTTATCTGTTCTATCTCGGGGTAAGGGCGCTGCGCGCACCAGCGCCGGAGGCGCCGGCCAATATTGTTGCCGATCAGGCGACAAAGCAGCTTTCTGCTCTGCGCTGCTTCCTCATGGGCTTCGTCACGAACGCCCTGAACCCGAAGGCCGTTTTGTTCTTTCTCTCGCTGTTTTCGGCGCTGGTGAGCCACGAGACTCCCATCCTCATCCAGGCTGGCTACGGCGTGGTCATGTCGACTGCGCTGATTTCGTGGTTTGTCGCCGTGTCAATATTCTTCACCATGCAATCCGTGCGCGACCGCTTCGTTGCCTGGGGGCGCTGGTTCAACCGCGTAACCGGCTTTGTGTTCATCGGGCTTGGCATCAAGCTTGCTACCAGCCAGGCGAGCTAGAGCATTTGATGGTTGCTGGCGCTCGTTCTCATCCGGCAAGCCTCGCCACTGCCCTCGTGGCCATGGCTACCATGCTTGCAACGCCGGCTTTTGCGGCGTGCACGCAAGACCGTGCCATCTACACCGACAGGGATGATGCCTACACACTGACATTCAGGAGCGTTCCGGAAGATCAGCCCGTGATGACGTCAAATGAGTTCACGATCCAGATGAACGACAGCGATCTGAAACTCGATGGTGTGGTCATGTGGAATGAGGGTGTGGCCCGTCCGAACGGCATTATCATGTACAAATGTCCGACCGGTGACGTCACGGGCGAGGAATTGCTGGCCTGCACGGTCTGGCAAGGCGTCATCTATGCGTTGACCGAAGGCGCCGATGCCGACCTTCTGCCAAAGGCGAAGGAACCGGCAGCGCAGGCATTGCTGCTGCCGGATTTTTCCAGCTCGATGAGCGGCTTCAACTTCAAACTCGAAAAACCCATCGAGACTTTCCCATGGGAAGTCTTCCGTTTCAAAGAATGCGTTCCCGAACAGTAATTCGCGTGAGCTCGCAAAAAGAAGGAATCAATCATGGCATATGATGTGGTGATCATCGGAACAGGTCCTGGCGGCTATGTGTGCGCGATCAAGGCCGCGCAGCTCGGGCTGAAGACCGCGGTGATCGAGAAGCGCGCGACATTTGGTGGGACCTGCCTCAATATTGGCTGCATTCCGTCAAAGGCGATGCTGCACGCTTCGGAAGTGTTCCATGAGGCCGGCCATTCCCATGCCACGCTCGGTGTTGATGTCGGTACACCCAAACTCAACCTGAAAGCGATGCTGGCTCACAAGGACGCGACGGTCGAAGCCAACGTCAATGGCGTTGCCTTCCTGTTCAAGAAGAACAAGATCGATGCATTTATGGGGACTGGCAAGGTTATAGGTGCAGGCAAGGTTTCCGTGACTGCCGCAGATGGCTCGGTCGAGGAAATTGAGACGAAGAATATCGTCATCGCCACCGGTTCCGACGTTGCCGGCATTCCTGGCGTCAATGTCGAGTTCGATGAGAAGGTTATCGTGTCTTCGACCGGGGCACTGGAACTCGAGAAGGTGCCGGAACATCTTGTCGTTGTCGGTGGCGGCGTCATCGGGCTTGAACTTGGTTCGGTCTGGAGCCGGCTCGGTTCGAAGGTGACGGTCGTTGAATATCTTGACAAGATTCTTGGACCAATGGACGGCGAAGTTTCCAGGCAGTTCCAGCGCATGCTGGAAAAGCAGGGCATCGAGTTCAAGATGGGTGCCAAGGTCACCGGCGTTGAAAAGTCCGGCAAAGGCGTCAAGGTTACGTTCGAACCGGTCAAGGGTGGTGATGCCCAGACGATCGACACCGACGTCGTGCTCGTATCTACGGGCCGCAAGCCCTACACAGACGGCCTTGGCCTGAAGGAAGCTGGAATTGCGGTGGACGATCGCGGCCGTGTGGCCATTAATGATCATTGGCAGACCAATGTCCCCGGCATTTACGCCATCGGCGATGTCGTGGATGGAGCGATGCTGGCACACAAGGCCGAGGATGAAGGCATTGCTGTTGCAGAAATCCTTGCAGGGCAGGTAGGGCACGTGAATTATGATGCGATCCCGAGCGTAGTTTACACACAGCCGGAAGTGGCTTCTGTTGGCAAGACCGAGGAAGAGCTGAAGACCGAAGGGATCGAATACAAAGCCGGGAAATTCCCGTTCACGGCCAATGGCCGCGCCCGTGCCATGTTGCACACGGACGGCTTCGTCAAGATCCTGGCTGACAAGGCGAGTGATCGCGTGCTTGGCGTACATATCCTTGGCTATGGCGCAGGCGAAATGATCCATGAGGCAACGGTGCTGATGGAATTCGGCGGTTCCTCAGAAGATCTGGCTCGCACCACGCACGCGCACCCGACAATGTCGGAAGCCGTGCGCGAAGCGGCACTCGCTACTTTTGCCAAACCGATTCACATGTAACAGGACTGCAAACACATATGAAAAAAGGCCCGAGTTTTCGGGCCTTTCTTATTTCGACTCGCGTCTCACTCGTTACTGTGCCGGAGCCGGGGCCGTAGGAGCCGGTGTTGTCGATGGGGCAGGAGCAGGCTCAGCCGGGGCTGGAGCTGTTGGCGCCGGAGCCATCGCGGCAGGCGGCTCAGCGGGGGCAGGCGCAGCCGGAGCAGGGGCCTGACTTGTCGGTGCTGGCGGCGTCGGAGCACTCATTTCGTTACCGGTGCTGTTGAGATAGTAATAGCCGCCGATAACCAGGGCCGCGATCAGGATGCCCGCAATAAGAAAACCGCTCGCACCGCCGGATTTTGCGACCGTGGTTTTAGGGTTCAATGGATCGGTTTCCATCGGGCGCCCTTGCAGGTTTGGATCATAGGTCATTTCGTGTCCTCCATGACTTCCTTTGCACAAGGATGCATGAATAACGGACAGTTCGCCGTTAAGTTCCAGAATATCCAGCAATTGCATAGGTATCGTCGGAAAACCGAGGTCTATTTAGGCACAGCTTAAGGATAAATACTTGCTCAAACAGTCATTGAACCGTGATTGTATAACCCTTGTTTTTCAACAATGAAACGAGACCTTGCTCTCCAGGAAGATGCAAGGCACCGACCGCAATAAACGCATTGCCCTTGTCGACAATCGGGGCTGCCCGCTCTGCCATGGTCCGATTGCGGGTGTTGACCATTTTCTCTTCAAACTCGGCGTAATTCCTGCCGCTTGCGGTGCCGTCGGGGGAAACCGAGCGCATCAGCGGGAAGATCATTCCGATGTCACCCTTCGTATACAGGACAGTCATGGTTTCGAAGACATCGGGCAGCTCCGGCCCCAGCGTCAGCGTTTCTATCAGGCCATCAATGTGGAACTGTGTCGGCAATGAAGCCATGGCGCCGAGCTGATCCTTGATGGTTTCAAGACCAGCGATCTCCTTGCCATGGCTCTTCGCCTCTTCGGCCAGCTTGATATCGAGGAAGTTTGCGCCCTCCTTTTTGCGGGCGAATTCGCAGGCCGGCATGGCGAGCATGCTGGTCAACATCCATGGTTGCATGCGGTTGACCGCCGCGAGCGAGATGCCGCGTTCGGAAAGCGCATTCTTGACGGTTTCAAGCTTGTCCCTGGGGATGAGCTTGTCGAGCGTCTGGCCATTGGTGAGCATCATCAGGTCGGGCGTCTCCGCCATCACCTTTATCGGTGCCTTCGGGTCGAGCACTTCGTCCGTCTCGATGACAACCGTGTCGGCGCCCTCATAGGCGGTTTCTGCAGCATCGGAAAGCTTGAGGACGCGAGGATCGGTCAAATGCATCGTGCCAAAGAGGAAGGAAGGCTTCACGCCGGGTTTTTCGATCTTCCAGAGGAGACCCTTGCCGTTCACTGTTGCTGCGGCCTCCTTGTGCAGAGCATCGAGCTTCGCCGGATCGCTCTTCGCCATCTCGGCGATCAGATCGTGGCCGCCGCATGCAATGTCATCGGCTCGAACGCGCGTTGCGCTGACAGCGACAACAAGAAACGAGGCCAGCAGCAGCCAGCTCAGCGCCAGGCAAAGTTTGAGAAGCTCATCGGCAATGCGGTCGAGTGATGGAAAGGTATCTTTGTCGTTCATGCCTTAAGCTCTATCCATGTGCCTGCGGAGAAAGCGTTAATCTCTGCCCGCAAATTGTCCCTAGTATGAAATTCAGGCGCGGGGATGTGCCTTGTCGTAGATTTCCATCAATCGCTCGGTATCGACGCCGGTATAGACCTGGGTCGTCGACAGGCTGGCGTGACCGAGCAGTTCCTGGATCGTGCGCAGGTCGCCGCCGCGCCCCAGCAGATGCGTGGCGAAAGAATGGCGCAGCGCATGCGGTGTTGCCGTATCGGGCAGACCAAGCGCGCCGCGCATCTTCTGCATGTCGCGCTGGATGATGGCCGAATGCAGCTCGCCGCCGCGCGCGCCGCGAAACAGCGGCTTGCCCTCATCGAGCGCGTAGGGGCAAAGCTTGCGATATTCGGCGACAGCACGATGCACGATGGGCAGAAGCGGCACCATGCGGGTCTTTCCGCCTTTGCCGGCAATGGGAATGGAGCGGGCATCCGGATCGGTCAGTGCCCCGCCATCGAGCCCAAGTGCTTCCGATATGCGCAGCCCGCAACCGTAGAGCAGTGTCAGGACAGCGGCATTGCGCGCGGCGATCCAGGGTTCCTCATTGAGCTGTTCGCCCGTTTCGACCACGCGGCGCGCATCCACCATGGTCAGCGGCTTCGGCAGCGATTTTGGCTGGCGCGGTGCGCGCATGGCGATCGAGGCGGCCGCATTGGCCATGCCCTGTTTCTCCAGATAGCGCAGGAACGAGCGTATGCCGGCAAGCCCGCGGCCAAGCGTTCGTGCGCCGGCGCCATCATTGCGGCGCCGTGCCAGGAACGAACGCAGATCAGCAATGCGCAGTGTCGCCACGTCCTTCAATGCCGGCGGCTCACCCAGATGGCCGGTGAGGAACTGGAAGAACTGGCGGGTGTCACGTTCATAGGCTTCCAGCGTGTTTACAGCCAGCCGCCGCGTATTCTTCAGCGATTTCAGCCAGCTTTCACGCGCATCGATCAGGTCGGCTTTGGCAGAAACCAGAAATTGTTCGGTTTGCGGTTGGACGCCCATGGCTCGCTCCTTGGTCATTATCGCCCGGACATTGGCATGTCAGTCGTTACAGAGTCGTTTCGTCCTTGGATTTGCCCCGGCTTTGCTCTAATTCGGGCTGAATGAACAAGATGGAAGAAGCCCCATGGCAAAGTTGAATGATCCGGTGCAGTTGGCGGTGATCGGTGCGGCACACGGAACGCGCGGCGAACTCAGGGTGAAAACCTTCACCGGCGATCCCATGGCGCTGGGCGACTACGGCATACTGTATGATGCAACCGGCAGGCCCTTCGAAGTTCTGGACATCCGTCCTGCCAAGACCGTTGTCGTCGTGCGCTTTCGCGGCGTGAATGACCGCAACATGGCCGAGGCGCTCAATGGCACGACCCTGTTCATCGACCGCTCGCAATTGCCGCAGGATCTGGAAGAGGACGAATATTACCACTCTGACCTCATCGGCCTTGAGGCCATCGATGCGGAAGGCAAAAGGCACGGCAAGGTATCGGCCATGTTCGATTTCGGCGGTGGCGACCTCATCGAACTCACCATTCCCGGCAGGCGCCCCATGTTGATCCCGTTCACACAGGCGGCCGTGCCGCATGTGGATGTGAAAGCGGGCCATATCGTCATCGATCCTGCGGCTGCTGGTCTTGTTCCCGACGAGAATGAGGACGAGGAACGCCGCCGTCAGCTCGGCGGCGAGGGCGGCGGGAAAAACCGGTCATGACATTGGGTGATAGCGGCTTTCGCGCCACTGTACTGACGCTCTATCCGGAGATGTTTCCAGGGCCGCTAGGCGTGTCGCTCGCCGGAAAGGCACTGCGGGATGGCGCATGGTCGCTGGAAACTGTGCAGATCCGCGATTTTGCTACGGACAAGCACCGCATGGTCGATGATACGCCTGCCGGCGGCGGGGCTGGCATGGTGATGAAGCCGGATGTTCTGGCACGCGCCGTCGACCATGTGGCCGACGGGCGGCCAAAACTGTACATGAGCCCGCGTGGCAAGCCGCTAAGCCAGGCGCGCGTACGCGAGCTTGCTGCCGGTCCTGGCGCAATCCTGCTCTGCGGTCGTTTCGAAGGCGTGGATGAGCGGTTGATCGAGGCCCGGGATTTCGAGGAAGTTTCGATCGGCGACTATATTCTCTCCGGCGGCGAAACCGCGGCGATTGTCGTTCTCGACGCCATTGTCCGGTTGTTGCCCGGTGTTATGGGAAATGCCATGTCCGGCGAGACCGAGAGCTTTGAAACGGGCTTGCTGGAACATCCGCACTATACCAGACCGCAGGAATGGGAAGGCCGCCGCATTCCGGATGTGCTTTTGTCAGGCAATCACGGTGCGATCGATCAATGGCGGCGAGCGGAAGCAGAGCGGCTGACGCGGGAACGACGGCCAGATCTTTGGGCGACCCATAAAGCGCCCCCAAGAAAATAGCCAAGCAAAAAGAATCGCCTTCAGAGGTGACAAACCGGGTTTTATGGTGTATCAGCCCGCCAACTCGGGAAAACCCGGTCCATTAATCAAGGAATGGTGAATTCGCTCCTGCCTCCTCAGAGGCATAGAAATGCGGCCAAAGTTGCTGCGTGCCAAGTGTCGAGCGCTCTGACTGTTCGAGAAGACAAGAAAAGGATGAAGACGATGACCGTCGATATTATTCGTCAGCTCGATCTCGAGCAGAGAGCAAAGATCGAAGCAAAGCGCACGCTTCCAGATTTCCGCCCGGGCGACACGGTTCGTGTCAATGTCCGCGTGACGGAAGGTACCCGTACCCGCGTTCAGGCCTATGAAGGCGTTTGCATTGCCCGTAACGGCGCTGGCATCAACGAGAACTTTACGGTTCGCAAGATTTCCTACGGCGAAGGCGTCGAGCGCGTATTCCCGGTCATTTCTCCGCTGGTTGAAGGTGTTGAAGTCGTTCGTCGCGGCAAGGTTCGTCGTGCGAAGCTCTATTACCTGCGCGGCCTGACCGGTAAGGCAGCCCGTATTGCCGAGAAGAAAGACAACCGCAAGGGCAAGGCGACTGTTCCGGCTACCGGCGCAGCCGAAGTTGTAACGGAAGCAACTGTTGCCAAGGCACCTGCTGCTGAATAAGCACGGTTCGTATCAGTTCTGAAAAAGGCGGTCTTCGGGCCGCCTTTTTTGTTTGAGGCGTTTTCCCTCCCGCTTGTGAGGAGGTAAGGGGATTGACGCGCCGCTGACAAGGTGAAATCAGTTTCCGACGCAACCACGTGACAGGGGTTTGAGATGAACTTGCGATCCGTTCTTTTGGCGGGGCTTATGCTCGCCATGGCGCCATTTTCCGCATTGGCTGCCGACCTGCCCGATCTTGGCGGGAAGAAGGTCACCGTTGTGACGGAAAACGCCTATCCGCCCCTGCAATTCGTCGACCCGAAGACTGGCAAGCCCATTGGTTGGGAATACGATGCGATGAACGAGATCGCCAAGCGGTTGAACGTCAAGATCGAGTATCTGAACACGAGCTGGGATGCGATGATCCAGGCCGTTTCGGACAATCAGTATCAGATCGGCATGACCGGCATCACCATCAACGACGAGCGCAAGCAGAAGGTCGATTTTTCCGAACCCTATATGCGCTCGGAACAGTTCATGCTGGTGCGCAGCGACGAGAAGCGTTTCACCGATGCCAAAAGCTTTGCCGATACCAAGGATACACTTGTTGGCGCGCAACCGGGCACGACCAATTTCTACGTTGCCGTCTACAATGTGCTCGATGGCAATGAGCAGAACCCGCGCATCAAGCTGTTCGAAACCTTTGGCGCGACGATCCAGGCGCTGAAGACTGGCGATGTCGATCTCGTGCTCACCGACAGCACGGCCGGTAAAGGCTATGTCGACGCATCGGGTGGTGCCTTGAAGCTGATTGGCGGACCGCTTGGCGCTGAAGATTTCGGTTTCATCTTCCCGAAGGGCTCGGACCTTGTCGCTCCAGTCAACGCCGCCATCGCGGCACTGAAGGCGGACGGAACTTTCGAAGCCCTCAACAAGAAGTGGTTCCTCGACTACAAGCTCGGCCAGTAAGCTGAACAGTGTCCGATAACACTCAGAGCAGGGGACCCTCCGCGAAGAAGGATTTCCCGTGGTGGCTGCTGGTTGCTGCGGCGATTGCCATTGCGCTCGGCATCGCCATCCTCGTCAGTCCGATCTACGGACAGGTCTTTTCCACGGTATCGCAAGGCATCTGGATTACGGTCTGGGTATCGCTACTGGCGTTTTTCCTTGCCTCGGCGCTCGGCCTGTTTCTGGCGGTAATGAGCTTGTCGGACCATATTGCCGTGAGGCAGATAGCGCGATTTTATGTCGAGATCATGCGGGGCATTCCGCTGTTGGTGCTCCTGTTCTACATCGCCTTCGTCGGGGCCCCGGCAGTTGTCGCGCTGTGGAATTTCATCACTCAGCCATTGCAGAGCGCGGGCATCGTCGAGCCGCTGCTGGTCCGGGATTTTTCGTTGCTCTGGCGCGCCATCATCGCGCTGATGCTCGCTTATGCCGCCTTCCTTGCCGAGATTTTCCGTGCCGGCATCCAGGCCGTGGACAAGGGCCAGATCGAAGCGTCGAAGGCGTTGGGGCTCAAACGTTTTCAACGTTTCCGCCTTATCGTCATGCCGCAAGCTATCCGCACCATCCTTCCCCCCTATGGCAATGACTTCATTTCGATGGTGAAGGATTCCTCGCTTGTCTCGGTCCTTGGCGTGGTCGACGTGACGCAAATGGGCAAGGTATATGCGTCCGGTTCTTTCCGCTTCTTCGAAACCTATTCCGTTGTCGCCTATGTCTACCTGATCCTGACAATCAGCCTGTCGCTCGGCTTGCGTTGGGTCGAAAGGCGCCTGGGCCAGAATGCAGGGCACTGATAGCAATCATCTGAGAAGGCTTAAAGAGCGGCGCATTGTCGCCGGAATATTACTTTTCGCGCTTGTTTCTTGACGTAAGTGGACACCGAGTGCATATGTCCACGAAATAATCGAAAAGCACAAAACAGTGCCGAGGATATCGCTATGACTGTGCCACGTACACTTTATGACAAGATATGGGATGACCATCTGGTCGATCAGCAGGATGACGGCACTTGCCTCCTCTATATTGATCGCCATCTTGTGCATGAAGTGACCAGCCCGCAGGCTTTCGAAGGCTTGCGCGTAGCGGGCCGCAAGGTCCGCCATCCGGAAAAGACACTTGCTGTCGTCGATCACAACGTGCCGACGTCGCCGGACCGGGTCAACGGCATCAAGAACGAGGAAAGCCGCATCCAGGTCGAGGCGCTTGCCAAAAACGCTGCGGATTTCGGCGTCGAATATTATTCCGAGAAGGACATCCGTCAGGGCATCGTTCACATCATCGGACCAGAACAGGGTTTCACCCTGCCGGGCATGACCATTGTCTGCGGTGACAGCCATACCTCCACCCACGGCGCTTTCGGTGCGCTGGCGCACGGTATCGGCACGTCGGAAGTCGAGCACGTTCTCGCTACCCAGACGCTGATCCAGTCGAAGGCCAAGAACATGCTGGTGCGTGTGGATGGCGTGCTGCCGGCCGGCGTGACGGCCAAGGACATCATCCTTGCCATTATCGGCGAGATCGGTACGGCAGGCGGTACCGGCTATGTCATCGAATATGCGGGCGAAGCCATTCGCGCGCTGTCGATGGAAGGTCGTATGACGATCTGCAACATGTCGATCGAAGGCGGTGCTCGCGCTGGCTTGATCGCGCCCGACGAAACGACATTTGCCTATGTCAAAGGCAAGCCGCGCGCGCCGAAGGGCGAAGCTTTCGATCAGGCCGTTGAGTACTGGAAGACGCTGAAGAGCGATGAGGGCGCGCATTTCGACAAGGTTGTCGTGCTGAACGCCGCCGATCTGCCGCCCATCGTTTCCTGGGGTTCTTCGCCGGAGGATGTAATCGCGGTGACCGGCGCCGTTCCTAACCCGGACGACATTGCCGACGAGACCAAGCGCTCATCGAAGTGGCGGGCGCTCGACTATATGGGCTTGAAGCCCGGCACCCCGATCACCGATATCAAGCTTGACCGCGTCTTCATTGGTTCCTGCACCAATGGCCGTATTGAGGACCTGCGCGAAGTCGCAAAGGTTGTCGAAGGCCGCAAGGTCAGCGAAACCGTCGATGCGATGATCGTTCCAGGCTCCGGCCTCGTCAAGGAACAGGCGGAATCCGAAGGCCTCGACAAGATTTTCAAGGCAGCTGGTTTTGACTGGCGTGAGCCGGGCTGCTCCATGTGCCTTGCCATGAATGATGATCGCCTGAAGCCGGGCGAACGCTGCGCTTCGACCTCGAACCGCAATTTCGAAGGGCGCCAGGGCTTCAAAGGACGCACGCACCTCGTATCGCCTGCCATGGCTGCAGCTGCAGCGATTGCCGGCCACTTCGTCGATATTCGCGAATGGAAGTAATCGGCTGAGCGAGCCACTTCTTACCCTCCCCCTTGTGGGGAGGGACGGACCGGAGGTCCGAGGAGGGGCTTTTCTTGTTCGCCAAAGGATACCAATAGTGCAGGATGAGTCCTCCTAGCCAAGGCCCCTCCCTGCTGCTTCGCAGCTTCCCTCCCCACAAGGGGGAGGGTAAGTGTCAGCCGCGTCCGCGATATGCTGGTACACCCTGATCCGGCAGCCAAAGGCCCTCCGGGACGGGGCCGGTTTGCCAGAAGACATCGATCGGAATCCCGCCACGCGGATACCAGTAGCCGCCGATACGCAGCCACAAGGGTTTGACCGCCTCGACGATGCGCTTGCCGATGGTGACGGTGCAGTCTTCATGAAAGGCGCCGTGGTTGCGGAAGCTGAAAAGGAACAGCTTCAGCGATTTGGATTCCACCAGGCTCTGATCCGGCGCATAGTCGATCACCAGATGGCCGAAATCCGGCTGGCCGGTGACTGGGCAAAGCGAGGTGAATTCCGGGCAGGCAAAGCGCGCGAGGAAGAGCGTTCCCGCCTGCGGGTTGGGGACGGCATCGAGCGTGGCCTCATCGGGATGCTGCGGAATTTTCACATCCTTGCCGAGCATCGTTGCCTGTTCTGCATAGTGACTCATGCTGCTGTCCTTTCCATCTCGAATTCGCCCTGATATTCGCAGCCTTCGCCGCACGTATCACGGTAGACGCCGACCACGGCCAAGCCGGGCAGGGTCGACGCAAAATGCCGCCACAGCCACATGGCGATGTTTTCGAGCGTCGGCGTTTCCAGACCCTGGATCTCGTTAAGGTACCGGTGGTCGAGCTGCTCGCGCGCGCTGTCGAAAGCGGCCTTCACAGCGCCGAGATCGGAAATAAGACCGGTCCTGCTGTCCGGTTTTCCTTCCAGGGTCACCCGCACACGGAAACTGTGTCCGTGCAGACGGGTATTGACGTGCCCGTCGGGAAAGATGTGCGGCAAATGATGTGCCGCTTCGAACGTAAATTCGTTGAAGATTCTCATGTCTATTGCTCTTGCTCTGGCGCAATACAGGCGCCCGCTAAAGCCTGCCTCAGGGCAGGCCGATCAGTTTATGTGTCTGCGTGCTCAGCCGCCAAAGCGGGTGGGCGAGGCAATAGGCCGCTGCAGATGCCACATGCGATGCGGTTTGCGCCGGATCACCGATCACGTCAAGAGGTTGCAGGTAGAAATGCTCGAACGACAGCTGTTCGAAACGGGACGGGTGCGTCTCGGCTTCCTTTTGCGGATAGACCAGCTTGAGCTCATTGCCGCTGGTCTGAACCAGCGGTGCTGCCGCCTTGGGCGAAACGCAGATCCAGTCAAGCCCAGCCGGTGCCGCAATGGTTCCATTGGTCTCAACGCCTACTTCGAAGCCGCGCGCATGAAAAGCTTCAATCAGCGGCGCATCGAGCTGCAGCAAAGGCTCGCCGCCAGTGCAGATGACATAGGGCTTGCCGCCGGAACTGTCACCCTTCGGCCATTGCGCAGCAACGGCATCGGCCAGAGGCTCTGCGGTCTTGAATTTGCCGCCGCCCGGGCCATTCACACCGACGAAATCCGTATCGCAGAACTGGCAGACAGCGTCTTCGCGATCGCGCTCGAGCCCGGACCACAGGTTGCAGCCGGCAAAGCGCATGAACACGGCAGCGCGGCCGGTGTGGTTACCCTCGCCTTGCAGGGTCAGATAGATCTCCTTGACGGCGTACGTCATGCCGCTTCCGCCTTGAACTTTTCCCAGCCGCCAGAACGCAACTGGCATGCCGGGCAGGTGCCGCAGCCATAGCCCCATGCATGGCGCCTGGAGCGATCGCCAAGATAGCAGGTATGCGTGTTCTCGACGATGAGATCGAGCAGCTGGTCCCCGCCGAGATCGCGGGCGAGAGCAAAAGTTTCGGCCTTGTCGAGCCACATCAATGGCGTCTCGATCGTGATGCGGCGATCGAGACCGAGCGACAGGGCCACCTGCTGGGCTTTCAGCGTGTCGTCGCGGCAATCGGGGTAGCCCGAATAGTCGGTCTCGCACATTCCGCCGACAATGACCCGCAGACCGCGTCGATAGGCGAGCGCACCTGCAAGCGTGAAGAACAGCAGATTGCGGCCGGGCACGAAGGTATTGGGCAGGCCGTTTTCCGCCATCTCGATGGCGATGTCATCGGTCATGGCCGAGGCGCCAAGTTGCCCGACAATCCCAGCATCCAGCATATGATCGTCACCAAGCCGCGTTGCCCAGTGCGGAAATTGCTTCACGACGGCGCTGCGGAACGCAGCACGCACTTCGAGCTCGATCCTGTGCCGCTGGCCATAGTCGAAACCCACCGTCTCGACGCGGTCGAAACGGGACAGGGCCCAGGCAAGGCACGTGGCCGAATCCTGCCCGCCGGAAAACAGGACCAGTGCGCCGTCAGAATTGCGAGCCATTATTACTACCTCTTCGATGAAGCGGCCCCCCTTACAGGGCCCGGGTCACCGAAGCAAATCAAATCTCTTAATGATCGGCGTCAGTCGCAGCCGGGATGGCCGATAACCGGCGTTTCGTTGCGGTCGAGGCCATACATGTAACTGCGGCCCTGAATGACTATGGGACTGTCGCAGCCGGTATTGGGTGCTGGCACGACACCAAGGACGACCGGATCACTCACTGGAGAAATTACTGACGGGCCTTTGCCGCGTTTGTAGACAGGAACCTGCCGCCTGATCTCGCGGCCGAGCGTATCGGATTTCGCTGCGGATGCGCCGACAAAGATGATCTTCGGCCCGCCTGCCTCATGCAGGATGACATTGCCGTATTCGTCACCGTAGCTATTGCTGCGCTTGATATCGTTTGCTGCCGCAATTTGCGGGGTGGTCAGGGCAAACGTCAGGGCCATCGACGCCACAACAGAACGGACGAGTCTCTTTTGAAACATGGCGATACTCCTGACGATTCCTCAAGCCAGAGATTAACCTTTTATTAACAATTGTCATCCGGCCAAAACTAATCAAATCGATTTTCATCCGCGGTGCAGGTTGACGGGCGCGGCACAATCAACCAATCCTCAGTCTAATGAGGACAGGATTCACCGGCAGGCATGAAGGGACGGAAGCAATCATGACAACAAAGACCGTTGATGAACACGCCATCGACATTTCACTCCTGCATTTGAGCGATGCCCATGAATTCGCGCCGCTGCTTGCCAGCTATGCCCAGGCGCTGAAGCGTGGTGCGCCGCGCCGGCCGGATGATTACTATGCCGAAAACCTCCTGCGCGACCGTGCAGCGGAAATAGCCGGGGCACGCCTTGATGGCCATCTCGTTGGCTTCGTTATTTTCTACGATCTTCCCGAGCCGGTTTCCGGTATGCGCGCCGGTCAGGTCGATCATATCTATGTGCATCATGACCACCGCGGCAAAGGCATTGCCAAGGCCCTGATCGACGTGCTCGCCGACAAAGCGGAGGAGCGCGGCTGGACGAAGCTGTCGCTCAATGCGCCACGCGTGCCGGAGGACGGCCGCAAGCTTTACGAGCAGGTTGCAGCGCCCGCCGACTGGACGAGCTTCATCATCAGGTTCGGCAATCAGTAAGCGGCAGCAATGCAAGGTTGCCGCAAGGTCAGCGGCATCCTGCTTACGACCCTGTCTGTCGCAGACAAACAGCGATTGAAAGAGGCGAAACAAGCCATTCCGTGCCTGAATCGGACAGACTCGCTCAAATAATTTTTTGCAGCACACAGTCTCAAAATTTTTGCTCTTGTAAGGCCGTTTTGACACCTTTAAACGATTGAATTCTAAGCAGAAACCTTATTGACTTGCTATTCCAGCCAATTCGCCGCATGAGGGTATGGAATGGGGCTTTGACGCAGTGCAAAAACCGGATTAAAACCCCTCTAAATTGCCTCTATCCAGCCTTTTCGGCCCTGCCCGTCTAACCAGATGTGGCGCTACTCTTGGGGACGCTATGAGCAAGACAAATCTGCATGCCAATCGGCCGTTGTCGCCGCATTTGCAAATCTACAAGCCAATCCCAACCATGGTCATGTCCATCGTCCACCGCATCACCGGCTCGGCACTTTATGTCGGCACGTTGCTGGTAGCCTGGTGGCTGATCGCGGCGGCGACGAATGAACAATACTTCAATTTCGTCAACGCGATTTACGGTTCCTGGATCGGCCGTCTTGTCCTGCTCGGCTACACCTGGGCGCTTATCCATCACATGATCGGCGGCATACGCCACTTGATCTGGGATACTGGCCGCGGGCTCGAAAAAGATACGACGACGAAAATGGCCTGGGCGTCGCTCATACTTTCAGTCGCATTGACGATCCTTGTCTGGATCGCCGCATTCACAATAGCTTAAAGGAGGCCGAACGATGGGCGACATGCGCACGCCGCTTGGCAAAGTTCGCGGACTGGGTTCTGCGAAAGAAGGCACGGACCATTTCTGGCGTCAGCGGCTGACAGCCGTCGCCAACGTTCCACTGATGCTGTTTTTCATTGGCTTGATCCTGTCGCTGCATGGTGCGAGCTATGCAGAGACCAGGGCAGCCTTGTCACACCCGCTGACAGCCATGGTTCTCTTGATGGTGATCATTTCCGGTCTCTATCACATGCGCCTCGGCATGCAGGTGATCATTGAAGACTACGTACACGGCGAAGGCACGAAGATCGTGCTGTTGATGCTCAATACCTTCTTCGCTTTGGCGGTTGGCATTGTCAGCATCTTTGCGATCCTCAAGCTGAGCTTCGGAGTTTAATCTCTATCATGGCAGCAACAGACACCAAGGCCGGCAAGGCCTATACATTCGTCGACCACAAGTTCGATGTGGTCGTGGTCGGGGCCGGCGGTGCAGGTTTGCGGGCAACGCTTGGCATGGCTGAGCAGGGCCTGAAGACGGCCTGTATCACCAAGGTCTTCCCGACCCGCTCGCATACAGTTGCGGCGCAGGGCGGCATTGCCGCCTCGCTCAGCAATATGGGTCCGGATTCCTGGCAGTGGCATATGTATGACACCGTCAAGGGTTCCGACTGGCTCGGCGATACCGACGCCATGGAATACCTGGCGCGCGAAGCACCCGCGGCCGTCTATGAGCTCGAGCACTACGGCGTGCCGTTCTCGCGCACGGAAGAAGGCAAGATCTATCAGCGTCCTTTCGGCGGACACATGATGAATTATGGCGATGGCCCGCCCGTGCAGCGTACTTGCGCCGCGGCGGACCGTACCGGCCATGCCATCCTGCACACGCTCTACGGCCAGTCCTTGCGCAACAATGCGCAGTTCTTCATCGAATATTTCGCGCTCGATCTCACCCAGGATGAAGACGGCACGATCACTGGTGTTGTCGCCTGGAATCTTGATGACGGCACGATCCATCGCTTTGCCGCCAAGATGGTCGTCATGGCGACGGGCGGTTACGGACGCTCCTATTTCTCAGCGACCTCCGCGCATACCTGTACCGGCGATGGCGGCGGCATGGTTGCCCGCACCGGATTGCCGCTGCAGGACATGGAATTCGTGCAGTTCCATCCGACGGGCATCTACGGTGCTGGCTGCCTGATCACCGAAGGCGCGCGCGGCGAAGGCGGATATCTGGTTAATTCCGAAGGCGAGCGCTTCATGGAGCGCTATGCGCCTTCGGCCAAGGATCTGGCATCGCGTGACGTGGTTTCACGCTGCATGACGCTGGAAATCCGCGAAGGCCGCGGTGTCGGCAAGAACAAGGATCACATCTTCCTGCATCTGGACCACCTCGATCCGGCTGTCTTGCATGAGCGCCTGCCCGGCATTTCGGAATCGGCGAAGATTTTTGCTGGTGTCGATCTGACCAAGGAGCCGATCCCGGTCATCCCTACAGTCCATTACAATATGGGCGGCATTCCGACCAATTATTGGGGTGAAGCGCTCAATCCGACGAAAGATAATCCCGATCGCATCCAGCCCGGCCTCATGGCCGTGGGCGAGGCCGGATGCGCCTCGGTGCACGGTGCCAACCGCCTCGGCTCCAATTCGCTGATCGATCTTGTGGTGTTTGGCCGGGCAGCAGCAATTCGCGCCGGTCAGGTCATCGACCGCAACGCCAAGGTTCCGGATATCAACGAGGCCTCGGTCACAAAGATCATGGATCGTTTCGATCGCCTGCGCCACGCCAATGGCGGCACGCCGACAGCCGCGTTGCGCGAGAAAATGCAGCGGACCATGCAGGAAGATGCCGCTGTGTTCCGCACGTCGGAATCGCTGAAGTCCGGAGTTCAACGCATGGAGAAAATCTGGAGCGAGCTGCCAGACGTCAAGGTCACTGACCGTTCGATGATCTGGAATTCCGATCTGGTGGAAACACTGGAACTGGAGAACCTGATGGCCAACGCCCTGACCACGGTCGTTGCCGCAGAAGCGCGCAAGGAAAGCCGCGGCGCTCATGCGCACGAGGATTTCCCGAACCGCGATGATGTCAACTGGCGCAAGCACAGCCTCGCCTGGCTCGATCCGGACGGCAAGGTCACGCTCGGCTACCGCCCTGTCCACCTCGACCCGCTGGTCAAGGAAGAAGATGGCGGCATCAGCCTCGCCAAGATCGCGCCAAAAGCGCGTGTGTATTGATTTAGGGACAAGAGCATTATGGTTGAACTTGCACTTCCCAAGAATTCGCAGATGCGTCCCGGCAAGACCTGGGATCGTCCGCAGGGCGCCAATAATCTGCGCGAGTACCGGATCTATCGGTGGTCACCGGATGATGGCGAAAATCCGCGCATCGACACCTATTATGTCGATCTGGACGATTGCGGCCCGATGGTTCTCGATGGCCTGCTGTGGATCAAGAACAAGATCGATCCGACGCTGACGTTGCGCCGCTCCTGCCGTGAAGGCATCTGCGGCTCCTGCGCCATGAATATCGACGGGACCAATACGCTCGCCTGCACCAAGGGCATGGACGAGATCAAGGGGCCAGTGAAGATCTATCCGCTGCCGCACCTGCCGGTGGTCAAGGACCTGGTGCCGGATCTTTCCAACTTCTATGCCCAGCACCGGTCGATCGAGCCATGGCTGAAGACCGTCTCGCCGGAGCCGGCAAAGGAATGGTTGCAGAGCCACGAGGACCGCGCCAAGCTTGACGGACTCTACGAGTGCATCCTGTGTGCCTGCTGCTCGACGTCCTGCCCGAGCTATTGGTGGAACGGCGATCGCTATCTTGGTCCTGCTGTGCTGTTGCAGGCCTATCGCTGGCTGATCGACAGCCGCGACGAAGCGACAGGCGAGCGGCTCGATAATCTCGAGGATCCGTTCCGGCTCTATCGCTGCCACACGATCATGAACTGTGCTCAGACCTGCCCGAAGGGCCTGAATCCGGCCAAGGCAATCGCCGAAATCAAGAAGATGATGGTCGAGCGCCGGGTTTGATTTGATAGCGCCGTTCTTAATCTCCCCCATGAGGGGGAGAGATAGTCGGCATTGGCGGTGGACGTGAAACCGGCTTTGGCTTCAAAATAAAACGGGCGCTCAAGAGCGCCCGTTTTTGATTCAATCGCTGATCTCAGGATCACGCCAACTTTGCGTCCAGCGTGACTTCGATTGCGCCGAGCGCCTTTGACACCGGGCAGTTGGCTTTGGCTTTGGTGGCGAGTTCATTGAAGGTAGCCGCGTCTATACCTGGAACATTGCCGACCAGCGTCAGGGCGCTCTTGGTAATTGCTCCTTTGGCCGGATCAATCGTCACGACAGCCTTTGCTTCGAGCTTCTGCGCGGGCGTGCCATTCTCCGCAAGGAAATGCGACAGCTGCATGGCAAAGCAACCCGCATGGGCAGCGCCGAGCAACTCTTCAGGATTGGTGCCGGAGGTGCCGCTGGCATCCTCGAAACGCGCCTTGAAATTATAAGGAAGACCTTTGAGCGCACCGCTTTGGGTATCGAGCGTGCCCGAGCCGTCCTTTAGCGCGCCTTTCCAGATCGCTGTTGCTTGTCTGTCCATTTTAATCTCCCTCGTTGAAATTGATTGCGTGGCGGATGTGCAGGCCATCACCAGGCCTGGCGATAACGGCTCCGTGGTAACATGGTTCCGTATCATATCGATGGCACCGCATTATTCTATCGCCTAATTTACGGACTGCATCTCCCTCTTCTAGAAATAGACTTTTTGTTGAGGGATTTTGATCATGCATATTGTTCTCGCGATTCTCGGGCTCCTCGGCGGCGGCTTGTTCTGGTGGTACCGACTGAAGATACTGAGTGAAGGGCTGGTGATGTCGCAGACAGTATGGGGCGTGTGCGCAGTTGTTTCCGGCGCAGGAAAATAAGGCAGCAGGCCACTCACTCTCCCTTGACTGCCATCGAAGATCTCGTTCTTGCGGCAGCAACGGTGTGCGATTATTGCTGAAGATACCCTGATCACGGAAAACCATTTCGATGCAGTACGCAGTGTCCTCATCGATGTCAGCAATCCCAGGAAGGCGGACGAGGCGATGATCTGCGCGAAATGGGCCTTCACCCAGATCGGCGACACGGCAACGATCATTGAAAAAACGTCACCACTCCTCCGCAGGCAGCTCAATGATCTGGAAAAGTGTGAATTGATTGATATGGTAGGAGCGGCCGCTGCCGCCGTTCCAGTCTCCCACCATTACGGCCAGCGGATCAGAAAGCTCAAGCAGGGGCTTGGCCTCCAAGTCGACTGATCAACCCGAAATCGAAACAGGAAGATCCCGTGAAACTGAAAAAGCTTGGCCGTACGGATATTGACGTCACAGAAATTTGCCTCGGAACGATGACCTGGGGCGTGCAGAACACCGAAGAAGACGCGCATCGGCAGATCGACTATGCGCTCGACGCCGGCATCAATTTCATGGATACGGCGGAAGTCTATGCTGTTCCCTCAAGCCCCGAGACCTATGGCAAGACCGAGACCTATATCGGCACTTGGTTCAAGAAAACCGGCAAACGCGACAAATTCGTCCTCGCCACCAAAGTCTCCGGTGGCGGCAACAGCTGGATCCGCAATGGAACACGTCCGGACAGGAAGCAGGTGCGCGAGGCGGTTGAGGGCAGCCTGAAGCGGCTGCAAACCGACTATATCGATCTCTATCAGGTGCATTATCCTGCACGTGGGCACTATCATTTCGGTACAGCGTGGAAATATGCGCCGCAGAATCAGGACAAAAGCCTGGCTACAGCACAGATCGAAGAAGCTCTTCTGGGCCTCGACGACATGGTCAAAGAAGGCAAGATCCGCCATATTGGCCTATCCAACGAGACGGCCTGGGGCATCAGCCAATGGCTGAAGCTTGCCGAGCGCAATGACCTGCCGCGTGTTGCGTCGGTGCAGAACGAGTACAGCCTGATCCAGCGCGTATTCGACCTTGATCTCGCCGAACTCAGCCACCACGAGGATGTCGGGCTGCTCGCCTACTCGTCGCTGGCATCGGGGGTTTTGACCGGCAAATATCTGGACGGAAAGATGCCGGCTGGAACGCGCGGCGCGATCCAGCCGGGCGGTCTGTGGCGCAACAACGACAATTCCGCGCCGGCCGTCAAGGCCTACATCGATCTTGCCCGCAAACATGGGCTCGATGTGGCGCAGATGGCTATCGCCTTTGCCCTGACGCGGCCATTCATGACTTCGGTGATTATCGGCGCCACATCGATGGAACAGTTGAAGACCGATATCTGGGCAAGCTCGGTCACACTGTCGCCAGAAATCCTCAAGGAGATCGATGCGATCTACCGGAAATACCCGCGCCCGCTCTAGATCGGCTGGCCCTGCAACAATTTGGGCGCCGTCGTCGACAAGCCCGCAGCCTGGCGGATGAAGAATCCCTTGAGCCGCGGCATCCTCTCGACGAGGCCGAGGCCGAAGTCGCGCAGCATCCGCACCGGTACATTGTCATTGGAGAACAGCCGGTTCAAAACATCGGTGGTGACACCCATCTGCACCGTGTCGAAGCGCCGCCAGGTCTGGTAGCGCTCGAGCACCGCGATCGACCCGATGTCGAGGCCAAGCCGGTCGGCATCGACAATCGTCTCCGCCAGTGCCGCCGCATCCTTGAAGCCGAGGTTGAGTCCTTGTCCGGCGATCGGGTGGATGCCGTGCGCTGCGTCTCCGGCAAGCGCAAAGCGCGGCTTGACGAAATCACGCGCCAGGGTGAGGCCCAGCGGGAATGATTTGCGCGGGCCTTCGACACGCAATTCGCCGAGCTTCAGGCCAAAGCGCTGCTCCAGCTCGTGTTCGAACACGAAATCATCGTCATTGACCAGCCGCTCTGCGTCATCCGTCCGCTCGGTCCAGACCAGCGAGGAGCGATTGCCCTTGAGCGGGAGGATGGCGAAGGGACCAGCCGGGAGAAAATGCTCCTCCGCCCGGCCATGATGCGGCCGCTCATGCGATACGGTGCAAACGATGCCGGATTGGCCGTATTCCCAGTTCACCGTCTTGATGCCCGCCATGTCGCGCAGGCGCGATTTCACGCCATCGGCGGCCACCAGCAGCCGCGTGCGCAGGCTCTTGTCGCCCGCATAGTGAACCGCCAGGTGCGCCTCGCCGTGCTCGAAACCATTGACCGGCGCACCTTCGATGAAAGCTATGCCGAGCTCTTCCGCCTTGGCGCGCAGCGATGCATTCAGCACCCGGTTCTCCACCATATGCGCAAAGGGTTCGCCCGGCTCGATTTCGCCGTTGAAGGTCAGGAACACCGGCCGGACCGGATCGGCGGTACGCGAATCAGTGACGATCATTTCATTGATGGGCTGGGCTTCCGGCACAATGGCATCCCAGCAACCGAGCCGGTCGAGCATGCGGCTTGCGGCTGCAGCAATCGCCGAAGCGCGCGTGTCGTTGCGCCAGACGCCGGCGGGTGCCGCGTCGATGACCGTCACGCCCAAATGCGGCGCCGAAGATTTAAGCGCCACGGCTGTCGCGAGGCCGACATAGCCAGCGCCCGCAATGATAATGTCGGTGCTTGGCTGTTCTTTCCGGGTTCGTTCAACCATGATTGCCTCCGGGTTGCGCTTGATGCGCTTGACTTGTTCTTCTGTTCCTGTTGCAAGCGTTGAAGTTACGCGAACAGGAGATGCCGATCATGTCAGACGCCATGAAAGAGCTTTTGTCCATACTCGACCTTGAGACGCTTGAACACAACCTGTTTCGAGGTCGCAGCCCGCAGGTCGGCTGGCAGCGTGTCTTCGGCGGACAGGTGATCGGCCAGGCCCTCGTCGCGGCACAGCGCACCGTCGATCCAGCGCGGCATGTCCATTCGCTGCATGGCTATTTCATGCGCGCTGGCGACCCGAAAGTGCCCATCATCTATGAGGTCGACCGCATCCGCGATGGCTCCAGTTTCACCACCCGCCGCGTCGTCGGCATCCAGCATGGCCATGCAATCTTTTCGCTGGAAGCCTCGTTTCAGATCGAAGAGGCAGGGCTCGAACACCAGAAGCCTGCGCCGCTCGATCTTACCGCACCGGAACAGCTGATCAGTGACAAGGACCTGAAAGAGCAGTATCTGCAAAACGCACCCGCCAATATTCGCAGGTATTGGGAACAGGACCGGCCGATCGAGTTGAAGCCGCTATCGCTCACGCATTATTTCTCGCGCGAGAAACTTCCGCCGGAACAGAATGTCTGGATCAAGACCACCGGTCCGGTGCCGGATGACCGTGCCGTGCAGGCAGCCGTGCTTGCCTACCTCTCGGACATGACCCTGCTCGACACCTCGCTCTACGCGCACGGCCGCTCGATCTTCGACCGCGATCTGCAGGTTGCCAGCCTCGATCACGCCATGTGGTTTCATAGGCCCTGTCGCTTCGACGACTGGCTGCTTTATACGGCAGACAGTCCGAGTACATCCGGTGCGCGTGGTTTCAATCGTGGTGCAATCTATAGCCGTGACGGCACGTTGATTGCCTCGACGGCGCAGGAGGGCCTAATTCGTGTGCATCCTGTGGCGTGAGTTCAAGTCATTTGTCGAGTAATGCCTATATTTTAGGCATGTTGCTGCAAAAAGCATATTCGCACCACACTTTGCGAAAAATACATATTTCTAATCAATAGCTTAGTATTATATTCCGAGTCTGGCACGGAACTTGAATACTCCTGACCAGTCACCGATGGCCAATACGGCTTTTGGCGATGGGTTCAACGCGGATTGCTGCAGTTCAGGTAATTCCACCTGGAGGGTACCGCGCTAGCGCAGGGGTATAGTCAATGAAAATTGTGATGGCCATCATCAAGCCGTTCAAGCTGGACGAAGTGCGCGAAGCACTCACCGCTGTCGGCATCCAGGGCCTGACCGTCACCGAGGTGAAGGGTTATGGCCGCCAGAAAGGACACACCGAGATCTATCGTGGCGCCGAATATGCGGTCAGCTTTCTTCCGAAATTGAAAATCGAAGTCGCAGTCGCGTCCGAGCTCGTCGACACCGCCGTTGAAGCCATCACCACGGCCGCAAAGACCGGTCAGATCGGTGACGGGAAGATATTCGTTCTCAGCATCGAGCAGGCCGTCCGTATCCGTACGGGCGAGACCGACACCGACGCACTGTAAAATTTGGGGTTCAAGGAGACAATAATGAAAATTCCAACCAGTCTGACATCTGCGGCGCGCAGCACCCTTCTGGGTTCGCTGGCACTGGTCGCCATCGGCTCACTGGCCGCGTTTGCTCAGGAAGCCGCACCAGCTGCTCCCGCCGCCGCGGCGCCAGCCATGGCCGTCGATAAGGGTGATACAACCTGGATGATGATTTCGACAGTTCTGGTACTGTTGATGACCATCCCTGGTCTCGCCCTTTTCTACGGTGGCCTTGTTCGCTCAAAGAACATGCTTTCGGTTCTCATGCAGGTCTTCACCATTACGGCTGTCGTGATGCTGATCTGGGTATTCTACGGGTACAGCCTGGCGTTCACACCTGGCAACGCGCTCTTCGGCGGGCTGTCGAAGGCATTTCTGCATGGCGTCGACGTGACCACCGTGTCTGAAACCTTCACGAAGGGCGTTGCAATCCCTGAGCTGGTTTTTGTCGTCTTCCAGATGACCTTTGCCTGCATCACGCCTGCTCTTATCGTTGGTGCCTTTGCTGAACGCGTCAAGTTCTCGGCAGTCATTCTCTTTGTCATCCTATGGGTCACGTTCGTTTACTTCCCAATCGCCCATATGGTCTGGTTCTGGGGTGGTCCAAGCGCCTATTCCGATCCGGGTGGCCTTATCTGGGGCTTTGGCGCGATTGACTTCGCGGGCGGCACGGTCGTTCACATCAATGCTGGCATCGCCGGTTTCGTCGGTGCACTGATGATCGGCAAGCGCGTCGGCTACAAGAAAGACATCATGGCGCCGCACTCGATGACAATGACCATGATCGGTGCGTCTTTGCTGTGGGTTGGCTGGTTCGGTTTCAATGCGGGTTCTAACCTTGAAGCCAATGCTTACGCTGCCCTCGCCATGATCAATACCTTCGTGGCAACTGCCGCTGCCGCTGTCATGTGGATCATCCTTGAAGCGTTTCTGCGCGGCAAAGCCTCCATGTTGGGTGCTGCCTCCGGTGCAGTTGCCGGTCTCGTTGCCGTAACGCCGGCTGCCGGCTTCGTCGGTCCGATGGGCGCCATCGTACTCGGTGCTGTCGTAACCTTCGTGTGCTACTTCTTCGTCGCAGTCGTTAAGAACAAGTTCGACTATGACGACAGTCTGGACGTCTTTGGTATCCATTGCGTTGGCGGCATCATCGGCGCTCTCGGCACGGGTATCCTGGTCAACCCGGCACTTGGCGGTGCTGGCATCGTCGACTACTCGACCGCTGACTTTGCCGCCAGCTACGCCGGTACGGCAACTCAGCTCTGGGCGCAGTTCAAGGGCGTGGTTGTTACGCTGCTCTGGTCCGGTATCGGCAGTGCGATCCTCTACAAGATCGTCGACCTGATCGTCGGCCTGCGTGCATCGCCCGAAGCTGAGCGTGAAGGTCTTGACCTGACATCGCACGGTGAAGCTGCCTACCACGCCTCGTAAACCGTAGGTGACGACAATTGCGATGGGCCCGGTTAACCGGGCCCATTTGTTTTGGGGCTGCTGTTGGCGCCTCTTCCTTGCAGGGGAACCACGCGCAACTCATATTGTCAGCCTTTAGTGCTAAATTCCTTCCGCCCGCCTCCCATGGTTAATGCCCCCTTAACCATCCGCATCTTAACGTGAGAACTCTTAGATCTGCGGCCCGTCTCGGCTGCCGTGTATGCGTTCACATGGGACCGGATTTCATGCGTCAAGGATATTCAGCCTCTTATGCCATTGAAGACGAGCGGACCGGTTTGACGACCCTGTTCCGCAGGCAGATTTATATCCTCTGGGGATTGGCGCTGTTCTGCTTTGTTGCCTTTGCCGTAGGAAGCCTTGCCACGTGGAATGTGCTCGATCCAAGTTTCAGCCACGCTACATCGAATCCGGTGCGCAATGCACTCGGTTATCCTGGGGCAGTGTTTTCCGATCTCGGCATGCAGTTTTTCGGGCTTTCGATGGTCGTAGCGTTGATGCCCGCGCTCTTCTGGGGCGGTCTCTTCCTCACCGGGCGCGGCGTTGATCGCATGCCGCGCCGGGCAATTGCCTGGTTTTGCGCGTCGCTGATGGCGGCCGCAATGGCGGGTTGCTTCGCGATCCCATCGAGCTGGCCCATGCCGATCGGCCTTGGCGGTGTTTTCGGCGATATGGTCCTGAAAATTCCGGCGATCTTCATCGGCGCGTTCCCGCGCGGCGGCCTTGCGATGATCCTCGTTGCCATTCTAGCACTGCCGACACTCTGGGTCTTCGGTTTTGCCAGTGGCATCACCTATCGTGATACCGAACCGGCAGTCGCCAAGAAATCCACGCGCCATGTGGCAGACGAGGATGATTACGACGACGAAGACGAAGATGACCGTGAGGGTGGTGGCCTGCTCGCTCTTGGCGCGGTAACCCACTGGTTCCTGAGCACAAAGGCGCTGTTCCGCCGTATTTCTGGCCACGGTGCCGGTGCCTACATTGGCGCCCGCGGCAGCAGTGCCCGTCGCAACGATGGTGACTTCCTCTCTGATGTACCGATGGCCCGTCAGAAAAATGCTTCGAATGGCATGCGGCGTGAGCCCGGATTCTATGACCAAGCCCCACATGTCGATGCGCCATCGATCGAAATCGATAATGACCGCTTTGATGCCCGGCCCGGCCGTTTCGATCCCGTCGCCTTCAGCGACGATGAGGACGACATTGACGACTGGGGGCCGCAGCAGGTACCTGCGCGACCCACGGCAATGCCAGCGGGAAGGCCCGGCGCAGCGCGCATTGACACGCCGGCGCCCGCTCCAAAGGCCGGCGCTCGCGTCCAGCGCGAGGCGCAAGCCTCATTGATCAAGTCCGATGAATTCGAAATGCCATCGCTGCATTTCCTCAGCGAACCAAAAAACGTTGTTCGCAATCCCAGCCTGTCGAAGGAGGCGCTGGAACAGAACGCGCGGTTGCTGGAAGGGGTGCTGGAAGATTTCGGCGTGCGCGGTGAAATCATCCACGTTCGTCCAGGCCCGGTTGTTACGCTTTATGAGCTGGAGCCAGCGCCCGGTATCAAATCCTCACGCGTTATCACGCTGGCCGACGATATCGCCCGTTCGATGAGTGCCATCGCGGCGCGTGTTGCCGTCGTACCCGGGCGCAACGCCATTGGCATCGAACTGCCGAACCAGACCCGTGAGATGGTTTATTTGCGTGAGCTTCTGGCGAGCCGCGACTTCGAGCAGACCAAGACCAAGCTTGCCCTTGCCCTTGGCAAAACCATCAATGGTGAGGCGGTCATCGCGGATCTTGCGAAGATGCCGCATCTGCTGGTTGCGGGTACCACCGGCTCGGGCAAGTCCGTTGCTATCAACACGATGATTCTGTCGCTGCTCTACCGGATGACACCCGAGCAATGTCGCCTGATCATGATCGATCCGAAAATGCTCGAATTGTCGATCTATGACGGCATTCCGCATTTGCTGACCCCGGTTGTTACCGATCCGAAGAAGGCCGTTGTTGCATTGAAGTGGACGGTCAAGGAGATGGAAGACCGTTATCGTAAGATGTCGAAGGTCGGTGTGCGCAACATTGACGGCTTCAACCAGCGTGTCGAACAGGCGCAGAAGAAAGGCGAGCGCATTGCCCGCACGGTACAGACCGGTTTCGACCGGGCCACGGGCGAAGCTGTCTACGAGACCGAAGAACTCGATCTGAAGCCGATGCCCTATATCGTCGTCATCATCGACGAAATGGCCGATCTGATGATGGTTGCCGGCAAGGATATCGAAGGCGCGGTGCAGCGGCTGGCACAGATGGCCCGTGCTGCCGGTATCCACGTGATCATGGCGACGCAGCGCCCGTCGGTCGACGTTATTACCGGTACGATCAAGGCGAACTTCCCGACCCGTATTTCCTTCCAGGTGACATCGAAGATCGATTCGCGCACGATTCTTGGCGAGCAGGGCGGAGAACAGCTGCTCGGCATGGGTGACATGCTTTATATGGCCGGCGGCGGGCGCATCCAGCGCGTGCACGGTCCATTTGTCGGCGACGACGAGGTGGAGAAGATCGTTCAGCATCTCAAATTGCAGGGCGCCCCGGAATATCTCGATTCGATCACCGAAGAGGATGATGAAGACGAGGGCGGCGGCGGACCTGCCGGAAGCTCGAATCTCGAAGATTCCGACGATCCGTATGATCAGGCGGTTGCCGTGGTGTTGCGCGACCAGAAGGCGTCGACCAGCTATATTCAGCGGCGCCTTGGCATCGGCTATAACCGCGCCGCATCTATCATCGAGCGCATGGAACAGGAAGGGCTTGTCGGCCCGGCCAATCATGCCGGCAAGCGCGAAATTCTCGTGCCGACACAGGACGATGAGTTTTGAGTGAGCAGTCACTTCCTGCCCTCCCCATAGGGGACAGGGTAAGAGGCAGAACGGACGTAACGTAACGATTTTATGCGCCGATATGGAATGAACCGGTCACGAACATTACATAACGCATCAGCAATGCGGTTACGTAACGGTTTTGAGGAACAAGAAGCAGGTTCTGCCGTTTCTTAGCCACAGTCAGGTCAAACTGGCCTCGTACAAGCAAGACATGACCACAGGAGATACGACCATGATCAATATCAAAGCACCGTTTCGCGCAGCTGGCTCGTTTGCCAGGGCTTCGGTGGTCACTTCCATGGTCGGTATGGGATTGCTGATGGGAGGGGCAGGTGTGGCCTTGACAACGCCTGCTTTGGCCCAGGCAGCGCCTGGCAGCATCAGCGCTGCCCAGGAAATCGCCAACAAGTTCTCGAGCGTCAAAACTTTGACCGGCAATTTCGTTCAGTTCGGCCCGCGCGGCGATCAGACTGAAGGTACGTTCTATATCGAGCGGCCTGGCAAGATCAGATTCAACTACAACAAGCCGTCGCCGATCCGCGTTATCTCCGACGGCAAGTCAGTGGTCATCAATAACCGCAAGCTCGACACGTGGGATCTCTATCCTCTATCCAAGACGCCCCTGAAGTTGCTTCTCAGCGATCAGATCGATCTTTCCGGCGGCAAGGTCAAGTCGGTCAAGCAAGAGCCGGACATGACGACGATCGTGCTTGGCGACAAGTCGATCTTCGGCAATTCAACCATAACGATGATGTTCGATCCGAAAACCAATGATCTGCGCCAATGGACGATCACGGATGCGCAAGGTTTGGATACGACCGTCATGATCACCAATGTCCGCACCGGCGTTCGGTTCGCCGATGACATGTTCACGATCGACTATACGCGCATCGCCATGAAGCGATAATGACCGGCTTACAGCTGTGGACGAGCCGTCTTTCGGTTTTCATTCGGGCGAACTTGCACTAGTCTCGCGGCTTCCTGTCGATGCCGCGAGTCTAATTTCCCATGCCCTTTTCTGTTGCTACCTGGAACATCAACTCGGTGCGCCTGCGCCTGCCGCTGGTTTTACAATTCCTGGGCGAGCATAAGCCAGATGTGCTGTGCTTGCAGGAAACCAAGTGTCCGGATGATCTGTTTCCGCGCGAGGCCTTCCACGCGGCGGGCTACGAACATATCGAGGTCAGCGGCCAGAAGGGCTATCACGGTGTTGCCACCGTCTCGCGTCGCCCTTTGACGGAATCAGAACGCGTCGAGTTTTGCGATATTGTTGATTGCCGGCATTTGAGCACGGTTGTCACCGCTGGATCGAAGCGACTGCGTATTCATAATTTCTATGTTCCGGCCGGTGGCGATGAGCCGGACCCCGAAATAAATCCGAAGTTTGCCCACAAGCTCGGCTTCCTCGACGAGATGAAGGCCATGAACGCCGTCTATGGTGAAGGGCATGCTTCGCTGCTGGTCGGCGACCTCAATATCGCGCCACTTGAAACCGATGTCTGGTCACACAAGCAATTGCTGAAGGTGGTCAGCCATACGCCGGTCGAGACCGAGGGGCTTGAGGCATTGCGCAAAAATGGCGGCTGGAGCGATCTGATGCGCCATCACATTCCGCCGAGTGAAAAGATCTATACCTGGTGGAGCTACCGGGCGGCCGATTGGGATGCTGCAGATCGCGGCCGGCGGCTGGATCACATCTGGGGTTCACCCAACCTCGAAAACGATCTGACCGACATCACGGTCTTGCGGGAAGCCCGCGGATGGGAAAGGCCATCGGACCATGTTCCAGTCATTGCGCGCTTTAATCTGGATTGAGCCGGATTCCGGACAAAAATTGCAGAAGAATGTTCGATTCTTGCAAGGATTTCTCCGAATCCTGCACAAGAATCATCGATTCTCACACAAGATTTTCAACCGATGCGGGAAATATGGTTGTGCCAACGCGAGTTAGCGCTCGCCGAACAGGTGTTCATATTTGGTAATGGCCTCGATCATTTCATTGAGATCCATCGATATCTGATCGTGCAGGGCGGCGGCAATCTCTGGATATTCCTCGAGGATTCGCCGGAAAAGCGAGCGATTGAGACGAATCACCTCGGTTTCGGTTTCCGCCATAGCGCTGGTCAGCCGCTTGGTCTGGGCGATGATCGCCATTTCACCAAGGACGGCGCCGGGGCCTACCGATTTCAGCACGACGCGGCCGGCCGGACCTTCGCGAAACAGGGAAATCTCACCGCGATCAATGACATAGGCGCAATCGGCCGATTGGCCCTCACGGTAGAGTTCACGGCCTTCCCTTAATACAAGCCGCTCCGTACCAAAGGCAAGCAACCGCAACTGGTCGCGCGTAAACGTTCCGAACAGCCCCACCGTCTCCAGTATGCGAATATCATCTTCAATTGCCATGCAATTACAGACATATACCTAGATTGGCCCCATCAGCATCAAGGAATGAGCTTGTATCCCCCGCTTTCGGTGACGAGTATGGTTGAATTCGACGGATCCTGCTCGATTTTTTGCCGCAACCTGTAGACGTGGGTTTCGAGCGTGTGCGTGGTCACCCCTGAGTTGTAACCCCAAACTTCTTCCAGCAGCACATCGCGGGTAATGACCTTACCACCAGCGCGGTAAAGATATTTGATGATCGCCACTTCCTTCTCGGTCAACCGAATTTTGCCGCCTTTCGCGTCGATCAGCATCTTTTGCCCAGGCTTGAAGGTATAGGGCCCGACGACAAAAGTCGCGTCTTCGCTTTGCTCGTGCTGGCGGAGCTGCGCGCGAATGCGTGCCAGCAGGACCGCGAAGCGAAATGGCTTGGTCACGTAGTCATTGGCGCCGGATTCGAGCCCCAGAATTGTATCCGAATCGGTATCATGCCCGGTCAGCATGATGACGGGTGCCTTGAAGCCGCCCTTGCGAAGCAGTTTCACCGCCTCGCGTCCATCCATGTCAGGCAATCCGACATCCATGATCAGGAGATCGACAACGCCGTTCCTTGCCGCCTGGATGCCTTTGGCTGCATTGTCCTCCTCGATGATCTGGAACTCTTCATAGAGGCTGAGCTGTTCAATCAGAATGGCCCGCAGGTCTGCATCGTCATCGACGATAAGAATGGTACGCGCTGTCATCAGATCTCCCGCAAATGGAAAGAAGTCGTTGGAATTTATGTCGAATTCGAGAGGAAAGAAAGACCATCGACTTGATTATGCTTATTTGGCGCATCAGTCTGACACAATAATGCTCTTTATGAGGCAAGCATGAGTCGCAGGTCATTGAAATTGATCGATGTTCGTCCAAGACCCGGTAACGCAAGCCAGGGTCAGATGATCGCTGGCAACATGATCCTGCGCTGTGCGCTCGGTAAGGGCGGTATTTCCGCATTCAAGCGTGAGGGCGATGGCGCAACGCCTTTGACCAGGATGCGGCTTCTCTATGGTTTCAAGCGTCCGGACAAGAAGGTCAAAGGTCCGACCGGGCTGACGATGAAGGCTCTTCGCCGCAATGATGGCTGGTGTGAGGTGAGCAACGACCGCAATTACAACCGCAAGGTCCGTATACCCTATGGCGCAAGTCATGAGACAATGTGGCGCAAGGATGATATGTACGATGTCTGCATAGTCATGGATTGGAACATTAGACCGCGGCGGCGCGCAAAGGGCAGCGCCATCTTCTTTCATCTGGCGCGCCCCGGCTATACACCGACGGAAGGCTGCATCGCATTGAACCGCAGCGATATGAATCGGCTATTACCTTATCTATCAAACAAGACAGCTATTCGAACCTTGCGCTAGCGCCGGAAGCGCCAGACGGACGTCTGCTTGACTTCGGCATCTTCAAGGACCCGTGTCACCGGGACCGAGTAAACCGCAAGCGATTCAAGAAGATTGTTGGGAAAATAGGATCGACCCGGATCGCCAACGATAATCGTGGCACCGCGTTTCGCGAGTGCCGTGAACCACGGTACCAGCCGATCTGCCAGCGGCTTTTCATAGAACACGTCTCCTGCCAGAACGACATCCCAGCCATCATCGCTGCCGATCAGGTCATCGACACGTGCTTCGATCGTCGTTTGATTTGCCTTGGCATTGAGTGCAATAGCCGGTCGTGCAAACGGGTCGATATCACAGGAGATGACGTGTGCCGCGCCGGCCTTGGCGGCGGCAATGCCAACGAGACCCGAGCCCGAGGCAAAGTCGAGGACAACAGCGTCTGCGACCGCCTCCGGATGATCAAGAACGTAGCGTGCAACGCCCTGACCGCCTGCCCAGGCGAATGCCCAGAAGGGTGGCGGCAGGCCGATCGTTGCCAGTTCCTCCTCGGTGCGGTGCCAGAGATCGTGGGCCTCGTCGGCCAGATGTAGCTTGATCTCCGGGACATGAGGCGGTGATTGCAGCACCGTATTTGCCAGAACGAACCGATGATAGCGGTCGCTGTCGGGATCGAGAACCGCCTCTTCTATGGTCATTCGGGTGCAGGGACCAGTCCGCCCATGCGGCAGACTTCCTTCCATTCATCTGGCGTCACCGGCTGAACCGACAGACGCATAGAGGTAACCAGCGCCATTTTTTCCAGCTTTGGATTTGCCTTGACGTCTTTCAGAGTTACCGGTGTCGGCACATCCTTGACGGCACGGATATCGACGCATTCCCAGCGCGGATCATCCGTAGTTGAATCGTGATGGGCCAGCGCGCAGACCTCGACGATGCCGACGACTTCCAGCCCTTCATTCGAATGGTAGAAGAAACCCTTATCGCCAATCTGCATGGCGCGCATATTGTTGCGCGCCTGGTAGTTGCGCACGCCAGTCCATTCAGTGCCCTTGGCGCCAGCAGCTTTTTGTTTTTCCCAAGACCATGCGTCGGGTTCGGATTTGAACAGCCAGAATGCCATCTTTTGAAGCCCTATTTGTTGTCCGGATTCTTGATTGCCCAGTTCCATGGGCGAATGTCTACAGACGCGAAGAGACCAGCCTTGGCGTACGGATCATTGGCTGCAATGGCCTTTGCCCCCGCAAGATCGGCGGCTTCGACAACGACAAGACTTCCGTTCGGCTTGGCATCGTCGCCAAGGAACGGGCCGGCAAATTTCAAGCGATCGTCCAAGCCGCTTAGATAATCGAGATGGGCAGTGCGGGTGTCGAGGCGCAGTTGCAGATGGTCAGGCTTGTCGTTGCAAAGAAGGGCATAAAGCATTCACAGTCTCCTGGTTCAATCTTCGTTTTTGAGGGGCCGAGAAAGCAGTGCTTCCATGGCTTCGTCAATGGTGATGTGGCGGGCGAGTATCTGTGCGACCGCCGCAATGATCGGCGCTTCGATGCCGTGCCGGGCGGCAAGCTCGGCAGCGATACCGGCGGTCGCTACGCCCTCCGCAAGCGGACGGCCGGTCAGATCCTCACCGCGCCCGAGAGCAAGCCCATAGGAATAATTGCGCGATTGCGGCGTTGAGCACGTTAGCATCAGGTCGCCAAGTCCGGAGAGGCCCATGATGGTCTCCGGTCTTGCGCCGAGCGCCCGACCCACACGGCGCAGTTCCACAAAGCCGCGGGTAACCAGCGCTGCCTGGGCGCTGGCGCCGAAGCCCCGACCGATCGCCGCGCCGGCGGCAATGGCAAGTACATTCTTAAGCGCGCCGCCAATTTCAACACCGGTCAGATCGTCGGTCGAATAGCAACGGAATGTTGGGCCGGACAGCATCAGCGCGATGCGGTCGGCAGTTGCCTGATTGCGTGCTGCCACGGTCACAGCGGTCGGCAGTCCTCTGGCCACGTCAGTGGCAAAGCTTGGTCCTGACAAAGCGCCAAGGGTTTGATCCGGCAAAATTCTGGCGACCAGATCAGACATGAGCAGACCGCTGCTGCGCTCTATGCCCTTGGCGCAGATGACGAAGGGGGTGGCGGCCGGGATCCGGTCCTTCAATTCCTGCATGGCCCCGGCTAGAGCCTGCGCGGGAATGACGCAAAGGATCAAATCGCTGTTTGCCATAACACGGCCGGCTTCGCTGCTTGCTATGAGCGCCGGGTGCAGGTCAATTCCGGGCAGATAGATTTCGTTGCGATGGCTATTGTTGATGGCAGCGACCGTTGCGGTATCACGTGCGTAGAGTTTGACAGCATTGCCGTTGCGCGCAGCCATGCTTCCAAGCGCCGTACCCCAAGCGCCCCCACCAAGCACGGAAATCGTTGGTTTTCTGCTCATGCCTTGGCTCCCCGTCGACCGGCGCCGATCAATGGTGCCGACTGCATGTCCAGTGGCCAGCGCGAACGTGGCGCAATATCGAGCGAGTCAGCAGGGACTTGATTGGCTCGCTCTGCGCCTGCCCAGGCGATCATTGCGGCGTTGTCTGTGCACAGCGTCATCGGAGGCGCAATGAAGCGGAAGCCATTGTCCGAGCAAAGGCGCTGCAGGCCATCGCGCAAGACCTTGTTCGCGGCGACACCGCCCGCCACGACCAGGGCGGGTTCCTTGACGTGCGGGAAGCTTCGACGAAACCGCATCAGCGACCGCGAGACGCGGTCATCCAGCGTGTCGGCGACGGCAGTCTGGAATGCGGCACAAATATCGTTGACGTCCGTCTCGGATAGCGGCTCCAGCGTGATCGCCAACTGGCGCACGGCCGTCTTAAGACCGGAGAAGGAAAAATCGAGTCGCTCCTCACCCTTCAGCGGTCGCGGCAGAACGAAACGGTTCGGATCGCCAAGGAGGGCAGCTTTCTCAACCTCGGGCCCCCCGGGATAGGGCAGGCCAAGCAGCTTGGCGGTCTTGTCGAATGCTTCGCCCAATGCATCGTCGATCGTGGTGCCAAGCCGCTCATAGTCGCCAAGACCTTTAACCAGAACCATTTGCGTGTGGCCACCAGATACCAGCAGCAGCAAATAGGGAAAATCGATGCTATCGGTGAGGCGCGGCGTGAGCGCATGTCCTTCGAGGTGGTTGATTGCGTAGAAGGGCTTGTGGCCCGCCATGGCGATCGCCTTGCCGGTCATCAGCCCGACAATCAATCCGCCAATCAATCCCGGACCCGCGGTCGCCGCCACGACGTCGACATCTTCCAGGGTCATTTGCGCTTCGTGCAATGCCTGGGCGATCAGCCGGTCGAGCACCTCGACATGGGCGCGTGCGGCAATTTCAGGTACCACCCCGCCATAAGGCGCGTGATCGTCAATCTGGCTTAGAACGACATTCGCCAAGATGCGGCCGTGGCCACGATCGTCACGTTCGACAATCGCCGCCGCTGTTTCGTCACAGCTTGTCTCAATTCCTAGCACTCGCATCGATAAACCTGATATCCTTCGCCGCATTGCCCGTCGAATAAAAGCTCGTTAGGTAAGGCTCCAATTTGAACTCGCGTAACACGGACAGCAGCCAATGCAAACAAAAACGCTCAAGATCGGTACACGTGGGAGTGCCCTGGCGCTCGCACAAGCCCGTGAGACGCGTGACCGGCTGATAAAAGCCCACGGAATTCGCGAGGAGGACATCGAGATTGTCGTCATTTCGACCAGTGGTGACCGGATTCAGGACCGGCCGCTCGCAGAGGTGGGCGGCAAGGGGCTCTTCACGCTCGAGATAGAAGAACAACTTGCCGATGGGCGTATCGACCTTGCTGTACATTCGTCAAAAGATATGCCGACCTTCTTGCCTGAGGGACTGCACCTGTCGATCTTCCTTGAGCGTGAAGACCCGCGCGACGCCTTTATCGGGCGAGACGTCAAGAGGTTGCTGGACCTGCCGCATGGAGCTGTCGTCGGTTCCGCTTCCCTGCGGCGTCAGGCACTGATCCGGCGTGCCCGCCCCGACCTCAAGGTTGTCAATTTCCGTGGCAATGTAGAAACGCGACTGCGTAAGCTTGCTGATGGACAGGTGGACGCGACATTTCTGGCATATGCTGGTCTGAAGCGTCTCGGGCTTGGTGACGCAGTGACGGAACTGATGGATGTAAAAACCTTTCCGCCGGCGCCCGGGCAGGGAGCGATCACCGTTGAAAGCCGCATCGGCGATGATCGGATCGATGCGCTGCTCGCGCCTCTCAACCATCTCCCGACGTCAACGGCGCTCAGCTGCGAACGCGCCTTCCTCGGCGCTCTGGATGGTTCTTGCCGCACCCCGATTGCTGGCCTTGCAACGGTCTCGGGGGAAAAGGTTCAGTTCCACGGCATGATTCTCCTGCCGGATGGCAGTGAAGCGCACGAGGTGACTGGCGAGGGCGCACTGTCCAACGCCGTTGAGATCGGTCACGATGCGGCGCTGCGCGTGCGCAAACTAGCCGGGGCGCATTTTTTCACGGATTGGCTCTGACCATGAAAACGGTCCTGGTCACACGGCCTCAACCGGGAGCGACCAGAACGTCTGAGCGATTGCTTTGCAACGGCTTCCTGCCTCTGGTCTTGCCGCTGACGGAGATTGTCGCCCTGCCAGCAAAGAAACCTGCCATGAAATTCAGTGCAGTTGCGGTGACAAGTGCCAGTGCGTTGCGCCAAGCCTCAGATGAGGCGTTGCAGCCTCTTCAAAAGTTGCCTTGTTTCGTTGTGGGGGAGGCGACTGCCGCGATGGCCCGCGCCCGCGGATTTGAAACAGTCACGACAGGAGACGGTGACGGTGCGTCGCTTGCCCAAATAGTAATCGAGGAATCATGCGCTGGCGCCCGTATTCTTTATTTGACGGGACGCGTCCGTGCGCCCGATTTTGAAGATTTATTGCGGAAAGCGCGGGTTCATTTTCGTACTCTGATGTCCTACGATACGGTTTCAGTCAGTTACACAACTGATTTTTTGCTGAATTTTTTCAGCAGGGGAAGGATTGATTACTGCCTGTTGTACTCGCGCTGGAGTGCGGAGGAATTCATGCGTTTGGCCAGTCAAGCCGAGATTGCTCATCATCTTGATAACACATCGATTTTGTGTCTTTCCGGCAGGATCGCCGAAGTATTGAATGGAATAGGCAACGCTTCGGTTCATGTCGCGAACAAGCCCAATGAAGACGCTCTCTTTGAACTTATGCAAAGGGCATAGATCTTTGTGTGCCACCTCTAATACCATTTGTGCCGTTTCGCAGTTGGAGCTTCCTTGCTAGCCTCGCACTGACCAGTTTTCATGATCGAGAGAATCTATCCATGGCCAAATCTTCCGTTCCGCGTCATTCGAAATCTGCCCGCAAACCTGTGACGATAGAACTGGAGCCATCGGCTATCAACAAAACGGCCACAACGGCGGAAACCCCCTCGGCGGAGCCTGTGGGCTTCGATCCAGTTGATCAGAGCGCACCAAATATTGTTGAACCAACTGCTAAGGCGCCGCCTTCGTTGCCGCCCGAGGAGCGGCTCCAGCGGGACAGTTCACCGGAAAGCCAACAATCATTCGAGCGCGCGCAATCCACCGGCCAAGAGCATGCTAAAACTGCACCTACGGCACCTGTACAGAAATCCGGCGACGGACTTGGCCGGCTGGCGGCAGGCTTTGCTGGCGGTATCGTTGCGCTGGTTGGCGCTGCTACCTTGCAGTGGGCAGGTGTTTTGCCATCGCCAAGTACAGATATCTCGGCACTTGAACAGCAGATTGCCCAATTGCGCAGCACGCCCGCCCAGGGCCAGACACTCGACGAAGGCGCACAGGTGGCGCTAAACGGTGCCGTTGAGAATGCCAAGCAGGCGCTAGGGCAAACGAGTGGACTTTCCGGCGAAATCAGCTCAATCAAGCAAAGCATTGCCGAAATTCAAAAGAATGCGGCTGCTGGGACCGGCTCTGTGGATACAAGCGCCATCGATGCCCGTATTGCAGCGCTTGAGACACAGCTGAGCGCCAGCGCGCAGAAGGCCGAACACGCCGAAGGAGCCGCTGCCGGAGCAGCGGAAAGACTCAATGCGCTGGAAGCAAAGGTCAATGACACATCCGGCCAGACCAATATGGCGCTTGCCATGGCTGCCACGAGTCTCAAGGCGGCTATTGATCGCGGTGGACCTTTTGCAGCGGAACTCGACACTTATCTCGCGGTTGCACCAACACCGGGAGACGCTGATAGCCTTCGTGCGGTCGCTGCCAAGGGAGTGCCGACGATCGGCATGCTGGCGAGCCAGTTTGGTGATATAGCGCCCAAAATTATTGCAGCCGCGCGTGCTGTCGATCCCAATGCCGGAGTGCTCGACCGGTTATGGGCGAGTGCGGAAGGCTTGGTCGAAGCCCGTCCTGTTGGGATGGTCGAAGGTGAGAGCGTCGACGCTATAACAGCTCGTATCGAAGCCCATTTGCATGCAGGTGACATAAAAGCTGCGATCGCCGAGGGGGAAAAGCTGCCAGAGAACGCCAAAACCGTCTCGATGGATTTCACCAACGCCATGAAGGCGCGGCAAAAAGCTGACGAGGTTGTATCAAAAGCCTTGGCCGATGCGCTGACCGGCGTCAAATCGCCAGCGGCAGCCAATTAGGAGCAAGAAGAACATGATCCGTATTCTCGTCTTCTTCCTTGTAGTTCTCTTGCTTGGCATCGGGTTTGCATGGCTGGCCGATCGCCCTGGTGATCTGGTCGTTACCTTTGCCGGCATGCAGTACAAAGTCACGCTTATGGTCGCCGCGTCTGCCATCGTGGCAATTGTTGCTGCTGTGATGCTCGCATGGTGGGTTATCAAAAGCGTCATTGCGTCGCCCTATGCACTGCGCCGCCACTTCCGTGCGCGTAAGCGTGACCGTGGCTATCAATCACTTTCTACCGGCTTGATTGCTGCCGGTGCCGGTGACGGTCAGACGGCGCGACGGATGATCGGTCAGGCGCAAAAACTGCTCAATGTCGACCAGGAGCCTTTGATCAAGCTCCTGGATGCGCAAGCGGCAATGTTGGAAGGGCGGGCTGACGATGCGCGGGCAAAGTTCGAGGCGATGCTTGACGATCCGGAGACAAAGCTGCTTGGTCTGCGAGGGCTTTACCTCGAGGCGCAACGGCTTGGCGCGCGTGATGCGTCCCGCCACTATGCCGAGGAAGCTGCCTTGCTTGCTCCTACCGTCGAATGGGCTGCATCGGCTGCTCTTGGTCAAAAAACCACCCATGGCGACTGGGATGGTGCTTTGACACTGCTTGAAAAGCAGAAGGCGACAAAACAGATCGACAAGGAGAAGGCCAAGCGGGAGCGCGCTGTGCTCCTGACCGCCAAGGCGATCGCAACGTTTGACAGCGATCCGCTGAGTGCAAAGCCGATTGCCATTGAGGCGAACAAGCTAGCGCCGGATCTTGTGCCGGCAGCAATTGTTGCAGCAAGGGCGCTGTTCCAGCAGGGTGATCTACGCAAGGGATCGAAAATTCTCGAGCATGTCTGGAAGAAGGAACCGCATCCGGAAGTGGCAGAGACCTATATTCATGCGCGGCTCGGCGATTCGGTTTTTGACAGGCTAAAGCGCGCCCGCCATTTGGCGGGACTTTATCCGCACCACCCCGAATCCAGCCTTGCGATCGCCCATGCTGCACTTGCGGCGGGCGAGCTGAAGGAAGCGCGGGAGGCGGCAGAAGCGGTGCTTCGAAGCGCCCCGCGCGAGAGTGCCTATCTCTTGCTCGCCGATATCGAGGAAGCCCAGACGGGCGATCAGGGTCGCGTGCGCCAGTGGCTGTCAAGGGCAGTCAAGGCGCCGCGCGATCCGGCGTGGACAGCAGACGGCTATGTGTCGGAACGTTGGGCGCCGGCCTCGCCGGTAACGGGTAAACTCGATGCGTTCGAATGGAAGGTCCCGGTCGAGCAACTTGGCCAGGTGATCGATTCCGGCGATGATTTTGACAGCGCTCTGGCGGCCGAACCGGTGCGACCGGCGCCACCTCGCGAAGATTTGAAGCCTCTGATACCGGCGAAGTCGGTTGTGGTCGATGCGGCAAAGCCCGCTTCGAAGGCGTCGCGCGACGATAAAGACATTGTTGATGCCGAAGTTGTGTATCTCGAGCCTGCCTCAAAACAGCCGGAGCGTCCGGCTGCCAGCAACGAACGAATTGCTTCCGTTTTACCTGATCTTCCCGAAAAGCCCGCCGAATCTGCGAAGAAAGACGAAGAGCTCGTTATTCCTGTGCCCGATGATCCGGGTGTGCGGCCCGAATACGAAGCGGAACGGCCAAGCAAGAAGTTCCGGCTTTTCTAATTTAGCGGTGAGATTTTGCGGATGGGCTCTTTGCGGCAAGATGCACAGTGGCGGGAACAGATGCGCCGCGTTATCAGTTGAACTCGTATTGCCCGTAGTGAACCCGAAAGACTTCTTTATATGCTCGACCGTCTTGTGACGTTTTTCAAATCCCTCCCGTCTGGCGAAAGCGGCAAGGGGCACTTTTCCAGGAATGATCCACGTCTTGCTGCAGCTGCCTTGCTGTTCCATGTCATGGACGCGGATGGCGAGCGCCGTAACGTCGAACGGAAACGTGTTTCGCAGCTCATCTCCGAGGCCTATGGCCTGAAAGGTGAAGCGCTGAAGCGGCTGCTGAATGACGGGGAACAGGCTGATCAGGAGGCGGTCGACCTTTATAGTTTCACCAGCATCATCAAACGCAATCTTGACGAAGAGGCCCGTATCCGATTCATTGAGCTGATGTGGGACGTCGTATTTGCCGATGGAAGTGCGCATGAACTGGAAGACAACGTCGTCTGGCGCGTAGCAGAGTTGATTGGTGTCTCAACGCGCGATCGGGTGACGATGAAGCAAAAAGCCGCCCTTCGCGCTAAGCAAACGGTGCAAGAGGAATAGGACCGACCGGATGTTCCAAACCGACTGGATGGAAAGCAGGCAGCCACGGCGCCCTAAAATCCTGACGGTGCTGCACCAGGAACATTCAAGCCCCGGCCGGGTGGGCCATCTGCTCGTCGAAGCCGGTTTCGCCCTCGACATTCGCCGCCCTCCGCTCGGCGACCCACTACCGCAAACGCTTGAGGACCATGCGGGTGCCGTCATCTTTGGCGGGCCCATGAGTGCCAACGACCCGGAAGATTTCGTGCGAAAGGAAACGGATTGGCTTGCGGTGCCACTTGCCGAAGAAAAACCCTTTCTCGGCATTTGCCTTGGTGCGCAAATGCTCGCCAATCATCTCGGTGGCAAGGTTGCTCCGCATCCGGACGGACTTGTCGAAATCGGCTGGTACCCTTTGGAGCCGACGGACGCTGGAAAAGCCCTGATGGACTGGCCAGCAATGGTCTATCACTTCCATCGTGAGGGTTTTGAGCTGCCGGAAACCGCGACACTGCTCGCCACCGGCGAGAACTACCCCAATCAGGCTTTTCGATATGGCAAAAACGCCTTCGGCGTGCAGTTTCACGCGGAACTGACCCGTGCCATGATGCAGCGCTGGGTTGTACGCGGCTCGGAGCGCTTTGCGCTGTGCGGCGCACAGCATGGCAGGGATCATCTGGAGGGCCGCATGATCCACGATGCAGTCCTCAAGGCTTGGCTGCATCGCTTTCTTGGCGCGATTTTTGGTGCACCTGTTGAGGCCTGAACCGCCGCTCAGGTTCGACCCTGCAGGTTACGGGCCTTGCGCAATTGAGGGAACCACCAGGCCCATAGACCAGCAACAGCCATAGTTCCGAGACCGCCAAATACCACCGCCGGTATGGTTCCAATCAACGAGGCCATAATACCGGCCCGGAATTCGCCGAGTTCATTGGACGCCCCGACGAAGACCATATTCACAGCGTTGACCCGGCCGCGAACGTGGTCGGGCGTCCACAATTGGAGCAGTGTTTCACGGATATAAACACTCACCATATCCGCAGCACCCATCAGCGCGAGCAGCACGATCGATAGCCAGGCTATGTTCGACACACCGAACATGATGGTAAGCAGCCCGAATAGCGCAACGAACGCGAACATGATCAGGCCCGCGTGATCGCGAATGGGATGACCGGTCAACCAGACGGCTGTCAGTATGGCGCCGATCCCTGGCGCTGCGCGGAGCATGCCGAGGCCCCACGGCCCTAATTGCAGAATATCGCGCGCATAAACGGGAAGCAGGGCGACCGCGCCACCCAGCAGCACGGCGAAGAGATCGAGTGAGATCGCCCCGAGCACCACCTTCTCTTTCCAGATGTAGCGGAAACCAGCCGTCAGTGTCTGCAGAGACCTCTTCTCGGACAATGTGTGTTGAGCAGGCTTCGGGATCGAAAACGTGCAGATTGTCGCAATCGCCAGCATGATGCTGGCAATCCCATATGCGGCAATCGGTGACAGGCCATAGAGCAATCCGCCGGCAACGGGTCCAACGATCGTGGCGATCTGCCAGGCGGAGGAATTCCACGATACCGCGTTCGAAAAGGTCTCGGTCGGAACGAGATTGACGACAAGTGATGCGGATGCGGGGCCAAGGAAAGCTCGCCCAACACCAAAGCCGGCGAGAATGATGAAGACCACTCCCGGCGTGAATGTATGGGTGATCGTCAGCAGCAACAGCAGTAAAGCGCAGATAACCTCGACGCACAGGGAAAGTCCCATGATCAGGCGACGCCCGAACCGGTCTGACGCCGCGCCGGTGACGAGTACCAGCAAGAGGGATGGTGCGAATTGAACAAGTCCGACGATGCCGAGATAAAAGGGATCGCGCGTCAAGTCATAGATTTGCCAGCCAACAGATACACTGATGATCTGAATGGCAAAAGAACCGAAGAAGCGCGCGAGCCAATAGAGAGTGAAGGACGAGTGGCGAAAAGCGGCGTATCGATCATGGGCCGCAGTCATTTTTGGCAGGGACATTTCATTGAAAGGCTCCGGAATCTGGAGACTTCTTCTAGACCGGTTTGCCGGGAAAGGGGATAAGCAAGCTTGAAATATTATCCTGCCGGCGAGTGAAGTGGGCCGGTCTGGACCGGCCCGCTTCCTATCAGGCAGCGCTTACGGCTTTCGTAACAGAAACTTCCGAATCCTTGGCGAGCAGGGATTTCCAGATGATTGCTCCGAGTGCCGCGCCGATCAGCGGGGCAACCCAGAAGAGCCAAAGCTGGCTGAGTGCGGCCGTTTCAGCAAAAAAGGCGACGCCGGTGGAACGAGCCGGATTGACGGACGTATTCGTCACCGGGATCGAAACCAGATGGATCAGCGTCAGACCGAGGCCAATGGCAATCGGTGCGAAACCGGCTGGGACAGACGGCGACGTCGCGCCAAGAATGATAATAAGGAAGAATGCAGTGAAGACGACTTCTGCGACAAGCGCTGCGGTCAGGCCATACTTGCCGGGCGAGAGGTCGCCATAGCCATTTGACGCGAAGCCACCGGCGGCAAAATCTGCTTTGCCGGAGGCAATCAGATAGAGCACGCTAGCAGCGGCAATAGCGCCGATAATCTGTGCAATCCAGTATGGGATAAGATCTTTGAAGTCGAACCGCCCCGCTATGGCAAGACCAAGCGAAACAGCAGGATTGAAGTGGCCGCCGGATATACTGCCGACTGCGTAGGCCATGGTTAGAACCGTAAGACCAAATGCAAAGGAAACACCAAGCAAACCAATACCGACACTTGGAAATGCCGCGGCAATAACTGCACTGCCGCAACCGCCCAAGACGAGCCAGAATGTGCCAAAGAATTCGGCTGACAGTTTATTAAGCATGGAAACCCCTAGGATGGAGAGCAGGCTGGTATAGCCCGAATCACAAGCACAAAGTTATTCCTGTTTTTGGAATTCAACAATATCGTTCAATATCAATGATCAATAATACCCTAGTCAAATACATTTAAGGCCGATCAACTGACAATGAATACTGTATGAGCGATGCTAGGGTCAGGACCTATTAATCTGGTCGAACCTAGTATATGCGAAGCCTCCGGCTTTCGTGACAGCCTCTTGCCCGTGAGGCGGCCAATCGCTACATGTCGCGTGAGTATTAGGAGAAACATATGCTTGCCCTTATCCGCACTATCGATCTGGCTCTCGATATTTACACCTGGATTATTATAGCCAGCGCGATCTTCTCGTGGCTCTTTGCCTTCAACGTGATCAATTCGAGCAACCGGTTTGTCGCTTCGGTAGGGGATTTCCTTTATCGCGTTACGGAACCGGCCTTGCGCCCGATCCGCCGCTTTCTTCCTGATCTCGGCGGGATCGACATTTCACCGATCGTGCTTTTGCTGATTATTTTCTTTATCCGTCAGCTCCTCTGGACCACGATCGCACCGATCCTGGTTTGATAGGAAAGCGCTTTGTATTTTCGCAAGGAGTGTGACGGCATCACGCTCTTTGTGCGTCTGACGCCGAAATCTGCAAGAGATGCAATCGAGGGGGTAGAAGCGGCGGATGACGGGCGTGCCTATCTGAAGGCGCGCGTGCGGGCGGTTCCGGAAGATGGGAAGGCCAATGCTGCGCTGGAGAAATTGCTGGCGAAGTGGCTGGGTGTTGCGCCGCGGGACGTGACTATTGCCTCGGGGGCGACGTCGCGGCTGAAGCAGGTAAGAATATCGGGCGACCCGGAAGCTTTGGCTCTTCAGCTTATCGCAGCAGGATCGCCCGAATAGTCAATCAGGCCTTCTTGGCCTTGTGGCGCTCGATAGCTTCGGTGATGAGCTGACGGGCAGCGTCTTCATCACCCCAGTCGCCAATTTTCACCCATTTTCCCGGTTCCAGATCCTTGTAGTGCTCAAAGAAGTGCTGGATCTGCTTGAGCGTAATGTCGGGAAGGTCAGTGTAGTTGTGCACCTTCTCATAACGAAGAGTGAGGTGTGGTGACGGCACTGCGATGATCTTCTCGTCCTGTCCCTTGTTGTCTTCCATGACGAGCACGCCGATCGGGCGCACATTGATCACGCTGGTAGGCATGAGTGCGCGGGTGTTACAGATCAAAACGTCGATCGGATCGCCATCATCCGAGAGAGTGTGCGGCACAAAGCCGTAATTGCCCGGATAGGTCATAGGGGTGTGGAGGAAGCGGTCGACGAACAAAGCGCCGGAGTCCTTGTCGAGCTCATACTTGATCGGCTGACCGCCGACCGGAACTTCGATGATTACGTTGACATCTTCTGGGGGATTGTTGCCGACAGGAATGGCATCGATGCGCATATTTTCAGAGTCCTTGTTGGTTTGGGAGTGCTGTAATGATTTTTGCGGCGCGGCGCAACAATTGCGGCCGTTATTAAGGTCCCGGAATGTCATTGATAGGCCCATTGAGCTGAAATGGCAAAACGAGAAGTCGGCAAGCCGACGCCGATGCAGGTGTTTTTCAAGTCGAATGAATGTCATTGAAGGCAGGGCGTCAGTTCCAGACGAAGGCTATCTTCTTGAGTGTCTTACCTTCGAAGCACTCGATGCCTTCAGCGACATCCCGGCCACCGGCACCCTGATAGAACGAGACCGCAAGGTCATTGTCTTCGAGTGCCCACACCACCAATCCCTTCAGCCCCTGATCAATCAGGCTGCGGCGAGCGGCACCCAAAAGCCGCGAGCCCAGACCAATGCCTTGATATTCGGGTCGGATGTAGAGCTCGTAGACTTCGCCCTTTTGTGGCAGCTGACGGGCACGATTGGGACCGAGAGTTGCATAACCGGCGACAACACCCGCCACATCGGCAACAAGCACCTGTGTCGAGCGTTGAATGGCGCGCGTCCACCAAGCGGCTCCGCGACGTTCCAACATGGTATTGAGTGCTCGATGGGGAATAATTCCCGTATAGGCGCCCTTCCATGCAGCAAAATGTATCGCCGAAATCGCCTCAGCGTCCGCCAGTTCTGCCCGTCTTATCTCGATCACATGGGTGTTCATGGTTTCTTAACCATAGACCCGCAAGCCGAGGTTTCGCAACTATCCTCGAAAACGATTCTTCGTATCGTGCACGAAAAAAGAAAAGCGGCGAAAATCGCCGCTTCTCTATTCGTGACCTGGCGGGTTGCCTTATGCAGCGCCTGCGGTCTTGCTGCTCTTTTCGAAGCGCTTGCGCTCATTGGGATCGAGATAGAGCTTGCGCAGGCGGATGGATTTCGGCGTGACTTCGACCAGCTCGTCATCCTGGATCCACGAGAGTGCGCGTTCCAGCGTCATGCGGATCGGCGGGGTCAGCTTCACGGCCTCGTCCTTGCCTGCGGCGCGGATGTTCGTCAGCTTCTTGCCCTTGAGCACGTTCACTTCGAGATCATTATCGCGTGAGTGGATGCCGATGATCATGCCGGCATAAACCTTGACACCTGCATCAATAACCATCGGGCCGCGATCTTCGAGGTTCCACATGGCGAAGGCAACCGACTCGCCCTGATCGTTGGAAATCAGAACGCCATTGTTGCGGCCGGCGATTTCGCCCTTGTATGGCTCATAGGCACGGAACAAACGGTTCATGATCGCGGTGCCGCGTGTATCGGTCAGCAGTTCCGACTGATAACCGATGAGGCCGCGGGTCGGGGCGTAGAACACCATGCGGACGCGGTTGCCGCCGGATGGGCGCAGTTCAACCATTTCGGCCTTGCGCTCGGACATCTTCTGCACGACCGTGCCGGAATATTCCTCGTCGACGTCGATCAACACTTCCTCGATCGGCTCGAGCATGTTGCCGTCTTCGTCCTTTTTCATGACGACGCGCGGACGCGATACGCCAAGCTCAAAGCCTTCGCGGCGCATGTTTTCGATCAGAACGGCGAGCTGCAATTCGCCGCGACCAGAGACGAAGAACGAATCCTTGTCACTGGATTCCTCGATCTTCAGCGCGACATTGCCTTCCGCTTCCTTAAGCAGTCTATCGCGAATGACGCGGCTCGTGACCTTGTCGCCTTCAGTACCCGCTAGTGGGGAATCGTTGACGATGAAGGACATCGTAACAGTCGGTGGATCGATCGGCTGGGCCTGTAGCGGCTCGGTGACGTCTGACGCGCAGAATGTGTCGGCAACCGTGCCTTTCTGCAAGCCGGCAATGGCAACGATGTCACCGGCCTGAGCTTCCTCGATGGGCTGGCGCTCAAGGCCGCGGAAAGCCAGGATCTTGGAGATACGGCCGGTTTCGAGCTGTGTGCCGTCGCCGTGCAGGACTTTGACCTGCTGGTTCGACTTGACCGTGCCGGAGTGAATGCGGCCGGTGATGATGCGGCCAAGGAAAGGATCGGCTTCCAGAATCGTGCCGATCATGCGGAACGGGCCTTCGCCGACGGTTGGTTCCGGCACGTGATCAAGAACCAGATCAAAAAGCGGTCCGAGGCCCTGGTCCTGCGGACCCTCCGGGTTCTTCGCCATCCAACCGCTACGGCCGGAACCGTAGAGGATCGGGAAATCAAGCTGTTCGTCGGTGGCATCGAGCGCTGCGAAAAGGTCGAAGACCTCGTTTACGACTTCCTCGTGGCGCGCATCGGGACGATCGATCTTGTTGATCGCAACGATCGGACGCAGTCCAACCTTCAACGCCTTGCCGACGACGAACTTCGTCTGCGGCATCGGGCCTTCGGCGGCATCGACCAGAACGATCGCACCGTCCACCATGCTCAGGATACGCTCGACTTCACCGCCGAAATCGGCGTGACCGGGTGTGTCGACGATGTTGATGCGTGTATCCTTCCAGACGACCGATGTGGCTTTCGCGAGAATGGTGATCCCGCGTTCCTTTTCGATGTCGTTGGAATCCATCATGCGTTCGGCAACGCGCTGATTGTCGCGGAAGTTGCCGGACTGCTTCAATAGTTCGTCAACAAGGGTCGTCTTGCCATGGTCAACGTGTGCGATGATCGCGATGTTGCGCAGTTTCATAAGGTTCTCTTTGGAGGATTGTGGACGCCACGTATGATGCGCCGCTTTACATTTGCGCGCTCCATACATGTTTTTTCGCAAATGCGAAAGGGGGCAAAGCGTTTTGGCCTGCATCGCAGCCATGCAGGCCAATGGCTAGAGCAAGGTTCCCGACAGGATCACCAGCGCAATGCTGAAGTAAATCACCAGCCCGGTCACATCGACCAGCGTCGCAACAAACGGCGCCGAGGCGCTGGCGGGGTCAAAGCCAGTCTTCTGCAGGATGAAAGGCAGCATCGAGCCCACCAGTGATCCGAAGGTGACGATGCCGACAAGGGCCGCCCCGACGGTTGTGGCGATCAGCGGCCAATGTTCGCCGTAATTATAAAGGCCAAGCATCTGCCAGGTCGTGATGCGGACAACGCCGATCAGGCCAAGGAACGAGCCGAGCACAAGGCCGGTCGGTATCTCGCGCAAGGCAACCCGCCACCAGTCCTTCAGCCGCAGTTCCTGCAGTGCCAGGGCGCGGATCAGCAGGGAAGTGGCCTGTGACCCAGAATTGCCGCCGGAACTCATGATCAGCGGGATAAACAGGGTCAAAACAACAGCTCTTTCCAGTTCGCCCTCGAAATGCTGCATGGCGCTTGCAGTCAGCATCTCGCTGAGGAATAGCACGCCGAGCCAGCCGGCGCGCTTGCGGATCATGTGCAGGAAGCCGATCTGCATGTACGGCTTGTTCAAGGCCTCCATGCCGCCGAACTTCAGCGTGTCCTCGGTCATTTCCTGGGTCATGGCGTCGATCACATCATCGACCGTGACGATGCCGATGATCTGGTTGCCGTCATTGACCACGGGAACTGCCAAGAGATCGTGCTTGCGGAAGAGCCGTGCCACATCTTCCTGGTCGGTAAGCGGCGCAACGGTGACGGGGGCCACGTCGCGGCCGACATTGATGATAGCAACGTCCGGTTCGCTGGTGATCAGTCGGCGCAAAGCGACCGCCCGCAACAGGCTTTTTGTTGCAGGATCAATGACATAGATCGCATAAATCGTCTCGCGGGAACGCTCGACTTCACGAATATGCTGCAGCGTCCGGGCGACGTTCCAATCTGCTGGAACACTGACGAACTCCGTGGTCATCAGGCTGCCGGCCGTATGGGGCGGATAGCGCAGCAGCTTGCGCAGGGCCAGTTTCGTCTCGTGGCCAAGGCCGGGAACGAGCCGGGCGCGGACCTCGGTATCGAACTCGTGGAAGATGTCGGTGACGCGATCCGCCGACATGGCGTCGAGCAGTTCCTGCGCGGCCTGGACAGGCAGAGCCTCGATGATGGCAGCAGCCTGGTGCAACTCCGGCTGATCGAGAATCAGCACGGCGTGATCGCGCGGCATTTCGGCAATTATGCCAATAGAATCATCAAGATCGAGCTCGTTGAGAAGCTCGACAGCATCGGCAGCCTGCATGGTTGCAAGCTGTTCTGCAAGGGTCAAAGCGGGTGCGTGTCCTGCCTGGACCACATCCTTGGTAAAGCGAAGGTCGTTCATTTTAGCTCGCCTTTCTGTCGATCCGCCGTCGCAGGGGATCGAGGCGAGCTGATCTCTAAATCAGGCCACGATCGCCGAGGGACGGCGCAAACAATCGACTATGACTGTCGTCGTTGGGCATAAGAGATAAACTCCGGTTGAAGATACGCAGATCCGCAAAAATACAGCACTGCGCGATGTCATTTGGTCTTGTCCGGGGACAAAGTCAACCCCTTTGATTTGCTGCCGAAAACACAACTTCGTGCGCCTGAAATTCGCACTGTGATTGATAAAACTGTGCAAGAATCGGCGCTTCGTGCGCGAGATTTGGCAGTTCTTGTGCAAGATTCGTTTGGTTCTGCGCAAAAGCTGTTTCGGATCTCGGCATTCGCGTTTGAAAATTTCGTATGACGCTCAGATCAAGCCTTTACCCTCTCGTTAGTCGGGTCGTAGAGCGGCTCCAGATGGATCTCGGCGGGAAAACGCTCATTGGCGACGACAAGCTCGTATTTGCCATTCGCCAGGAATTCGTCACTGACGCCGCCGGCGTTGCGCACGTAGCCAAACCCGATCGGGCTATCGATCGTATAGCCATAGCCGCCGCTGGTGAGATAGCCGACCGCTTCGCCGTTGCGCAGAATGGTCTCGCGGCCGAGCAGGACGACATCCTTATCCGTTACCGTGAAGCCAGCGAGGCGCTTTTTCAACGGGGCAGTGTGAATGGCCTCGCTCGCCTTGCGTCCGAGAAAATCGGTGTTCTTGCGCAGCTTAACCGCCCAGCCAAGTCCGGCGTCGAAGGGCGAGTCGTTCGGCGTGATATCGGAGCCCCAGGCGCGGTAACCCTTCTCCAGCCGCAGGGACTCGATGGCACGGTAGCCGACCGGCCTGATGCCAAATTCTTCGCCGGCTTGCATCAGCGCATCAAAGACAGCGCCGGTTGCAGCAATTGGCACATGCAACTCCCAGCCGAGCTCGCCGACATAGGTGATGCGCAGGGCGCGAACGGTTGTTCCCGCGATCTCGATCTCGCGAACATGGCCAAAAGGAAAGGCGGCGTTGCTGACGTCGGCACTGGTGACCCGCGCCAATACGGCGCGCGCCTTGGGTCCCATCAGCGAAAGGGTACCGAAGGCCTCGGTGATATCGGTCAAGGTTGCGTCGAGCCCCTTGCCGATATGCTCGCTGATCCAGCAGAAGTCGTGGGTACGGAAGCCGGTGCCGGTGACGATGTAGAACTTGTCGTCAGAAAGCCGGGCAACGGTCAGATCGCATTCGATGCCGCCTCTCGTATTGAGCAGCTGCGTATAGGTCAGGCGGCCTGCTGGTTTCGCGACGTTGTTGGCGCAGATATAGTCGAGCGCTCCTGCCGCATCCTTGCCGTTCAAATCGAACTTGGCGAAAGATGATTGGTCGAAGATGCCGACCTTGTCGCGCACCTGCACGTGTTCACTACCGACAGCATCGAACCAGTTCTGGCGGCCCATGGAATAGATGTCCTCCGCCGTCATTCCTTCCGGTGCGAACCAGTTGGGCCGTTCCCAGCCGAGCTTCGAGCCGAAGACGGCACGGTGTTTTTTCAGCCGTTCATAGAGTGGGGAGACAATGGCGGGACGACCGGACGCATATTCCTCGTGCGGAAAGCCGATCGTGTAGTGTTTGCCATAGGCTTCCAGCGTGCGGTCCCGCACCCAGTCGCGATCGCGATGCAGGTTGGAGAAGCGCCTGATATCGACGGTCCACAGGTCGAGCGGTGCTTCGCCATCGACGACCCATTGCGCCAGCACCCATCCGGCACCGCCGCCAGAAGCAATGCCAAAGGCGTTGAAGCCCGCACCGACGAACATGTTGGAACATTCCGGCGCAACGCCGAGGATAAAGTTGCCGTCGGGCGTGAAGCTTTCCGAGCCGTTGATCATCTGCTTGACGCCGACAGTCTCAAGCGCGGGGATACGCTCGATGGCCTGCAGCATATGCTGTTCGAAATGGTCGAAATCATCATCGAACAGGCGGAATTGCCAGTCGTTCGGTACGTCGCCGGTCATCCAGCTTTGCGGATTGGGTTCGTAGCCGCCCATGACCAGGCCGCCGACCTCTTCCTTGAAATAGGTACGCCGGTCCGGGTCACGGATCGTCGGGGCATTGGAAGAAAGGCCATCGATTTTTTCGGTGATGATGTATTGATGCTTGACCGGCTGCAGCGGCACATTGATACCCGCCATCTCGCCGATCTGGCGGGCCCATTGGCCAGCACAGTTTACGACTTTCTCGCAGGCTATGTCGCCCTGGTCGGTCTTGACCTTGACGATGCGATCGCCGTCCAGCTCGAACCCGGTGACGCGGATGTTCTCGATCAACTTGGCGCCATTCATGCGGGCGCCTCTGGCAAGCGACTGGGTGATATCGGAAGGACTGGCTTGCCCATCCGTCGGCAGCCAGCTCGCGCCGACGAGGTCGTCAACGCGCATCAGCGGGAACATGGCCTTCACCTCCTGCGGCGACAGGAGGTGCATGTCCATGCCGAAGCTTCCCGCGGTGGTTGCAAGGCGGCGGAATTCGGTCCAGCGGTCCTCATTGGTGGCAAGGCGCAGGCAGCCGGTCATCTTCCAGCCTGTGGCAAGGCCGGTTTCCGCATCAAGGCGCTTATAGAGGTCGACGGAATATTTGAGGACGCGGGTGATCGATGCGGAAGAACGCAGCTGGCCAACGAGACCGGCCGCATGCCATGTCGAGCCCGAGGTCAACTGGCCCATCTCCAGCAGCACCACATCCGCCTTGTGGTCCCTGGCGAGGTGATAGGCCGTCGAACAGCCAATAATGCCACCGCCGATGACAACAATCTGGGTGTGGGTGGGGAGGGTCATGGAATGGGCTTTCTATGAAGATTATTTGCACTAATTTTTGAAGAAATGGGGCCGTCGCCTACCCTCCCCCTTGCGGGGAGGGGCGGAGCGAAGCGACGGCGAGGGGTCTTTCTTGCTTCAGTCAAACTACCCCTCCCTGCTGCTGCGCAGCCTTCCTGCCCACAAGGGCGAGGGTAAGTGTGGTGCCTTCTGCGCCGGCAAGAATGCCGCTATTTTCCATACTCAGTTCTATAATGATCGAGTGCGTTTTCCAGCCGCTGCAGATTCTCGGTTGTATACGCGACGTAGTCGACGCCGGGCGCGCTGAGGTAGAGTTCGGAAACCATGCTCCACATGGCTTCGCGCAAAAGCGAGGCGCATTGCATGGCGGCGTGGGCGCGCTTCAATGCGCGGTCGGGCGAGCTTTTGAAATAGGCGGCAAGCAGTGCTTCGGATTCGTCATCATCGAGACGGGCGTTGGAGGCGAGGCCGGCAAGGTCGAACATGGCGGTCGAGAAACCGGCATATTCGAAATCGATCAGCCAGAGGCGGTTGCCGTCATCGAGTATATTGGCGGGAAGCAGGTCGTTGTGGCTGAAGATGATCGGCAGTGGCCTCTGCGCCGCCTCCATTTCCGCGGCAATGGCGAGGTAGGTGCCGAGATGCGGCGCCATGCGGCTAGCGCCTTTTTGCAGCGTACGGGCATAGTCGCGGATGACGTGGAAGACCCAGAACATGAAGCCCGGTCCCAGAATATGCTCGGGCATCGTTGTGTGGAACTGCCGGATCATCTCTGCCACGCGGGGGATATTGGCGCGAACATCACTGGCGCCATAGGTATGGGCACCCAGAAAGGCTGTCACCATGACGCCGTCGCCGGCATGGAACAGTTCGGGTGCGAAGCCTGCGCGATACGCGGCGTCGGCCGTCATCGCTTCGCGATCACGGAACACATGATGAAACGGATAGTCGTGGCCGAAACGCACGACATATCTGCGCTTTGCGTCCTCGACGACATAACTTTCGTTGCTGATACCACCTTTGAGCAGCGCGATCGTCACATCACCTTGCCAAAGAGGCAGAGCGGCAATGCGGTTTTTGACGGACTCGGGAAGTGTCATGGGCGGGCCGCTGCGTGGTTCGACAGACTCACCATGAGGAAGGCGACCTGTTCGATGGGGGTTGTGGACTCTCCATGAACAGGAAATTCATCTATGGCAAAGACTTTCATTCCATATCCTTGCGCCGGTATCTTGGGTACCTGCAAGGATACGCCCCCTCACGGTGAGCCTGTCGAACCACGCATTACCTTTGTTCCCATGCAGGGAGGTTCTCTCATTGTGTCGCATCTGTCAACAGTTTTTTGTGGCAATTTGTGGTTTTATTGCCTGAATCAGACAAAAAGTGTGGTATCAATGTTAGAATTACACTTTTATCTGAGGTTTTAGCGCCCTTTCCGGCCATATTGACCTATTCTGACGGAGGCATGTTGTGACAAGAACAAGCAAAGACACGAAGGCCCGCACTCTTCGTGCGGGCAAGTGGCATTACGCCGGGATTGGCGCAACAGGCGCCGTTCCTTCGGGTTTCCGGCTTGCGGTCACCCACTTTGTCAGATCGCTTCGAGCGATGAACCACATCGACCTCGCCATCTTCCGCGTGGATTGTCTCGCCAGCCGAGAAACAGAATACGGCCAATATGGCCGGAAAGGGCTCTAACATGAGTTCCAAGCGCCGTGGTGAGATCAGGCGGTTGTTGCAGGATGAGGGCACGATCTCGATTGCGGATCTGGCGCAAAAGCTCGGCGTTTCGCTCGAGACGATCCGGCGCGATGTCAAGCCAATGACCGACGCGGGTGCAGTTACGCGCGTCCACGGTGCCATTGGACTACCGCAGCATCTGGGTGAGGCACCGTTCGAACTGCGCATGCGGGAGAATGCGGGCGCCAAGCGATTGATCGCACAATGGGTCGCACGCACGATCCAGAATGGCGAATCCATCATGCTGGATACGGGCACGACGACGAGCTTTCTTGCGCGCGAACTCCTGCAGCACCGCAATCTGACCGTGGTGACCAATTCCTCCGATATTGCCCGCACGCTGGCCACCGTGAACGGCAACAAGGTGTTCATGGCTGGCGGAGAGCTACGCAGTGACAGCGGTGCGGCGTTTGGAGGTTCGGCAATCGAGTTTGTCAACCGCTTCAGCGTCGCCCATGCAGTCATTTCCGTGGGAGCACTCGACGCATCTGAGGGGATAACCGATTACGATCTGGCCGAGGCGGAATTCGCCCGTACCGTGCTATCGCGCGGCGCGCGTAAAACCGCGATTACGGACGCAACGAAGTTCGGCCGGCGCGGGCTGGTGCAGGTGTGCGATCTCGGCGGATTCGATGAGCTCGTCACAGACCAGCAGCCGCCGGATGATATAATTCAGGCACTTCATGCTGCGGGTACGAAGGTGACTGTTGCTTCCAGACACTCCTGACAGAATCGGGTGGGCGTCATCGCTCAAGATGATAAAATCATAAGCGAATCGGGAGATGGATCGTGACGAGGCTTTTGCTACAGAAGAAAATTCAAACGCCCATTGGTCCCATGGTTGCCATGGCCAGCGACGACGCCTTGTCATTGCTCGAATTTGATGACCGGCCCGCGCTGCCCCCGGAAATCGAAGAATTGGAACAGCGCTACGGCTATACGATCGAGCCGGGCCGCAACGCCATCCTCGATCAGATCGAGGTTGAGCTGAAGGCCTATTTCGCTGGCAAGCTGACACAGTTCGAAACACCGCTTGCCTTGCCGGGTATGCCGTTTCAGCGGGTAATCTGGTCAAAGCTGCAGGAAATCCCCTACGGCCGGACCTGTACCTATGGAAACATGGCGCGGGCCATCGGCAAGCCAGGTTCAAGCCGCGCGGTCGGTGCTGCCAACGGGCAGAATCGCGTCGCCATTGTCGTTCCATGCCACCGCGTGATTGGCGCGGATGGCTCGCTCACGGGCTATGGCGGCGGCCAGCGGCGCAAGCGCTTCCTGCTGGACCTGGAACATCGGGTGTATGCCGGCATGGCGAACAGGCCGGTCTTCCACCCGATCACCGCGCAGGCAAGCTTTTTCTAGCTATAGCTAGAGGCCCTAGACAATCAGGCCGGTCGTGAACTGCGGTTCGTGCAGGAGCCGGTCCAGCAAGATCAGCCCCTGCTCGAGTCGCGCCCTGTCCGGTGCGGCGCCAAGCGACACACGCACGGCTTCGCGCGGCGATGATCCGATGCTGAAAGCTGGTGCCGGCACAATGCCCAGACCCGAGCGGCGGGCAAGGGCGGCGAACTCGCTGGCATTCCACTGTGCTGGAAGCGGGAGCCAGAGATGATGGCCGGTGGTTTCGGCTGCATAGGTCCAATCTTTCAGGATGACAGAGGCGATGGTCTGGCGTGCTCGGCTTTCTGCCCTGATCGCAGCGGCGATCTGTTGCAATGTGCCGGCTTCAATCCAGGTCGTGGCAAGTGCCGCCAGCAGCGGCGAGGCGCCCGGATTGCTGGCGCGCAGGCTCGCGGCAAGTTTCAAAACGTCCAGGGCCGACGGGCAGACGACATAGGCGACCCGTAGCGCCGGGGTGGCACATTTGGACAGGGTGGCGATGTGCCAGGTGATACCGGGAGCGAGCGTTGCGATGGCGGGCAATGGCCCATCAAGCAATTCCGCATAGGGATCATCCTCGATGATCGCCACTTTATGGCGCGCCGCTATTTCGGCGATCGCCTGCCGCCGCTCCAGCGGCATGGTCGCCGTCGTCGGATTGTCGATGGACGGAATGACGTAGAGCGCCTTCGGTGCGTGATACTGGCAGCAGTTCGCGAACGAATCCGGCACGATGCCATGCTCGTCCATGGCCAGCGGATGAATGGCCAGACCGAGGGCGGCCGCCACTGATTTCAGTCCGGGATAGGTCGTCGCTCCGGCACATATGCTGCCTTTGGCGGCAACGAGGCTGCAAACGGCGAATAGTGCACTCTGCGCCCCTCCCGCGACAAGAAGCCGGTCCGGTGCTGGCGTAGTGCCAAAGCGCGGGGCCAGCCATTGTGCCGCCGCGCGATGGGCGGCTTCGGTGCCTGTGCTTTCCTGGTAGGAGAGAAATTGGCTCGTTGCATCGGCAAGAAGGGCGCTGATGCCGCCGGTGATGCGGTTGTGCAGGTCGGCTTCGCCCGGCTGCGGCGGGATATTCATGCTCAGGTCCAGTTCTGCCGCGACGGGCGATGCGATCGATCTGGCCTGCGGCCGGCCCGATTTGACGAAGGTGCCGGAGCCGGTTCTTGCCTCGATCAGGTCAAGGCGGCGCGCTTCGTTCAGCGCACGTGTCACGGTGGTGAGGTCCACCCCAAGTTGCCGCGCGATGTCGCGCTGGGGCGGCAGGGCGTCGCCGGACTTGA
>NZ_JBBNAN010000529.1:0-11405 GCF_037994405.1 Phyllobacterium sp.
GCGTTACATCGATCGCTGCGGTCACAAAAGGTGCGTCCAGCAGCCACAAAGGTCGTGGCGGCCCCAGATAACGAGGCTTGCCGGCATCATCGAGATAAGGCGCGGTCGCCGAAGGGGGGACCGGTGACCGGCCCGGACCGGAGATGCCGATAGGCGTGATTTCATAATGAACCTTGAAGTTAATGGGTCGAACCGCCGTGGTGTCTCGGCAACGCCGCAAGGTCAGATCGCGCCACTGATATTGCTGGATCGGCCAGACCGAGCTGTCCTGTTCCAACCAGTCGGGATTGGACTGATCTGTGAAGGCGATCCAGGTTGGCAGGATGCGGCGTGCGCCGGCGTCCATGCCAGTCTCGTGAACGCGCGTGATCATGAATCCAAGGCAGTCGGCAATTGGCCCATCGGCTTCCCAAGCGAGATAGGCGACCTCGCCGTTGCACCGGGCACCTCCTTTATGATCTTGCCCATGACTAAGCCCCTCTCCAAACAAAAAATCTATGACGCGCACCGTTTCGCCGCGGTCCCGCTAGCCTTGGAACGGAATCATTCGGCCAGGCTGTCTTGCCTGTTCTTTCGTATAGGAGACGCCGTGAACCTTGACGCCCCGTGCATCCAGCAAGGTGATGATCCCGCCTTTGTTTGACAGCGCAACCGGTGTTTTGATTTCGACCAGCTTGACATGTCTCGAGTTCTGAATGGCCGCCATCTTGTCGTTTAGCCAAAATCGAAGGCCGGTCTGGGTCGAGATGCTCCCAATACGACCCTTCCTTGCGGGCGATATGACCCACCAGAGTTCGAGTGGCTCTGCTCAGATCGCGTGCCTTTAGCGCGTCCGCGATCTCGACGTGCTCCCGCATCGACTTTTCGCTGCCGAGACGGTTTCGCAGCGCGGCGATCTTGGCACTGATCAAGGCATAGGCGCTTGAGAGGTATGGGTTGCCGGAGGCGGCAATAATCGTGTCGTGGAAGGCAGTATCGAGCGAGAGATAATCGCGGACTCGGCCCTCGATCTTCGAAGCACGTGCTACTTGGCGTCGCGCGATCACACGAAGATTGATCTATATCAACGCAACTCACGAGCCCGCCCGTTAGTTTCATCAGACGGGCGAAGGGTTTTTGATTCCGCTGGCGCTTCGTACGGTTTTGGTTCACATTGAACCGGCGGAGCACTGCGCGGAGGACCTCCGATGGAAACACCGCTAGCTGATCGCATACTGGCTGATCCGAACTATCAGTTGCTGAAATCGAAGCGCTCGCGCTTCGGATGGACGCTGACCCTGGCGATGATGATCGTCTACTACGGGTTTATCCTGCTCATTGCATTCAAGAAGGACCTACTGGCGGTACGGATCGGAGACGGCGTGATGACTTGGGGAATCCCTATCGGATTCGGAGTCATCGTCTTCACGATCGTCATCACTGCCCTCTACGTCAAGCGCGCCAACAGCGAGTTCGACGAACTTTCCGAAGAGGTGAAGCGGAAGGCGCTGAAGTGATGTCCGCTCGCACGACACTATGGAGGGCCGCCTGCTTAGCAACCCTCGTCGCACTGCCGACGGTAGTGTTGGCCGCCGGCGGCGATCTCGGCACCGCTGAGAAACAGCCAACGAACTGGACCGCGATCACCATGTTCGCGCTTTTCGTCGTGGGAACCCTGTTTATCACGAAGTGGGCGGCATCCAAGACCAAGTCCGCTGCCGATTTCTACACCGCCGGCGGTGGTATCACCGGGTTCCAGAACGGGCTGGCAATCGCCGGCGACTACATGTCGGCGGCATCGTTCCTCGGGATCTCGGCGGCGGTGATGGCCTCCGGCTACGACGGATTGATCTATTCGATCGGGTTCCTTGTCGGCTGGCCGGTCATCACGTTCCTGATGGCGGAGCGGCTACGCAACCTCGGCAAGTTCACGTTCGCGGACGTGGCCGCGTTCCGCTTCGCGCAGACGCCTGTGCGCATTTTCGCCGCATTGGGCACCCTCGTGGTCGTGGCCTTCTACCTGATCGCCCAGATGGTCGGCGCGGGCCAGTTGATCAAGCTGCTGTTCGGACTGGACTATTGGATAGCAGTGGTCATCGTCGGCGGTCTGATGATGGTCTACGTGCTGTTCGGAGGCATGACGGCGACAACCTGGGTGCAGATCATCAAGGCCTGCCTGCTGCTCGGCGGCGCGACCTTCATAGCCTTCATGGTGATGCTCAAGTACGGATTCAGCCCCGAGGGGCTCTTCGGCAGTGCCGTAGAGATCAAGACGCAGATCGCGACCGAGGCAGGCGATGCGCCGGACGTCGCGGCACAGAAAGGGCTCTCGATCATGGGCCCCGGCACATTCATCAAGGACCCGATCTCGGCGATTTCGTTTGGCATGGCGCTGATGTTCGGCACTGCCGGCCTGCCGCACATCCTGATGCGCTTCTTCACGGTGCCAAGTGCCAAGGAGGCGCGCAAGTCGGTCATGTGGGCAACCGGGTGGATCGGCTACTTCTATCTGCTGACCTTCATCATCGGGTTCGGTGCTATCACCTTCGTGCTGACGGATCCGGCCTTCCTCGATAGCACGGGTGCACTGATCGGCGGCAACAACATGGCTGCCGTTCACCTGGCAAAGGCCGTTGGCGGAAACGTGTTCCTCGGCTTCATCTCGGCGGTGGCGTTTGCGACGATCCTCGCGGTCGTCGCCGGGCTGACCCTGTCGGGCGCGTCGGCCGTCTCGCACGATCTCTACTCGACGGTCATCAAGGCCGGCAAGGCTGACAGCGCCTCGGAGCTGCGCGTCTCGCGCATCACGACGGTAGCCTTGGGTGTGCTGGCGGTCCTGCTCGGAATCGTGTTCGAGAAGCAGAACATTGCCTTCATGGTGTCGCTCGCGTTCGCAATTGCGGCATCGGCGAACTTCCCGGTGCTGTTCATGTCGGTGCTGTGGAAGGATTGCACCACGCGGGGCGCCGTCATCGGCGGTTTCCTCGGGCTGATCTCGTCGGTCGGGTTGACGGTTCTGTCGCCGTCGGTCTGGGAAGCCACGCTCGGGTATCCAAAGGGCTCCGCGCCGTTCCCGTACACGTCTCCGGCACTGTTCTCGGTGACGATCGGCTTCGTCGGGATCTGGCTGTTCTCGGTGCTGGATCGTAGCGCGCGCGCGCGGATCGACCGGGCCGGCTTCGCGGCGCAGCAGGTCCGTTCGGAAACGGGCATCGGGGCGTCGGAGGCATCCGGGCATTGAGCAACTGGCGAACGATGCGGCAACCGGGTCCGACCATGACGAAAGCTCAGGAGGTGGCGGGAGTTGCGCCACACGAAGTTGGCTCGCCCGAACCGGGGCGGGCCGAGCCCACGTCTCGCGAACGCCGCGAGTTCGTGTCGCTGATGGCATCGAGGGTGGGCGACGCGCACGTGCGCAGGCCCTTCTTCGTCGAAGGTGACACGGATATCGTCACCTTGTGTCGCGAGCTCTCGCGACGCGGCCTAAGCGATGCACTGGTGCGCGACGGCGAGCGCCTCGGCATTTTCACCACGACCAATCTGAGGGAGGCCCTGTTGCGGCCGGAACCGCCGGCGGAGCTTGCGGTGCGCGAGATCGCCACGTTCGAGCCGTGGTCTGTCTCGGTCGACGACGAGCTCTACGATGCGATGATTCTGATGTTGCGCCATCGCATCCATCGCGTGGTCGTGCGCCAAGGCGACGCGGTCGTCGGCGTGTTGAGTCAGCTCGACCTGATGGCCTTTGTCGCCAGCCACTCGCACCTGATCGCACTTCAGGCGGCAGCGGCGACCAATCTGGGGGAACTGAAGGCGGCGGCTCGGCAGATCAACGGCCTAATCAAGGTGCTGCACGAGGACGGCGTGCGGGTGGAGGTCATCACCGGTCTAGTGGGCGAGCTCAATCGCCAGGTGTTCCGGCGGCTCTGGGAACTGCTTGCGCCGGCGCCGTTGCGTGCGAACAGTTGCCTGATCGTTATGGGCAGCGAGGGCCGCGGCGAGCAGATCATCAAGACGGACCAAGACAACGCCCTGCTGCTGCGCGATGGTTTCGTCTTCGAGGGACTCGAGGCAGTCACCGAGGCCTTCACGGCCGCACTGATCGACTTCGGGTATCCGCCGTGTCCGGGCGGCATCATGCTGAGTCGCCCGCTATGGTGTCAGCCGCTCTCCGGGTTCCGGGACTCACTGAGGCAATGGATCCATGGTGCCGATCCGCAGGGGCCCTTGAACCTGGCGATCTTTCTCGATGCCGCGGCGGTAGCCGGCGACGCAGCGTTGCTCGAACAGGCGCGCGACCATGTCGATCACCTCTTGTTCGACAGCGACGCCTTCTATGCGCGCTTCGCAAGCGCCGTGGACCAGTTCGGCGGTGACGGCAGCTGGTGGTGGCGACTGCCGGGCTTGCGCGGCCGAGCGGCCGCCGAGATCGACCTGAAGAAGCTCGGCATTTTTCCGCTCGTGCACGGGGTGCGGACGCTCGCACTGCAATATCGCGTCCGCGCACTCGGCACCGCAGCCCGGCTGCGCGCACTGGTCGCGGCCGGTCGCATCGACGAGGCGCTCGCCCGCGACCTTATCGACGCAGTCCACTTCCTCATCGGCCAGAAGCTCGCAAGCAATCTGCGGCAGATGGCCGACGGGCGCACGCCGGATAACGGGATCCGCCTCGCCGAGCTCGGCACGCTCGAGCGACAGGCTCTGAAGGATTCGCTCGCGATCGTGCGCCGGTTCAAGCAGTGGCTGGGCCAGCGCTACCAGCTCGACTCGCTATGAGATACCGCCACTCTGAACGGACGTTTTGCCCAAGCGGCGGGCCTTGGGCAGCAAGTTGCCAGGTGACCTACCGATGAGTGGTCGTCACAAGAGCCGGTCCCACGGCTGCAGGGGTCCCGCGCGCGGGCCGCGCTTACAACTGCTGCTCGCGATCTGGGGTGCGGGGCTGGTCCTGTTCAACTTCCCAATGCTGATCGTCTGGGACCGTGATATCATGGTGTTTGGCCTGCCGCTGCTACCGGTGGCGCTCTTCGGGATCTGGGCGGCCCTGATCGGGGTGCTGGTCTGGGCGAGCGAGTGCCCTCGACACACCCCCGGGGCGTGAACGGGGCGTTCACGGTGGAATATACTCTATGTATTTGATATTATTGAAATACGTGTGTGAAAAGCGATGGAGGGACCACGCGAGCAACTCGCGACGGTCTCGGCTCCGCATCGCGCGGCCGAGCCTGTCCGGCTGAGCTATGATCGCTGCTTCCCTTGTCCTCGGCGTTTCGTTCGGCTACCTGTTGCTTCTATTCGCGATTGCCGCCTTCGGCGACCGGCGTGCGGCGCTCGGTCGCTCTGTGATCGATAACGCCTGGATCTATGCGCTGTCGTTGGCTGTCTACTGCACCGCATGGACCTATTTCGGCAGCGTCGGGCGCGCAGCGGGGTCCGGGGTCTGGTTCCTGCCAATCTACCTCGGGCCGATGCTGGCGATGCTGCTCGCTTGGGTCGTCGTGCGCAAGATGATCCGCATCGCGCAGACCTACCGGATCACCTCAATCGCCGACTTCCTCGCCAGCCGTTACGGCAAGAGCCCGTTGCTGGCCGCGTTGGTCACGTTGATCACCGTCGTCGGCATCGTCCCCTACATCGCGCTGCAGCTGAAGGCGATCTCCGCCGGCTATCACGTGCTCACCACCGGCCAGCAAGCGCCGGGGCTGCCGGTAATCGCCTGGTGGCAGGACGGCACGCTCTTGGTCGCGCTGGCGCTCGCGGCGTTCACAATCATCTTTGGGACGCGCCACCTGGACAGCGCCGAGCGGCACGAAGGGATGGTCGCGGCCATCGCCTTCGAGTCGATCGTCAAGCTCGTCGCCTTTCTTTCGGTGGGGGCCTTCGTGACTTGGGGCCTGTTCGACGGCATGGCCGACATCTGGTCGCGGGGGCAGACTTTTCCGGAGCTTCGCGCGCTGCTGCGCCTCGGCGGCGAGAGTGGCGCCGCCTCATTCGGCTACGCGCAGTGGTTTGCGCTAACGCTTCTCTCGATGCTCTCGGTGCTGCTGCTGCCGCGTCAGTTCCAGATGATGGTCGTCGAATGCGTCGACGAGCAGCACCTGCGGCGGGCCGCCTGGGTCTTCCCTGCCTACTTGCTGCTGATCAACGTCTTCGTGCTGCCGATCGCGATCGGCGGGCAGGTCATCTTCGGCCCAGGGCGAATGGACGCCGAGACTTTCGTATTGTCGCTGCCGCTCGCGCATGGTGCGCCGGCGCTGGCGCTGTTCGCCTATGTGGGCGGCCTGTCCGCGGCCACCGGCATGCTGATCGTCGAGACGATCGCCGTGTCGACCATGGTCTGCAATGACCTGGTCATGCCGTCGCTGCTGCGCCTGTCGGGGTTCGGCGGTCGCGCGGGCGGCGACTTGACGCAGCAGCTGCTCAACATCCGGCGCTGTGCGATCCTCGCCGTGCTGTTGCTCGGCTACCTGTACTTCCACCTCGCCGGCGAGGCCTATGCGCTGGTCAGCATCGGCCTGATCAGCTTCGCGGCGGTCGCACAGTTCGCTCCCGCGCTGCTGGTCGGCATGTATTGGCGCGGCGGCACGCGAGCTGGGGCGCTGGGAGGGCTGCTCGGCGGCTTCGCGTTGTGGGCCTATACGCTGATGCTGCCCTCGGTGGCCAAGTCCGGCTGGATCCCGGTTAAATTCGTCGCGCACGGCCCGTTCGGGATCGAGCTACTCGCCCCCGAGCGGCTGTTTGGCCTCAACGGGCTCGACAATCTCACCCATTCGCTGTTCTGGAGCCTTCTAATCAACGTCGGCCTCTACATCGGCCTGTCGCTGTGGCGTGGGCCATCGGCCCGGGAGGCGAGCCAGGCGCTACTGTTCGTCGACGTGTTCGAGCGCGGGAGGGCATCCGGCCAGGCGGCACCCGTCTTCTGGCGCGGCCGCGCCCGGCTCGAGGACCTTACGATGCTTGCAAGCCGACTGCTTGGAGCAAACCGCGCGCGACAGCTGTTCGAGGAGCATGCACGGGAGATTGGCGTCGCCGACGTCCGGAACCTTCTAGCGGACGCGCGCCTTGTCGATCGCGTCGAGCGGCAGCTCACCGGCGCAGTGGGCAGCGCATCGGCCCGGGTCTTGGTCGCCTCGGTGGTGCAGGAGGAGCCGCTCGCGATCGACGACGTGATCGAGATCCTGGACGAGGCATCGCAGCTGCGCGGCTACGCGCGCGCGCTGGAGGACAAGTCGCGCTCGCTCGAGCTGGCAACCGCCGAGCTGCGCGGAGCCAACGAGCAACTGCAGAGCCTCGATCACCTCAAGGACGACTTCATGTCCTCGGTGACCCACGAGCTGCGGACGCCGCTCACCTCGATCCGCGCCCTGTCCGAGCTGATGCTGGACGCGCCCGACATGGAGGTGGATCAGCGCGAGGAGTTCCTGCGGATCGTCGTCTCGGAAAGCGAGCGCCTGAGCCGTCTGGTCAACCAGGTGCTCGACCTGGCCAAGATCGAATCTGGACATGCCGAGTGGCACAACACTGACGTCGACATGGCGAAGCTCGTCGCAAATGCCGTGCGCGCCGCATCCGGTCTGTTCCGCGAGCGTGGGGCGGCAGTCGAGCTGTCCTTGCCCGACCAGGTTCCGCTGATCCGTGCGGACCCCGACCGGTTGACCCAGGTCATGCTGAACCTGCTCAGCAACGCCGCAAAGTTCGTTCCCGCCGAGGCGGGAAAGGTCGGGGTCGTACTGCGGACCGACGGGGATGGCTTGGTCGTCGAGGTCCGTGACAACGGCCCGGGCGTACCCCTTGCCGAGCAGGCGACGGTGTTCGAGAAGTTCCGCCAGGGCGGGGACGCCCAGAACCGGCCACCGGGAACGGGATTGGGCCTTCCAATTTGCCGCCAGATCGTCGATCATTTCGGTGGGCGCATGTGGCTGGAATCGGAATCGGGCGAAGGCGCATGCTTCGCGTTCCGGTTGCCGCTCCGGCCGGCGGAAGACCAAGAAACGCCGTGAGGAACCGCCATGAGCTTCAAGGTTCTGATTGCAGACGACGAGCCGAACATCGTCGTGTCGCTCGAGTTCATGATGAAGCGCGAGGGTTATGAGGTCCTCGTGGCGCGCGACGGCCGGCAGGCGCTGGAGGCGATCCGCCGCGAGCGGCCGCAGCTGGTGCTGCTCGACGCGATGATGCCGGGCATGTCGGGGTTCGACGTCTGCGAGGCGGTGCGGGCTGACGGGGCGGTCCGCGATACCCGGATCCTGATGCTGACGGCCAAGGGGCGCGACACCGACGTTGCGCGGGGAGTCGGTGTCGGCGCAGATGCCTACATGACCAAGCCGTTCTCGACGCGCGACCTCATGCAGAAGGTCCGGGACATGCTCGCATGAAGTTCGACCGCCGCCTGATGCTGGTGATGCTCGCGCCGGGCGCGGCCCTAGCGGCGTGGCTGGCGCTCGGTGGCGTGCTGCTCCGGATGACGCTGGACCCAGCGCAGCGCGCGGGCGTCGATGCGGCGATCGGCCCGCTTGTGGCGTCCCACGGCGTGCTGCCGGTGGCCTGGTGGCTGATCGCGGCCGCGTTGGCGGCCTGGGCTGCCGGCCGGCTCTACGCGGCGCATGTGGCCGCACCAGCGCGGCTGGCGGATGCGACTAGGGTACTGATCGGAGATGTCGCGGCGCCCGATCTGGTCCCGCGCGGAGGCGCGGCGGCGCGCGACCTGACCGCAGCCATCAACGGGCTTGCCGGCACGCGCCGGGCGCTGCATGAGGACATGGCGCGGCTGGTGGCCGAGGCGAGCCAGGGTGTGGCCGAGCAGCGCGACCAACTCGGCGCGCTGATGGCCGAGCTGAACCAGAGCGTGGTGGTCTGCAACCTCGACGGGCGGATCCTGCTCTATAACAGGCGCGCGCGGCAGCTGTTCCGCAGGCTCTCGCGCACCCCCCAGGGGGCCGGGGGCGCCGAGTTAATCGGGCTGGGCCGTTCGATCTACGGCGTGTTCGACCGGGCGCTGATCGCGCATGCGCTTGAGACGGTCGATCGGCGCATCGCCCGGGGCGGCGACGCCGCGACAGTCTCGGCGCGGTTCGTGACCGGCACGCCCGCGGGGCATCTGCTTCGCGTTAGCATGGCGCCGGTGCGACCGGCGGCGTCGGACAGGCCGGCGCTCACCGGTTTCGTGCTGCTACTCGATGACATTACCGACGAATATGAGGCGCATTCGCGGCGCGACCGGCAGCTGCTCGAACTTACTGAGGCGAGCCGGGCGTCGTTCGCCAGCATGCAGGCCGCGCTCGACATGCTCGACTACCCCGACCTCGCGGCGGAGGAGCGCGATCGCTTCCACAAGGTGGTGCGCGACGAGGTGTCTGCGATGAGCGCGCGGCTCACAGCACTCGCCGCGGGGACGTCGCAGGACCTGATGACGCGTTGGCCGTTGCAGGAAATGCTCGGGGGCGACCTCGTCGCCGCTGCCGTGACGCGGATCGAGGCGGATACGGGCCAGCGCGTGGCCTCGGACAAGGTCGACGGGACCCTGTGGCTAGGCGTCGACAGCTTTGCGCTGATCCAGGCGCTGGCGTTCCTCGCGAGCCGCGTCGTCGAGGCGTTCGATCGGCCCGATCTGCGGATCCGGCTGGCCCAAGCCGGGAATCGCGCCCACCTCGACCTGATCTGGGCGGCCGAGGACGCGCGTCCCGAGACCCTGGCAGGCTGGCAGACAGGCGCGATGCAGGTAGGTGACGCGCGCTCGCCGCTCTCAGTGCGCGACGTGGCGGAACGGCACTGCGGCGAAGTCTGGTTCGAGCACGACCGCTCGCTCGCTCTTTCGTTCTTTCGCTTCCTGCTACCGCTGGCGACGGGCGAGCCGGCCGCTGCGGTGACCCCCGGGGACACCCGGCCCGAATATTATGATTTCGACCTGTTCGCAGCCAGCGAGGGTGGCCGCGCGCTCGACGAACGTTTGCTGGAGGACATCGCTTACACGGTGTTCGACACCGAGACGACCGGCCTCCACCCCGCGCATGGCGACGAGATCATCCAGATTGGAGCGACCCGCATCGTCAACGGCAAGCTGCTGCGCGGCGAGTGCTTCGATCAACTGGTCGATCCTCAGCGCAGCATTCCCGAAGCGTCGATCCCGATCCACGGCATCCGGCCGGCGATGGTCCGCGGCAAGCCGTCGATCGCCGAGGTGATGCCCGCGTTTCGGGCCTTCGCCAGCGACACGGTGCTCGTCGGGCACAACGTGGCCTTCGACATGCGCTTCCTCAAGCTCAAGGAGGCCGTGAGCGGCGTGCGGTTCGACCAGCCGGTGCTCGATACCCTGCTCTTGTCGAGTGTCGTGCATCCGAACGAGGCATCGCACGACCTCGAGGCGATCGCGGCGCGTCTGGGTGTGACGATTTCCGGTCGTCACACGGGGGTCGGCGACGCGCTGGCGACGGCCGAGGTGTTCCTCAAGCTGCTTCCGCTCCTGCGCGAGCAGGGCATCCTCACGCTGGGGCAGGCACGCGAGGCGGCGCAGAAATCTTACTACTCACGGCTTCGCTATTGAGGCTGCCGCGCCCACCGCAACCGTGCACGAGTTCGAACAGCGGGCTCGCAGACCCATCCCTGCCGGGCGAACACTCGGAGATGGAGACCTGGCTGCAGCTCGGCCCGTATCGTGAAGATGGAGGAAGATGTCACCGAGACGTTACAGTGTGTCGCGATGCACTTGTATGGGGAGTATGTTTGTCAACGATCTTTTTGCATATAGTTTCATCCTTTTCGATTTGAGGGCTGGTCGATTCACGATGATACCGAGGGGAGCCTGCGAGCGGCGAGACAATGCTCTCGCGTACTTGTATGCGGCGGGTTCTTTGACCCAGCCATGACGCAGTAATGCGCATAGCGAGCAAGGCTCCGGGGCGGCGGGACCATTCTTAATCACGGTGCAAAGCCCAGGTGCAGTGCCGGTACGCCACCGCCTCGGATCGTTGGGAACCCGGCGCGTGGTGCCCTGGCTCCGATAGTTGTTCCTCTCTTATTTGCTACGCATTCGCCCGCAATGCGACGCCTTGCGGATCTCTCCCTTGGTGGCCATGCGCCAGAGCGCGATGAGCAGACGGCGCGCCAGAGCTACGATCATGGTCTTGCGTGTGCCGCCGCGACCATCCTCGGTCCGCTTCTGAAACCATTGCGCCAGGACGTTATCTTCTGAAAGCGGAGAAAACGCCAGGCCAGCTGGACGGGAATATGGATAGGAGAATAAAATCAGTAAAAGCAATGCCTTAGCTGTGCGTGCCGATTGCCGGATTATATCCCCGTTTTGATTGGCGTCGGGAGCCAGCGCTGTTTGCACATTGGCGGTTGCTGTATCGGGCACCGGCTGGACGGTAGGAGCCGGATGAGTGGAGACACTCACGTCCGGATCTGTGAGAGTCGCGCCTTGCAAGCGCGAC
>NZ_JBBNAN010000530.1:0-2973 GCF_037994405.1 Phyllobacterium sp.
CCGCCCTGATAGCTGACAACAGCGTAACCACGCGCTTGCATCTGGCTTTTGGCGCCGGCGGTCCGGGCATTGACCAAATCGGCAATGTCGGCAGGCGCACCATCCGACGCCGTGGCAGTCGCTGCCATGGCAGGCGGGATGGCTGACGCGGGTACCGCACCAGCGTCATCGCCAGTCGACTGACATCCCGCAAGTGCGATCATCGTGAAGATTGTTGCGGTTTTAATAAGCAATTCTGTTCTCCCTCTCTGGATCGTCGTTGGCGTTGATCCGGCGACCATGATTTCTCCGACATGCGAAGGGCAAGTACGTAACTGTAACAAGACCTAGCGAGGTGGGTTTGGCACGAGTGACGCTCCCAATAACGGCAATCAATGACCATCATGGGCGGACGACCCGGTTGAAATTAAAGCTAGGCAATGACCGGCGGACCTGGGGACAGGGAACACTCGCCGGTCGAACCCAGCCGGGGAATAGCTTGAGGCAAAATGTCTATTTCCAAATTCAGTTTCAGTGCAAAGTGGAGAAGCGGTCATCTCGCCGGTCTCGTAAACCGGAATCGTCGATGCAAATCCGACCTGCCGCAACCAATAGTGGCGTCCTGACGGCTAAAGGGGGTAGCCTGTACGTCCAATTGCCAAGCTGACGGCATGAACCTCTCGGGTGTAATGTTCTACGGCTGTGACTGGCACATCAGGCTGCTTTGACTTTGCATCCTGTGTCTCGTGGTCAGCTGAAACTGGGAGGGTAGAGGCAAGGATGGTGGGGGATATCCTCGTCTCTCTCCTCCCTTTTTTAGTCCCGGTCTGGAGTTCCTGCAATCGCTGATTGTGGGTGCATACATCGAATTGCCACGCAGACGGCAACGGTCCTGAGAGTGTATTCTGTCACAGCTTGCCGCTCAAAGCCCTAAAGCCCACGGCAAGCCAACTGGGAGGGGGCGAGACAATTTTTCGGCAGCCGGGATTCCCCATCCCCAATGCTCCGTCTCATCTCTCCCCTTTTTGAGAACGCCCAAAGCCATCAAAGTGGACGCTGCCACCAATCGGGATGCTCATTCAATTAGGTTAATCGTTGATTGGGAATACTATTCTACTGCTCACTGGCTCCAGCGCGACCCTAGGGTCGTTTGGGCTCAATTTGTTGAGTGATATCTATACGGTCCTCAATCGTGTCCTTGTCCTTACGGCTCAAGACGCATGCATGGATGATTGCGATAGGCCACACCAAAAACCCGTAGATCGCCCACGGGCAGAAATCGCGACCCTTTTTGGTGGCAATGACGGCTGGTGCCAGCGCAAGTCCGGACACGACAATAATCTTGAAAATAACTTCCATTCGAGCTCCGAACCATCGATTGAGCAGTCAATGGTAATTCTCTCCTTAAGAGGAAATCTACCTCATGTCACGGCATGAGCCTTGTTCAATTTGAAGGTCAGCGAAATGGCAAAAGAGCTCGACTTTGCCGATACCCTCAGTTGAGCGGCAAATTCCGGCCGGCACAATGCTTTCATTCGCACCAGTTCGCTGGAAACCAGCGCCGCTTGGGACATTTTTGGCCGGTGAAATGGGCAAGCGGGCATATTACTCGCGTAGGAACTGTAGCCTGATCTTGAGACCGATCCCGGAAGCCTGCTTCGATCGTCCTTTCGATACCGCATCGGTTTCGGTAATTTCGCCTTCTCGTTCAAGCGTATCGCGACCGAACACCGAATCCACGCCACAATGACTCTAATCGGCGGCATGCCGATCAACGGCACCCACCTATCCCGTGGCCAAGCCAGACCACTATCTGGACGGGACGAAATCGCGGCTACCGCGTTGAATGGTGGATCATAGCCTCCATACTATATGAGCGCCAATTATGCGGCGGCCTTTTTGCTTTTTTATGCGGCTGCTGGCGCGTTCTTGTGCGACAATTTGCATAGTCGTGCGGAGTTTGAGTGGTGGTATCTTATCGTGGGTTTTGGCCCCCCACCGAAGCCCGGACTATTGCAACACCCCTCCTGGTTGCAAACCCAAAAAAGAACCGTCGCTCTCATCCCCCCATAAGCGGCGGTTCTTTTTTTATGCGGCCTCCCAACACCGGTCATCGCGCACACGCAAAGGCGTTAGCGGATTTCCTTATTCTGTTTCGAAACGCAGGCCTAACTTTTCGCGCCGATCTCATTCGGGTCGGACGCGACATCTGACTTCGCGCTTCGCGTTCCGACGTCGTAAACGGCTACTTGCTCGTCGAAGCCCTTAAGGTCACGCGCGCCGAGTGCGACCATCGGAATCTTGCCATGCACGCAGTGCGCCACGGAATGATCAATGGGGATTTGCTGGTCATTGGCCGATGAACACAGTCTCGACGCCAGGTTCACGACATAGCCGATCGCGGTGTAGTCAACGCGGGCCTCATAGCCAATTCTGCCGACCGTCGCCCATCCCATCGCGAGTCCTATGCCGAAGCCGATAACATGGCCGCACAGACGCCATTCGGCGATCAAGCGCTGAATGGCCTCTTGCATGTCCATCGCCGCCGCAGCAAAGACGGTGGCGACGAGCAGCAGGCCACCGGTGCGCCACAAAGAAGCATAGAGCGGTGCAAAAGCTTCTGCCTGCGGCTGTTCAACGAACACAGTCCAGCCGATCCCAGGGATCGGTGCCATGGCGGCCACGACGGGTTCATCGAAGATCTTATCAAAAACGCGCTACGCAAACGCCTTGCCGAAAGCAGCACTTCAAGAGAGTAGGTGCCGCCAACAACGAGGAATGTTACAAGCCGCATCAATGTTGTGCTGATCGTCGTCAGTTCGGGAAAGTCGCAGAAGGGTGGGAAGCGGACGCTGCGATCAACGGGAGGTGGACCTTCGCGTCAGTTCAGGCGAATATTTTCGCAGCCCACTTTCCTGGAAGTGTTCGACCGCCCCATCAAATTGCACCCAATGATGTTTCGACCGCTCGAATATCGATATGACTGGGGCCGGG
>NZ_JBBNAN010000531.1:0-4645 GCF_037994405.1 Phyllobacterium sp.
TTGTGCTTCCTCGTCAGTTTATAGGTTAAATAACCGAGGTTCTTCCGATCAAGGCTCAATGGTCGGAAGAAGCCACCCTCGACCGCGCATTGAAAGTGGAGGTCGGCTAGTTGCACATTTGACTTCAGCCCAAGGTCGCATAGTGGCCCTTGTGAGACCTTGGTCTAAATCTCATAATGGCAAGACAGTTACCGTTCGTGGCGTATTCCGAAAGCGATGGCTCTTGGCAGTTCATCCCAGATTGAATCCTGACCCTTAGGCAGACAACGAGATACGCGTACACCGAGGGCGCCTTCAAGAAGAACCTGACCGAAGCGAGAAATTCTGCCTCATGCCAAAGCCATTTTCGCCCAACCAACTCGCGGGGTAGTGAAGTAGGCGCTGGGGCGATCTGTCTCAAAATGCGCCTCCCCCTACGTCGTCCTGGAAGGCCGATGACATAGGGGATTATAGCCGACACTACGGGCAGCTGAGGGATGGGTAACCCATCACTGCCACATCCTCGAAACCGGAAACGACAACTTCCGATTCAAGAACAGTTCAGTACACGAAATGAAAAACACGAAGGAGAAAAACAGGAGCTTGACCACCACCCCAGACCAGAACATACATAAAGGCGGGTCAATTCTCGGCGGAAATGCCGGGTCAGTTCTCAGTGGAAATCAACAGACATGGTACCCGAAGTGAGCGCGACTCGCCGCCCAAGCACCACCGGTCTGCGCCGATTTCTGGATCTCCAGCCGCAGCGCGATTGGATGCACGGCAAGACGATCCTGCGCGACGCCGACGAGCGCTCGGAGTCCCTGGAACTGCGTCTCAGATACGTTGCGCGGTTTGAGAAGCTGCTAACCCGGCCGCAGGCGCAAGAGGTCCTGGAGATTCTCCGGCGCTACGGGAGCGACTGCATCCCGATCCCGCGCCGGACCGAGCGGCACTACTGGTCGGTTTCCTGTCTGCCATCGACGCCGGGCAAGGCGCTCGTTCGCGTCAATGCAAGCTGGATGGAGCTTTTCTCGCTCTATGCGGACGGCGAGGGCATCCGCGCGCTATTCGTGGTGCATCTTTCCGATTTCACCACCGACCATTCAAGCGATCAGGGCCAAGTGGACGAAGCTTTCCTTGAGCGCTGTGTCATGACGCCGGAAGACGTCGGCTATTTCTTCCCCCGCGGCGAGGATATTTTCGGCATCAAGGTCCGCGGCTTCTCCTCAATCGGCAAATTCCTCGCGGCGCACCGTGCGTTGCAGGCCATCCGGGCGTTCAACCTGACGCACATGAACCGGGGCCGGAACGCCTATCAGGCGAGCCACTGCTACAGCTTGGCGGATCACATGCTGAGTGGTCCTATGAAATCGTCTTCTGAAATCGACCTCTGCTGAAGTCAACTTTGGAAACTGACGGGATAAGAACATGACAACCTGGCGACCTCCGACCGGTATCCGCGCTATTGTGATTGGGCTTGCTTGGGATAGCGGGCGGCTGTTGGCATCAGAGATCCGCGGGAGTGACGGTGTTGTGAAAGGCATTCGACCTTTGGGTGGATCGATCGAGTTTGGAGAAACGCGTGAACAGGCGTTGCACCGCGAGTTCATGGAGGAACTTGGCATTGCGATCTCTATCGTGGGTCCATGGCACGCGATCGAAAACATCTTTGAATTCGAAGGACGCACAGGCCATGAGATCGTTTTCGCAGCCGACGTAGAACTAAATGATAATAGCCTCTTCGGCCGTGAGGAAATTTATACCATCGAGAGCGGACAAGAGCAGCGCGTTGTTTGGGCTGACCTGTCTGAACTAGCTGTCCGGGATTTGAAATTATTTCCGATAGGTTTGGCTCAAATCATTCAGTTGCATCAAGTTTCGCAAAATTCCTGAGATTACTGCGACAGCTTGCGGCTATGTTGTCACAAAGTTCCTACGAAGGCCACGCCCGCCAACAGCACCCCGGTTAGAATATTCGCGAGGAACAGGCGGTAATTCACTTCGGGGCGGGCAAGGTCTATCCGCTAGGTCTGCCAGGCAAGGTACGGGCCCTCACCGAACTCCTGCTCGAGCATTTCGACCAGTCTCCGCACTTTGCGGGAGCTGCCCCTGTCTGAGTGGTGCATCGACTATCATGGTCTGGACACGAAGGGGATGACGAATGCCGAGCAAGAAGCCTTGTCGGTCGGAAAGAACGTCCGGTATTGCCATTCGCGGTTTGAAAGCCGCCCGACCGCAAAGTCCCAAATCTCACCATCGAGAGCAATGATCACGACCGGACGATCCGGCCGGCATGCGCACCGACGATCAAGATGTTAGCGAAGGCGTTCGCAGTCGCCCGACTACTATTCCGTGCTATCGATAGGAAAAACCTACGCCACAGTATCCTACACTATCCCGGAACTATCCCCTGTCACTCCCACTCGATTGTTAAACAGTATATAACCAATTGAAATTGCTTGCAAATTTATTCTGGCGGCGAGAAAACTCCGGCGTTGGGCCTGTCAAAAAGTTACACTGTTGATTTTAAAGAGAAAATCACCTCAAAATTTTTTTTGAGGTTTCGCCAGCTATCGGAGTCAATCGGACGATTTGTGTACCTCGCGGCCTCCGACAACGCACCCGACTCTGACTCTAAAAGTACCGTCATTGAGACGTATCACGCTTAGAAAACCGATGCCATCGTTGGCATCGGCTGCATTGATAGCTGAGCCTAGAATTCTATCTGCAACCTTGAAATGCTATGCGTCAATCCAGGGGCCGCCTGGCGCCCAACGCGCATTGAAAGGCGCAGCCTCAGTCGTTGCGATCATCGGCGGCATCACGAGTTCGGCGATACGCGCCTGGATTTCCGGAAGCGGTTCAGGTGCAAGGGCGATCTCGGTCCGCCTCAGAAACGCGGCCCATTGGACTTGCTTTGCGTCGGCGAAGCCCACCGTCAGCGCCACTGGCGTTTCGGTGGGAAGCCGCGTCTCGCGACGCTCGAAGGTCGTCTGGATCGCTCGCGCCAGAACCTCCCCTTCAAATGCGAAGGCGCCCGCGATGGCCCACAGATCGAAGAAGTCCTTCATGCGCGAATTGAGCATGTCGAGCGCCACCATGGCCTGGAACTTCTCCGCCACAACAGTTTCGGGTGGATAGGCTCTCAGGTGCGGCGCGGGCTGTCCCAGAAGTGCAGGATATTCGATGTCGACCGGCTCCGGTGTAATCACATCGCCGTATCCAATGTCAACATGCATGGGCAGGCGCGCGCCAGCGAGTTCGGCCACGAAGTCCAACCGCACGCCAGCATATTCGTCTTCCTCGCGTGCCGGGGCGGCACTCAGCGTCTCCGGCCGGAAGATCACCCCATCATCTTCAACCTGTGTGGCAAGGATTTCAACAAATATGGCGGCGATGGTAGCAGGAGCGTTCTCTCCAAAACCGAGGAGATCAAGGTCGCCAGTGGCACGGTAGGGCACAGGCGCCCATAGGCTGAACAGCATCGCGCCCTTTAGCACGAAGCGATCCCGGTACGGCGAAACACTCAAACGATAGAGCACACGCTCGATGCCATAACGCGTCATCAGCAACTGGGCGTTCTCACGACGTTCGCGAGCACGCTGCGTCAGCCGATCGCGTACAGAGACGCCAATATTCTTCGGCGTCTTCATGAAACCATGGCCTCGATGTAGGGCCGCATTACTGTCTGGACGCGATCGATCTCAGCGTAACGCCAAAGCTCGTTTAGCCCTGCCCGCCCCTTTCGCGATTTGATGAGGTCCCGCAGTGCCTCGATCGCAACATCGAGGCCGATTTTGTTGCGGTGCTTGAAGCAGTCAGCGACGGTTTTCGCTGGCGACGTGATTGGAACAGGCACGCCGTCGACCTGATGCGTCTCTATGCCGGCCGTCAGCGCCTCACCGCTGGCGCGGACGATCTTCAGCGAGACCGATGGATTGGTTGGCGCCCAGTCCTTTGGCCCGAGTAGCATCCACACGGCATGCGGCGTCTGGGTCGTGAGATTGTGGAATTGCAGCGCCGACAGCAGGCCGATGACCCCTTTTGGCTGTATGCGTGCGGCTTCAGCCAGGCTGGTGGCACTGGCGACCTCAGCATTCGCCAGTTTATAGAGGCCACGACCTACCTGCTGGAGAACTCCCTCGTCGCGCAGCCTTTGCAGGTAGACGCGCGGAACGCCGGCGGCATCGAAATCGCGACCCCGCGCGATTCCTTGTCGACGTGCGACCTCCAGGGCGCGATCTCGGTGGGTTTGGGTAATCATGATGGACGTTATAAACCCTTGGTCTCAAATTGCAATATACAAGGATTTGTAACAGAACGACAGATAGAAGGAGGCAAGAATCATCCAGGCGACGACTATCCCGTTTGAATTTCTGTCGAACATTCTTCAAACTAGGGCGAATTTTAGCACTTTGCCCCTCCAAGCTAGCATATCGCGAAAAGGTGTGGTTGTGGGGGCCCGCAACACCCGATTCCTGCGATTGGTCGAGCGGTCAATTCCCAGGCTCGCTGCTTAGTGGATTGTAGGCGGCTTACCCAAAAAATGCGCTCCGCAGATGCCAATAGCGACAGAAAACCTCAGCCAGACCCGAAGTCAGGCGGCCGCCCCGCCTCCAGCCGCGCGTTCCTTCGCAATATCTCAGCGGGCAGGCCGAAGGTC
>NZ_JBBNAN010000532.1:0-12724 GCF_037994405.1 Phyllobacterium sp.
TCTCGGTAGTTGCACTAGAGCAGCGCGTAACGCTCTATGATGAATTCAACATCGAAGTGCCCTTGGATGAATTTTCGGAACATGGAATGTCTGCGAAGGGCCGCGCTATACTTGTCCATTCGCACTGCCGGATCGATGCCGTGCTCAACCTTTCTTCCGTCGGGACGACATATGTCAAGCCGGTAGCCCGGGGCCTCGCATGGCACTACTTTCACAAGAACTTTGCCGATCCGATTAGGATTGTTGGCGCAGTTTAGCTATCGATCGTAGTTATTTTAGGAGGGATCTCATGGCCACGACAGACTACCGCGAATATGAGAAAATAATTCCGTTCGAGATAAAGGACGGCCTGCTCAAGTTGGCCAAGCGCAGTGCTCAAAAGTCCACACAGGCACTCCTTAACGCAGGGCGTGGCAATCCTAATTGGATAGCAACCGCGCCACGCGAAGGCGGCGGTTTCCATGCGCCGAACTGGAGCGTCAGGGTCTCATTCGCGAATTTAACCGATGACGTCTATGACGATATCGGACGGGCGGTTCGTGCCGTTGGACGCAGCTATGTCGATGCATTCAACGCTTCGAAAAAAGCGAAATAGGGTTACAGACGCAAAAAACCGGGCGGACGCAAGCGACGGGAGTTGCATCCGGACCCATGAACGGGGGAGGGCCCGTGATCACGGCAAGCGTAGAGGTACTTCGGAACTATCCCGAAATTGCGCTGTTCATGACCCTTGCAATCGGCCACGTGATCGGCAAAATCCAGCTCGGCGGCCATGCACTCGGGCTCGTGACCGGTTCCCTTTTCGCAGGGCATGCTGACCCTCGGGCTCGGCATCGCGCTAATGTGCCTGCAATTATGATTGGTGGGGCCAAGCTGGCGTTGTCTAACTCTGTCGGCACGCTTCTTGCCGGCCTGTTGTTCGGTTGGCTGCAGAGCCCGTATCCCTGGCTGATCGGCAAAGCTCGGGAGCCGACCCGCATGTTCCTCGTCAATTTCGGCCTCGCGGGCTTTGTTGCCATCGCGGGTGTTTTCTGCATCTGCATTCCTCCAACCGTCGGAATATTGTTTGGCAAATGTGTACTGCGAATGAACCCGGTTCTTTTGCTCGGAGGCGTTGAAGGAGCCCAAACCATGACCGCAGCAACGGTGGCCGTGCACCAGGTGCCGGTGATAGGGTTCACGGTTCCATAAGCGCTCGGCAATATCATTCTGACGACCTTCGGCATGATCATCGTGCCGCTGACAAGCTGAAATGGGTGTTCGTTCATCGGTGAAATGCGATGGGATCTAGGCAAACGCGACGCATCTTTCTAAAGGCACTTTTTCACCAGATACGCGTGGTCTGGCCGATCCTGTCCGGAATCGTGGTGGTGATGGTGGCCTGCGGGATCGTGATCGGTCAAATAGAAGGCTGGCCTCTGACCGACACACTCTATTTTACGTTCGTTACCGGGCTTACCATCGGTTACGGAGATCTGACGCCGCACCATCTTTCATCGCGCGTGCTGGCTATCGTGATCGGCTTCTCCGGCATCATCCTGACAGGCCTCGTCGCAGCAGTCGCCGTTCAGGCACTGCGCGCAACTGTCCCAGATTGAAACTCGTTATCACTGCCCGCCAACCTACTATTTAGCATGGGGTCTTTCATGAACCATCTATGGAAAGAAATACGGCAGAACCCGATACTTTGGCTCCTGGCCCTTGTGCCGGTGACTTTCGCAGCGCAGAAGGTAAGCCCGGAATCGCACACGCTGCTGTTCCTATTGGCGGTATTGACCATCATTCCGCTGGCGACGCTGCTGAGCCACGCCACAGAGTCCGTTTCCGCCAAAACCGGCGACGCGGTCGGCGGGCTTCTCAATGCGACGCTCGGTAACCTGACTGAGCTCATCATCGCCCTGGCCGCGCTGCGCCTTGGCCAGTTCACCCTCGTGAAGGCCTCCGTGGCTGGGGCTATCGTCGCCAACACCCTGTTTTTGCTGGGTGCGTCGTTCCTGCTGGGCGGGTTGAAATACCACGTTCAGGACTACAATCGCGTAAACGCCCGCCTGCAAACAAGCCTGCTGTTTCTGGCCACCGTCGCCATGATCATCCCATCGGCAGTAGCCTCCGGTGGTTCCGAAATGGCGCCGGACTTCATGCAAAAGCTCAGCGTCGGGCTATCGGTGGTACTGATCGTCGCCTATGGGTTGGGCCTCGTATTCTCGCTCAAGAGCCATCGCGAACTTTTCGGCAGCATAGAAGAGGCTGTCTCGGACGAGGCGCCATGGCCGCTCAACGTGGCTCTTGTTACGCTGGCTGGTGTGACGGTGTTTGTAGCTTTGGTCAGCGAAATCTTCGTCGAGTCGGTTCAGGAGGCTGCGGTGACATTCGGAATGACGCCCGCATTCGTGGGCTTCATCGTCGTAGCGCTGGTCGGCGGTGCCGCTGAAATGGCCTCAGCCTTTTCAGGCGCTCGCAAGAACCGCCTGGACCTGAGCGTCGGCATCGGGCTCGGCAGTGCCGCGCAGATCGCCCTCTTCGTTGCTCCGGTCCTCGTGCTCCTCAGCTACGTCATCGGCCCCGCGCCGATGGATCTCCAGTTTTGGCCAGGCGCGGTCATCATGGTGCTCATCGCCACGATGACGGCCATCATCGTCACCAATGGCGGGCGCTCGACATGGTTCGTTGGGGTGTTGATGCTGATGGTCTATCTCATACTCGCCATGACGCTGTATTTGTTGCCGCCCGGCGGTCAGTAGCAACGCCCTCTACAGACGGGTTACCTGCATTTCCTTCGCGAACGATCATTGGCGAGGTACACCCGTCTCGGACTCCGTATCGCCTTCCGCCATCCAGGCGTCGAGCAGCGTGTAGGCTACCGCAAGAAGCGTGGGTCCGACGAAAATGCCGAGAATGCCGAACGAGATGAGGCCGCCGATGACACCCGCAAAGATGAGCAACAATGGCAGGTCTGCTCCCTTGCGGATCAGGAACGGACGCAGAAATCCGTCCATCGTGCCGGCGACGATCGTGAAGAGCAGCAGAACGGTCGCCCAAAGCGTATCGCCAGAATAATACATCCAGATAACCGTCGGCGCCAGGACAAGGCCGGGACCGAGCTGCATCAGGCAAAGGACAAAGATCAACGCCGTCAGCACTGCTGCAAACGGCATGCCGACGACGAGCAGGCCGATGCCGCTCAGTGCAGTCTGCGCGACCGCGGTCACAACAACACCGAGAGCGACGCCGCGGATTGCCTGGCCCGCCAGGCGGACCGCCAGCTCGCCGCGGTCCCCGCTCAGCCGACGGCCGAAACGGACGGCCGTCGCGGCTCCTTGCTCGCCGTGCGAATACATGATCGCGGCTATCGCGGTCGTCAGCAGGAATTGGAGGAAGGTACCGCCGAGACTGCCAGCCGCTGTTGCGAACCATTGCGCCAGCGCACCGGCGTAGGGCTTCAGCCTGGGCCCAAGTTCGTTCATCCCAACGGCAGCTAGCCGCTCCCAAATTTCGCGGATGCGCGGACCGATCAGCGGCATGTCGCTCAACCAAGTAGGCGACTGCGGCAGCTTGAGCTGCAGGCCGATCAGTATGAAACCCGTGATGCGATCCATATTGTCGAGGATCATGCTGATCGCCAGCCAGAACGGCACGATAATCACCAGCAACAGGGTCACGGTCATGACCAGAACGGCGATGCTGCGCCGGTCGCCCGTGTGGTGCTGTACCCAGAGCATGAGCGGCCATGTCGCGATTACCAAGGTCAAAGCCCAGATGATTGCCACCAGGAAGGGCAACATGACCCAGATGGAACTGACGAGGAGGCCGCCGATGAACAAGACGGCGAGCGTCACACGCGTAATGTCCTGTCGTGGCTGGAGCATGTTCGTCCCCCTTAAGGGCGATTGATGATCGATGTACTGAGAACAACTGTGATCAACGTGAAGTTGTCGCCGATTGATGCTACTCTGCGACAATACTGCCAGCGTTACCAGCCTTCAAAAATATGAAACCCAGCGAGAGACCATACCGGAGGATAATATGATTAAGCTCCACAAGGCCGTCATTGCAGCACTCGTTGTTTCAGGCACAATCGGCGGTGCACAAGCAACCACGATCAAGCAATTGCAGGGCGCCTGGGCCATGAAAGGCAGCAAATGTGACGAGATTTTCAAGAAGGTTGGCAAGAAGGTCGAATTCAAGGACCGAATCGCACCAATTTCAACCGGACTGCTGTTCACGGGCAACAAGGTTGCGGGGCCGATGGCCGTTTGCACTATCAAGCAAGTTCGCGAGAAATCGTCCCGTCTTTCTGCACAGCTTTCATGCGAGACCTCGATGGTGGTCGAGGAACTGACAGTAGGCTTCGACGTTCCCAATCCGTCGGAACTCAGGCGTTTCGATCTCTTCGGCGAGTATGCGACCTACCAGAAGTGCAACATGTAGACGCTGGCCTCACTAAAAAGCGGCAGGGTCGGACAGCGGAGCGGACCATCGGTTTGTAATCGTCTGAATGTTGTATGGGTGTGGCCATGCGGCGACAGTCATGACTTCCCTGTGGTGGTACAACTTGTCCCGGCAGTTGGGATTCGTCCGAAACTCATTGATGTGTTCGCGAGGCTGTTCGAACCTTGCCAAGCCGCTGATGGGGACCGCATGGATATCCGAACGCTTCTTTTAGCCTCTGTCGGAGCCATTCTTGTAATACCGGCAGTCGGCGCGGCAGATGCTGTCGTCGTGGCCGAACCAGAACCGGTCGAGTATGTCCGCGTCTGCGACGCTTATGGAGCCGGCTTCTTCTATATCCCCGGCACTGAGACCTGCCTCAAGGTCGGCGGATACCTGCGCTTTGAACTTGCAGGCGGGGACAATGTCTATACGGGCGGGCCGGTCGGCGCCGATGGTAATGATACGTGGTATGCCCGCACGCGCGCCGAAATCCGTTTCGACGCGCGCGCGGAAACCGAACTTGGCACCTTGCGCTCCATGATCGACACCCGTTTCCAGAACACGAATGGCAGTGATGCGGGCGCCATTCTGCATCAGGGATTCATCGAACTCGGCGGGTTCCAGATCGGTGTCAACGATGTCATCTTCGGCTCCTGGCTCGGCTACGCCGGCAACATCATCCGGGACGACGTGATCCAGTATGGCTCGGACAGCATCTCCAGCAACCAGATCAGCTATACCTTCAAAGGCGGCAATGGATTTTCAGCCATTATCGCCGCCGAACAGGGTGAGGAATTCAATGGCTACAACTACGTCATCGATGACTACATGCCTCACATCCTCGCCGGCGCCAAACTGCAGCAGGATTGGGGACAGATCGGCGCTGTTATCGGCTATGATTCGGTGCAGGAGGCTATCGGTGTCAAGGCGCGATTGGATGTGAAACTCGCCGATGCCGTATCGGCCTGGGTGATGGGCGGGTATCAGTCCGACTACGACTCGAATTCTTTTATCACCAACCAAAACCGCAACTGGTACGGCCTATGGGAAGGCGCCTGGGCCGCTTGGGGTGGCTTTGCCGTGAAGGTGACAGAAAAGGCGACAATCAATGCCCAAGCAGCCTACGAAGAACAGGGAACATGGGCTCTCGCCCTCAATGTGAACTACGAAATTACGCCTGGTTTCATCGTAAGGCCGGAAATCAACTACACGAAGTTTGGCGGTGCGCGTAAGGAACAGGCAGAAAGCGAGTTTGGCGCGGATGATGCTATCGGCGGTATAGTTCGCTTCCAGCGCAATTTCTGAGCCGGGTCATGACTGGATCTGTGGCGTACTTTCTTTGAGGCCTCCAGCATTTAGGTTGCCGCCTCCATGCATCGCATTTTGTTAATGGTTGCATGTCCTGAGGCTTGAAATTTTCCTGCACAGAGGAGAAGCCGGTATCCGGACACAGCGATTGGCTTTTCAACGTGTCGCCGTCTTCCTCCTCCATGGTGCCAGAAGAATATTTCAGTTGCCTGGATCCGAGCCCCAGTTCAAGAAGAAGCCGACGTCGCCCGGCATACCTCCAGGGAAACTGATAATCATTGCCTTAAGCTTGAAACCCTGTGGCTTGCCGAATTTCTGGTAGCGTTCGTAGAACTCCTTCGCCTTACCCTGGAGCGTGTCGGGCCAGCTCTTGTCGCCGCTGTTGATCGCGCGACCGCTGTCTGAGCACAGATCCGATGAAAAGCTATAGACCATTGCCTCGAATTTGCCATTCTGGACCGCAGCCGCTACAAGCCGGCGCACTGCCAGAATGTCCGCTTCGCCGACTTGATTTTTGAGAAAATCTGCAGCGAAATCCGCAACTTTCTGTTCTTGAACGGTCCTTGCTTTCTCTTGCTTTTTTTGTTCCTCCATCTCGCGTTTGATGACTTCCTGGCGAAGCTCCGTGGCACTGGGAGGCATCGCGTTCACGTCAAGTTCTTTCTTCTCTGACATCTCTTTGATCCACTTCGTCTAAGGTCTGCCAATATTGGCACTCACAGCACGTTCGGCACGATGTTACGGATATGGCTGTCCTCCATGTAGTCACTGGGCCGCTTCTGCCGCTTGCCGAGTTCGGGTTCATCGAATTTGACCCTTTCATAGGGAATCGACTGAAGAATATGCGTGATGCAGTTGATCCGGGCGCGCTTCTTGTTGTCTGAGGGCACGATCCACCACGGGGCATGCTGACTGTCCGTCATCCGGATCATTTCGTCATAGGCACGGGTATAGTCCCACCAACGCCGATAGGACTCAAGATCCATCGGGCTGAGTTTCCATTGCCGCAATGGGTCGTCGATCCGGCGCCGGAACCGGCGTTCTTGCTCTTCCTCGCTGACGGTGAGGAAGTATTTCAACAGTATGAGGCCACTTTCCACGATTGCTGCCTCAAAGCGCGGGGTCTGTTCGAGAAAACGTCGGGCCTGCTCTTCAGTGCAAAATCCCATCACTCTGTCCACCCCGGCGCGGTTGTACCAGCTCCTGTCGAAGATCACCATCTCACCGGCCGCAGGGAGATGCGCGATGTAGCGCTGCATGTAGATCTGGGACTTTTCCCTTTCGGTTGGAGCGGGCATCGCAACCACACGGAACACCCGTGGGCTAACCCACTCAGTTATTCGCTTGATCATCCCGCCCTTGCCGGCGGCATCGCGACCTTCAAAGATTATCACGATGCGCGCGCCAGACTTCTTCACCCAGGACTGCAGATGCGCGACTTCGACCTGAAGCTTTGCCAACTCCTTTTGGTAGCGTTTGGATTCCTCCCTCTTTGCGTTGGCCTCATCTGGATCGGCAGCCGGTCTATGGTTTTTTTTGCTCATGTTCGTCCCTCCAAGATTTGGGCTCCGAAGTCAGTCCGTACCGGATGGCTCCTGTGGAAGCCCCCTTGCTTCGTCCGCGTGAAAGGCGCGCAATGCATCTTCGAGATCTTCGAACACATACGCGGCATCAATGCGCGATATCGCGCCCGATCGTTCGAGCAGCGTCCTTACCTCCGAGTGCAGCTCGGCAATGCCCAACCTGATGCCACGCCCTGCAAGGTCGGCTCGGATCTCGTCGAGCATGGCCGCCGCGGTGCTGTCGATCTGCGCGATCGCGCTTGCGTCAAGGATAAACCAGCGAGTGCCCGCCGGAAGGCTATCGGAAATCTTCCATATGCGCGACCGAACGTAATCGGCATTGAAAAACAGGAGGCTGCCTTGGATCATGCACACCGCCAAGCCAGGTACCTGCTGCGCGTCGGGAGAACGGTGCAGCTTGTAAAAGCCGTCGCGACCCACAATGCGGCCAAGCAGTGCATCACGCGGAAACATGGTCTTGCGCAGAATGTGGACGAGTGTTGCGGCGATGGCGATTACAACACCGTTGAGAACACCAAATGTAATTGCGCCCCACATCGTGATGAGAGCAAAAGCGAACTCAAGGTGACTGATATGCCAGATGTTCTTGAGTTCCTTGACATCGATCAGTCCGATCGCAGCCGCAACCAGGATGGCGCCAAGTGCAGGGATCGGCAGAATGCGCAGCGCATCGTTGAGAAATACCAGGCTGGCAAGCAATGCTGCCGCCGAGGTAAGGCCCGCTAGCTGCGTCCTTCCACCGACCGAAAGATTAATTGCCGTGCGGGAGTCCGATACGCTTATCGGGAACGCGCCAAATAGACCTGCAGCAATGTTTCCCGCACCTAGACCAAAGAGTTCCTCGTTGGCGTCCACGTCTTCACCGGAGCGTGCCCCGAAGCTGCGGGCGGCAACGATCCCTGAGCCGAAGCTGACGAGGAAGACTGCCGCAGCCCCAAGCACGATCTTATCCATGGGCAGTCCAGCAGCGAATGGTATCGAAAGGGAAGGAAGCTTGGAGGGTATGTCACCGACGACCGCAATACCCATCTGCTGAAAGCCAAAGATTGCCGAAAGGATCACTGAGACTACAATCACGATGACAGGTCCAGGTATCGACGGACGCAACGCCTTTATCAGCTGCAAGAGTGCGAACATTCCCGCGGCAAGCAGTACCGATGGCCAGTGGATGGCCGCGCTCTTGCTCGCGAGCTCAAGGACCGGTCCAATGAGCCCCTCCGATTTGATTGGTACCCCGGTAACGCGGCTAACCTGGCCGACCATTATTGAAATGGAGATTCCAGCAAAGAAACCGACGAGGATTGGCCGCGACAGGAAGGTCGCGAGGACGCCAAGGTGAAATAAACGCGCCGCCAAACATATCGCTCCGACGCCCAAAGCAACCATCGACGCAATCGCGACCCGATCCGTCGATGCATCCGCCGGCATTGCTGTGACTATGGCCGCCATCACTGCAGCCAAGACCGTCATCGAGGCTGCGTCGGGTCCGACGACTAGACGTCGTGAAGGTCCGAAAACGGCGTATGCTATCGGCGCAGCGATGCTCGCATAGAGGCCGGTCTCGGGTGGCAGACCGGCTATTGCAGGATAGGCGATAGCACTTGGCAACCCGACGGCTGCGATTGCAAGACCCGCTGAAATATCATTTGGGAGCCAACTGACGCGGTACCCCGCAAAGCCTCGAAGGACCGGCATCTGGAAGGTTCGGGTCATGTCTCGCCCTCAAGGAGTTTGCCTCAGTTGTGTTGCTCCCCAGATTTCGTTGCAGATGCAGTCTAGCGCGCCGGAAGCTTGCGCGCCTGTAACATCGCGTAACCTCTGTCGCGCAATACGGGACTTGGCGCTGGTGCTGCGTTGGTCACGCACTCACATCCGCAAATAGAGCTCTGCCATTTCACTCCCCGGGAACAGCCACGCCGGCCTTTCTGAGCCCTTCGATGAATTGGTGTTGATCCTCGGGGCGAAAGACGCGGAGCGATACCTCTTGCCGAATATTCTTGAGTAGCATAGGTGCGTTGCTTTCGAGCCATTGCCGTTCAATGGCCGCGTCATCGGTTCTCCCGAGCTTTCCGAGAATGGCCAAGAGAATGACATGATAAATCGGATTGGCGCGAAGATCGGCCAATCTGGCCAAGCGTTCAGCCGTCGCATAATCCTTGCTGATATAAGCACATACTGCGAGCGCGGCTTCGAAATAGCCAAGGGGGCCGGGATTGCGGGAAACGGCCTCCGTCACAAGCTTGCAGCCGGTAGTCCATTGCCCCGACAAAGCCAGCCGAAATCCATACTCGCCGGAAAGTTCCGTGTCGTTGGGGTTGATCGCAAACGCGCGCGCGCCCACGTGTAGCGCGGTATCGATATCTCCGCGAAAGAAGTAAGCAAGCATCTGAGCCTGAAGGGCACGAACGTTCTGAGGGTCGAGTTCCGTGGCGCGTCGAGCAGACTCGGTGGCAAGGTCCAGCGATGGCGACGAAGGCGAATCGAGACGATAGCGGAAACGAAACTCATCAAGATATGTAAGCGACAGAAGCGCCCAGGCTGTCGCATAGTTGGGATAGCGTTCAACCGCCCGTTTAAGGCAACTCTGGACCGATGTGTGGGTCTGCGGACTGAGGTTTGCCCGATAACCGTAGTAGGCCAGCGTACATGCATATGCCTCCCAATCGTCAGGGGGCGACCGCGCCATATGGGCCGCATCCGCCTGGAATATGATGCCATAAGGTTGGGCAAGCGTGGTGGCCACTGCCCGGGCTATGTCTGCCTCCAGTTCGAGAAGATCGGTTACCTTAAGTACTTTATCGTAGTTATTGGCCCAGACGACCGACCCGTCGGTGCGATTCAACAGGCGGGCGCTCATTCGAAGCTTCTGGTCATCCACGCGAACACGTCCTTCTAGAGCATAAAGCGACCCCGCATTCCCTCTGGCAGATGCGGCGCTCGCGGCCGGCGTCTGTCCAGTGACCACCACGATCTCCTTGAACTTCGAAATCTGGCTGATGACTTCGTCAGTCAATCCGCGCGCGATTGTCTGGGAATTCGGCGCGCCGGAGAGGTCCTCAAATGGCTCTACCAACAGGATCGGAAGACCCGGTCCGACCTGTGGATGTGTTGTCCTGCTCACGGCGTTCTCCTGGTCCACGCTTTGCCGTGAAATACGGTCCATCGAGAACAGAACAATGGCTAAGCCCAACGCCGCAAACAACGCCAGCCACAAGCGGGTTGACGGAGCACGCCATCCGGTGTGATCTATCGGCTTCTCCTGACTTAGCAATTGGATCTCGCCCCGTGGTTCAGGGTGATTGTAGCGGAAAGCTGGCACATAGCCGCCCTTCGGTATAGTGACTATGACCGGATCCTCCTGGCCGGCCACGAGATAGTACAGTTCGAGAGCGCGACGAATTCGGCCGGCCTCGATACGCACCGCCGGGTCAGTCTGAGCATCAAACGACGAATCCCTGCCGAAGACCTCAGTTGCAATCGAATAAGCCTTGATTCGATCAGCCCGCCCGATAATCGTCTCCTCGACAACGTAAGTCAGGAACCTACGGGCTCTCTCGGGCGCGTCGAACTCTGCACTCGATCGGATTCGATCAAGTTGCGCTCGAATTTCCGCGCCTGTGGGTAGAGCTTGCGGCTCTACCGAGGTGCTGGCTTGAACAACGAATACCACGTCGTTCCCCCCCAAGCAGCTGCAAGGTGGATGTCCACCGTCGCGCTGCTGTATATTCGCGTATGTTACGCCCTCAGATGGTCCCTACGCAATATCATGCAGTGACATGATCGCCATGATTGCTGCTGCGACGACAATCTAGCCGGAGGACCGGAATGAAATCGCGATCCGTGAACATTGCAGAAGAGGGGGGCTTAGCTGCTGCTTTGCGCAGGTTTCCAACACGCTCTCTGCTGATCCAGAAGTTGATGGCTGTTGATGAGAGCTTTCGGGGCATGTGCGATGATCTTGCTGCTGCCGAACACGCGCTCGTGACTGTCGACCAACTACCCGCTCATATCCGCAACGAGCGCCGCGAAGAGTTTGCTGGGCTGGCCGAGAGTCTCGCCCTCGAAATTGAGACAGCGCTGTCCCAAAGCGAAAATCTACATTAGGGGGCAACCGATCAATGGACGAAGCGCCGCAAATAAAGACGTGAGAGTGCCATGAACCTAAGGAAGCTGTGCGAAATGCGATACGACGAGGCTTCCGGGACCCTCAGGATGTCAGGTCAAGATTCCTTCGAACACGTCGCAAGCGTTTACATCTCAATCGGCGATCCTGAGCATTTTCTGGATGCAATAGGAGAGCACTGCGGAGCAATAACGGCGAGCAGATCCCTCTCGATAAGGAAGACTAGCATGTCTCGCAACGCACCCCTGAAGCGTCCGGCGCATCGCGCTTCCCATGGAAATGTCCCTCAACGTCCCTGTTCGAACATTCGGGAACGAAAACCGATCGTGACGATTGCTTTGATGATGGCTTTGATCCATCTGGCTTCACCGGCCTACGGTCTTACTGCGCAGGAGCTCGTGCAGGCAGACAGGAAGTTTGCGACCGGCTATATCTTCGGCGCGATCGAATATCAGATTGGCGTGGCGATCGGAAGAACCTTGGATCCCAGTCAGCAGAAATTCCGGAACTGCCTGATAGACAAGAAGATCATGTCCGAAACGCTTTACGAAGCCGTGACGAACTTCATCAGGAATAATCCTGAGTCTCGATCCCGCGCCGCGGTTGCAGCGATAGTGCAGACTGAAAAGGAAATCTGCCCGGAAGCCGGCAATTGATGTTCTAGCCTGTGCGACCGCAAAATTTGATGGGGAGACGTGTTCATGAGGAATTTCCTGTTTCGACCCAACGGCCTGTTTGGAGGCCTTCTGCTTTGCGGTATCTTCACGAATGTGGGGTTCGCTCAAGAACAATCGTTCGTTCGGCTTCAGGAAATGTGTGGTGATACCAAGGATTTGCTCCACTACGGTTACTGTATTGGTTTTGCTGAAGCCATTGCCGGTCACGTCGCTCGCGAAAACAAATCCTGTTCGCTCCTTCGAAGTTACATCGATAAAGGCCCCATCAACTTCGCTTTTGCCGATGTCATAAGTGATCTCGATCCTCACGAATATCCCAAGGATGCGTACCAAGCATTGGAGGAATTCTTCAGCAACAAGGGCTGCTCCTGATCCTGGATGTAGCCGAACGGAGCGGTGTCCGGATGTCATGCAGCAAGAATGGTAAATGGGACGCAGGGGTTGTACAATGGCGAGTTCAGTTCGCAGTACCGGAAAACAGACGGGCAACGGCGATGTCGTGGCGGCGTCCTGCTCCGCCCCAGTGGAAACCGAACTGAAGTTGCGCGCCACTCCCGGCGCTCTCGACCAGGTCCGTGCCTCACCTGCCATTTTGCAGTCGG
>NZ_JBBNAN010000533.1:0-6574 GCF_037994405.1 Phyllobacterium sp.
TTCCAAGGTCGGCTGATTGCCCTTGAGGGCAAGCAGATAATCGGCGCCATGGCCGACGATCCTGTCGGCGATCTCGACCTGACAGCCCATGGCGTCGATGGTGACGAGCGCGCCTTTGAGCTGCTTGGCGTCAGCCAGCTGATCGAGCAGATCGGGGATGGCGGTGATCTCGTTGGTCTTTTCCGGAACCGAGAGCTGCGCCAAGGTCAGGCGGGCACCTGTGGCGTAGGCCGAGAACGTATGCAGCGCCTTCAAGCCCTTGCGCTGGTCGTGCGTGCGGCGCGAGGTCTTGCCATCGATGGCGATGAGGTCGTGGCGATCAGGCCACAGTGCCGCAATCCAGCTTTGGAAGCAGCGCCCAAACAGGATCGGATCGATGCGATTGACCAGGATGCGCAGCCAGCGTTCGCAGGGAATGCCGAAATGGAACTCCGAGAAGCGGCGCAGAAAGCCGAGATGATGCTCGCCCCAGGCGACGATCTCGTCGAAATCGTCGCAGGAGCAGATGGTGGCGCAGGTCACCAGCAACAGCACTTCGTCGAGCCGATACATGATCCGCTGCGGCTCGCGATCGTCCGAAAGCTCGGAAAAGTGCTCCAGCAACAAGGCCAGACGCGCACGCGGAACGTCCTCGCCGGAAAACCGAAGTGCCAAACCATCCATCGCAGTGCTCCCAACCGAATCAGAGCGCCCAGCGAATCACACCCGCACGTCAATGCAAAATGGCCCGAAAATCCCCGTTAACCTGAATTCCCAGCCGTGGTTGATACTGCAGTGCGACAATCTAAGGGTGTAGTCCACGAGACCGCTGCACCCGAGAGCGTCTTACTCTTAGTGCGCTCGCGGGATGTGTTGACGGCCGCGCGGACGTAATGCCGAGCGGCCTCAATCCCGGCTCTCGACCACGATGTCGATGTAAAAAAGCCAATCGCATTCCCACGAACGTACGCTAACGCCGTCACATCGGGAGATGAGAAATGAAAGTCTTCATAGTTGGAGCCACGGGCGGTGTCGGGCACCGCGTCGCGGAGCATCTGCGCACCAGCGGTGTGACGTTCGGTATTGGCAATTGACGTGATGGGGAGCCAAGAATGTCTGAGACATATGAAATCCTGGCCGTGAAGTATGCTCATCATGACAAGCGCACACGAGTTGATAACTTCATGTTGCCGGACGATCACGCCAACATTGAGCCGATCGACTACTTCATATGGGTCATCCGAAATTCCAACCGCACCATCATCGTCGATACGGGAATGGATCGCGCCGAAGCTGAGGGGCGTGGGCGCAAATTTATTCAGAAGCCGATAGAAGCATTAGCGCAAATCGGAATTGAAGCCAACGCAGTCGATAGCGTGAAAATCACGCATATGCATTTCGACCATGCGGGAACGCTTGACGATTTTCCTTCCGCGCGTTTTCATCTCCGGGAGGCCGAAATAGCGTTGGTGCATCGATCCTTTGTCAACGGTTTGGCGATAGGAATGCGGGATCGCAATCAGCTTGATCCCTGCCATGCCCTACAAACACAATTCTGCGCGCCGTCACCACATCGGGAAGATGAAATTCAGGGTGACGAACTGGCCCGATTACGAGGCAGGTCTTCGCCTACGTGGCAGCCTGACATTATGGGTAACGCCGGAAGCATTGGCGAGGTGGCGTGCTCCTCGGCGAAAGACCCGCGGTGGCCAGCGCCGGTATTCCGATCTCGCCATCGAGACAGCCCTGACGTTGGGTTGCGTCTTCGGAATACGGCTGCGTCAAATCGAGGGGTTTTATGAGCTCGGTGTTCGATCTCATGGGGGTTGATGTGCCAGTTCCTGATCATACGACATTGAGCCGCCGGGCGCAGAAGCGGGAGCTGCCAGCCAGGCGAAACCGGCCTCTGCCGGACCCGCTGCACGTGCTGGTCGACAGCACGGGATTGAAAATATACGGCGCCGGGCAATGGCTGGAGGAAAAGCATGGCGTGAAGTCACGACGGAACTGGCGTAAGCTCCACCTCGCATTGGATGCCAATAATGGCGAAATCATTGCTCATGGGCTGACAGACCAGAACACGGATGATTCTTCACAGATGGGGCCGTGAGCCCACGACCCATCCCAAAGAACAGTCAACTGCGGCCTTTGAGCTGTTCTCTGTGCTTGATTTGTCTAGATACATGCCGGTCCAGAGGTCGCTACAAATCTTTGGAACAGTTTGCGCGGCAATTGGGTTATACTTGCAACATGGTAAGTCGCGTTATCCGAGAAGATGCGAATGAAGCTTAAGGAGCTGGCCGAAGAACTGCGTCTCTCACTTACGACCGTCAGCCGTGCTCTTAACGGCTATCCTGAAGTAAAGAGGCAAACACGAGAAAGGGTGGAAGAGGCCGCACATCGGCTGGGATATATCGCTGACACGACTGCACGAAGACTGGCAGTCGACAAAATCGAGACAATTGGCCTCGTCATCCCAAGAGAAACGACATCCGTGTTCGGACCCGATATCATTGAATTTATCAATGGTTTGGCCGAGGTTTTTGCATTCGATGATGTCGATCTTCTCGTCAGTCCCGCGAGAGAGAACGTCGGTGTCTGCCGGGCTCTGGTGGAAAGCCGGCGAGCCGATGCGATTATCCTTTGTTATCCCGGACCAGATGATGAAGCTATCCGTTTCCTGGCCGCAGCCAAATTTCCATTTGTCGTATTTGGTCAGTCGAGAAGTATCGTGCCGCATCTTTGGGTGGATGTTGCTCATCAGAAAGCGGCCTACCAAGCAACGGCGCATATGCTGGACTTGGGGCACAAGCTAGTTGCCCTTATCGAGGCGCCAAAAGAATTTGCGCTCGCTGAACAACGTGAAGCGGGTTATCGCCAAGCGCTTGAAGAATATGGCATTTCCGCCAATCGTTCGCTTATAGTCCACGATGTCCTTTCAGAAGAGGCCGGTTATCTTCACACGCGTCGGCTGCTCAAGAGCGGACCTCTGCCAACTGCATTTGTGATCAGTTCCGTGATCACCGCCATCGGCGCAAGTCGAGCCATCCGCGAACGGCGTTTGGAGGATACGATCTCAACGATCACACATGATAATGTCGTGCCTTATCTCAGTCCCCATACCCTCTTTCCATCCATTTCGACAACTTCCTACCCCATCCATTCTGTTGGAAAGAAGGTCGCAGAATATGCGCTTCGATTAGCGCATGGCGAAAAAAATGTTGGAGCGGGCGAACTCTTAGATACATCCCTGGATGTGCGAACTTCTTCACGGGGCGCGCCAATTAAATATGCGGAGTGAATAGGTCTGGCTGGCTTGGACCGATTGATTTAAGGTCGGCTAGGCTCGAGAAGATGTTACTGCCTATGGGGATATACGAGCGGAGTTTGAACAACTGGCAGGGGCGGCCAACGGAAAATTCGCGGGAGCAGCCGAGGAACTCAGCGAAGCCCTGATCGTCAATCCCTACGACGTCGATGAGGTGGCCCAAGCGTTGAAATGGCGAGAACGACGCCACTTCATGAACGTCAGCTAAGTCACCGCAAACTCCTCAGACGCGTTACTGATCGCGATGCCCAGTGGTGACAACGCGAATATCTTAATGCAATCTTGCGGGAACTGACGGGCTTTCCGTGATGAATGAACCAACACGCGATCACAAAATTGCACAGGCAGGGAACTAGAAAATTGGATCGTTTCGAAGGTTCTCACATTAGCATTTTGTGTCCGACATCGTCGAAAAGAGCATATAGCAAAAATGACCGTACCCACTTCCGCCTACCGAATTATGCTGAAGAACGGAACTACATTCAGTAAAGCCGCCGCAGCCGTGCCATATCTCGAGAAACTTGGTGTGGATAGTCTCAGCGTTTCTTCTGTATTCAATGCGACTGACGCCGGTCGCGGTCGACGGTCATTTGATCCAACCAGGTTGGACCGGGATTCGGGAGGTGAAGAGGGCTTTGTTGTGTTGGATTCAGCGCTCCGCAAGTCTTGCATGGGTCTTCTCGTTGACATCAATCCGAACCAAATGCCGGTGTCGCACGAAAACGCGTGGTGGTTTGATATCCTCGAATGGGGTCCCAAGAGCCGTTACGCCGCTCATTTTGATATTGACTGGAAGGCACCGCTGACGCTGCCGGTCCTTGCTCGACCGTTTGTAGAAGAAGTGCAAGCTGAGAAATTCGAACTCAAGTTTGACTCCGATACATCCGCTCTCGGGATTTCCTACCCTGACGGTTTTTATCCACTCTCGCCAAAGTCGTATCAGCGCGTCCTTCGCGACGTAGAGAGTGTCCTCGCCAGGGCGTTTCTTGGTGCAGCGGCCAAGGCGACGCCTCTCAGATCAGACGAATTTCACGCGCGTCTGCGCCAAGCACACGACGAAAGTGAGCTATCTGATCGCCTGGAGCTTGCAGCAAGGCTGAACCGCATTTCCACGGATATCAGTGCACTTCAGGATATTTTATCGATTCAGGATTGGTGTTTGCTGACCGAGCCGGATGCACGCCGCCATCTTAATTATCGCCATTCTTTCGATTCCCTGCACGCGGCAAGCGTTCGGGTCGAAACGTCAGGCGTATTTGATGACTTTCACAAAATCGCTATGGATTTACTCAAGGTCAGCCAGGTCACGGGATTCCGCATCAACCAGATAGACGGTCTCTCCGATCCGGAAACATATTTGCGGCGATTGCGCGACCATACGGGTTCAAACATTTACTTGGTCACAGACAAAATTCTTCTAGACGGCGAACAGCATCCCGCTACGTGGCCTGTCGAAGGAACGGCCGGCTATGAATTCGTCTCCACAGTAGCGAATGTGTTGGTTGATCATGGAAAACTTGCTGCGCTCGAACAGCTTTACAATAACGAGGTTGGAATGAACGCCGAGCGTTCAACTCACTACCGCAATGCAAAATCTGCCATCTTGCACAAGAAGTTTGCGCCGGAATTACAAGCCTTGGGCGATCTCCTGATCTCGATAAAACCCGGTGTCCATGATGACCTTGAGATCAGACGCGCAATCAGCGGTCTAATCATCGAGTTGCCGGTTTTTCGGACCTACGCAAACGAGACGGCAATTCAGGAATCATACCGATCCATTCTCCGGTCGGCAGCCTCTGAAATCTCAAGCCGGGTCGACTGCGTTGACGACAAACCACTGAGACTTGTTCTTAGCGTCCTAGAGTCGAAGGCGGCCATAGCGCCAAACGCAGCTATCGAACAATTCATTATTCGCTTTCAGCAATTGGCAGCGGGCGTCATGGCTCAGGCAATCGAAGAGTCTTATCGATATGATCGGGGCCCCATCGCACTTGATGAAATAACCCTGCGTTCGAGCGACGCCAGCGATCCGGTTCAGGCATTTCATCGGAAGATGATAGAAAAGACTGCATCAACCCCTAAGGGCATGGTGGCCACAACATTTTCCCATGCGACCAAATTCGGCGAGGACGCGCGCATGCGGCTCCTTGCATTGTCCGAGGCGCCCGCGGTGTGGTGTGATGCCGTATCGCACTGGCGCAAACTTCATGCAGGCAATGTTGCGACGATTGAGGAGGCCGTTGCTCCTAACCCGGAAACCGAATGGCTGATCTATCAGACTTTGGCTGCGATCTGGCCGTTGGCCCTTCGGCTGGACGATGAAAAGGGCCTCGAGGCGGTCCGTGCGGATCTCGCCACATTTATCGCGAGAGCGATACGGGAAACCCAGAAGCAAGCCTTCTGGACGGAAATAAACAAACCCTATGAATTGGCCGTGATGGATTATATCAGCCATTTGTTCTCGAACCGGCCTTTCCTTCTGGATTTCAAGGAGACCATGAGACCCTATTGGGTTGCCGGGGCGATCAACAGCTTTTCGCAGACGATTCTTAAAATGACGGCTCCCGGTGTTCCGGTCATTTATAATGGTTCTGAAATCTGGGATTTTTCCGTTTCGAACATTCCTGCGCCCCCTGACCTCGATTTCGAGGCACATGCTGCACGCCTCTCATATGCCGACCAATGTCCGCTGAACATTCTGCTGGAGGATTGGCATTCGGGAGCAATTAAACAACGCCTTGTCACAGCACACTTAAGAGCGAGAAAAGGCAATCCTGGCTTGTTTTTGGAAGGCGATTACACACCTTTGATGGTCACGGGTAAGAGGGCAGCAAACATTATCGCCTTCCTGCGCAAGTATGGCAGCGCCTGCTGCCTCGTTGCGGTTCCCCGACTGTCGCTGGACGCGATCGAAAGATTTCATGAGCCGTTCATGCCAATCCCCGCATGGGAAGATACCACGATCCACCTTCCGCCAGTCGTTATGGGCATGGAGTTTCGAGACATCACGACGGGAAAGTTTATCACACTCTCTGATAAACTCAGTGTTGCCGAGGGTATGAGAAGTTTTCCGGGACTAACACTTATTGACTTGGCACATTGATTATCGGTTAGCAATTGATGGGGCCTTGTCAATTGCAATTGTTAAATGCCGAGGGTCCAGATCCTGCCCCTCTCAATTTTAAAAAACATATCGAAATCAGCTCAACTTAACGATAATTGGGTAGGGTCATCCTTGGGTGCTCGTTCACACGTAAATCTTGCCTG
>NZ_JBBNAN010000534.1:0-3422 GCF_037994405.1 Phyllobacterium sp.
TTACCACTTTCACAATCAGTTCGCCGGTTCCGAGCCCTGAAAGACATGGCCAATCAGTTGCACGACACAACGCTATCGTCGATGCCATCAATGTTAGGGATGTGCAAGCAGCGAAAGCCGCAATGCGCGCGGTGATCGAGGATGGAGCCGAACGTGTTCTTGCGGCCACAACCTCGACAGTGCCGAGTCACTCCCTGTCGGCAAAAGCAAGGTGAACTCTACCTTGGAAAGAACGCGGCATTACCGATTGGATCGTTCAAACCAATCGAAACGATCATACTTTGCCACTTCAGCTTGTCCGCTACCGTGACAAGGTCTTTGTAGACAATTAGGCACCAATCGAAATCCGGCTATCGGCATTTTCAAACGAACATGTGTGGACGCCGCTCGGCTCGTACAACCACTTCCAGTATTCGCGGTAGATAGCGACGAGAGCGGACGTAACGCTTGCACCTAAAGTGCGGCCGCGGACCTGGCCCCGTCGCTCTGCCCCCAGTTTGAGTGCCTGTTCATGGAAGGAGCGAATCTGTGATTGCTATCGGCGACAGGCGTCGTAGGAGAAACCACCAGGTGAAGAAGGCCGGCGGGAAATAGACCGGCAAACCACAGCGCTGCGAACTGGGACTGAAAGCCGAGCTGTCAAGCGACATACTACGCCGCTGCCCGGGGTCGTGATTGGCACGATCAGGAAGACCATCGTGTATTGGCCCCAGAGGATTTGGTCGCGGATACGTCTTTTCCTTTGAGCTGAGAGATCAGCTTCCACGTAAGCATCCTTCAACGGGATGATGGTCTATATCAGCTTCGTCGTACCGTGGCGCGCAAATACAGGCCGTGGCATAGGAACGTTAAATCTTGCCTTGTCGACCCTACATGCATCTGTTCAATTTGTTGGCTGTGAGACAGGTGATGCGCCCGATCAGATCAGGAGACTTTCCTTAGTGACCGCGCCGCAGCGCTCAGCGTGCGCGCGAGCGTGTTGAGAAACTGTGCAGGTCCTTCTTCGTGCAGCGCGCGACCGCTCATCAGCGCCCCATCGATGACGATGCCAAGCTGCAAGGCAAATAGATCTGGCTCTGGAAGATCCATGGCACGTGCCAAGACACCAAGGCGCCGTCTTAGTTCGGCCTTATGCGCAACAGCGACCTTGCGTGCAGGGTGGCTCTCATTGGCATATTCGGCGGCGATGTTGATCTGCGGACATCCGCGGTAGCCGACGCGCGCGATGCGGTTGCCGATCCACTCAAGCTGAGCCTCGAGCTCCCGTTCCGGCCTGCCAGCATGGGCAGCAGAGACCATATCCCATTGACGCCAGAAATCTTCGTCCTCGCGTAGGAGAAAGGCCTCGATCAGGTCGTCCTTGGTACGAAAATAGCGATATAGGCTGGTTTTGGCGACGCCGGAACGCTCCACGATCAGGTCAACACCAATCGCGCGCGTCCCTTCCTGGTAAAATAGTGCGCTTGCCGTGTTGAGGATTCGGTCCCGAACGCTTGCGGCATCGCCGAGCTGCTTGTTCAGCGTTGGTTTCATTAATTTGAACTCCCTTGGTCAGTGGTCCTTTTGTCAATTGTACGCGAAGGGGATTGACGGCGCTACAGATCTGTAGCATTACAACAGACAGGTCTGTAGCGTGAGGTCATATGGGAAATTCGAAACCGCAAGACAACCCGATCGCCGTCGTTGGCGCGACGGGCCATACAGGTCGCTTTGTCGTCGCCGAGCTGAAGCGACGCGGGCAGTCTGCTATTCTAATCGGGCGCGATGCAGATAAGCTTGCGCATGCCGGCGAGGAGTTTGGCACCCAGATGGTCCGTTTGGCGCGGATGGACGATCCGCATTCGCTCAATTCTGCACTGTTGGGCGCCGCGGCGGTCATCAACTGCGCAGGTCCGTTCATCGATACAGCCCTGCCTGTGATCGACGCAGCATTGCGCGCAAAGATTCCTTACCTGGATGTAACGGCCGAACAGCCGTCGGTCCGTGCTGTCCTTGAAACGCGTCATGACGCGGCTTGCCAGGCTGGCGTTGCTCTGCTTCCAGCCGCCGGTTTCTATGGCGGGCTCGCGGACCTCTTGGTAATGACGGCGACCGACGGCTCGAACCAATTGGATGAGATCACCGTGGTGGTCGCGCTGGATAGCTGGCATCCTACGCAAGGCACACGGCTCACTGGCGCACGCAACACGGCAAAGCGACTTGTGCAGCGAAATGGCAGGCTCGAGCCAATCGAGGAACCGCAGCCGCATGGGCGCTGGACGTTTCCAGCCCCATTCGGAGATCAGGATGTGGTCATGATGTCGTTCAGCGAAACGATCACCATTGCGAACCATCTGAGCGCTAAGACGATCGAGTCCTGGATCAATCTTGCGCCGCTTCGCGACATACGTGATCCGGCGACGCCTCCACCGCAGGCCAGCGATGACAAGGGCCGCTCAGGGCAAGTTTTCGCTATGGATGTGATCGTCCGAGCCGGGGATCGACATAGGCGTGTGACAGCTAGTGGACACGACATTTATGCTGTGACCGCTCCAATAGCCGTGGAAGCCATACAGAGACTGTTGGTAGGCGAGGCGGCGGGAGCGGTTGGCGTGCGCTCGCTTGGCGAGATCTTCGAGGCGCGGGCGTTTCTTGAATCCCTCGGGCCGGATACGCTGCAAGTTAGCTATAAGGATCATGCGGAGGCGATGCTCCAAAGAGAGGTAGATGACGCGCGCAGATGAAAATGCTGAACTTCCATGACCTGCACAAGCTCGGAACACCGCTTGTACTGTCGAATATCTGGGACGTGGGTAGCGCGCGCGTAGTGGCCAAGGCTGGTGCGTCGGCGCTTGTGACCGGAAGTTGGGTCGATCGCTGCGGTAACCGTTATGTGGTCGGCGAAAAGATGCCGCGTAAGCTGCTCATGAATGCTGACCAGCTTCAGGATCGGCGACCCGGGTGGTGCCTATCCGATTTTTGACGCCACCGGCTCGACCATTGCGCCGGGCCGGTGGAACACACCGGGCAGCCCGTTGATCTATACCAGCGACCACTATTCGACGGCTTTGCTCGAAAAGCTCGCGCTTGGAAGCGGGCCCTTGCTACCTAACCAGCACTATGTTGAGATAACGCTTCCCGTATGATTGTCCTACGAGATCTTCTCGCCACCGGCGTTGCCCGGGTGGGACAGCATGCCGGCGACAGTAGCCGGTGTACTGGGATCGCCGACTTTTCGGTTTGTAGCAGGGGAGGAGAAACGGGTGTGGTCGTCACCGAGTGCATGGGCGTGAAGCACATCTCGAGCATCGCGGGCCCAGTTTGCGCGATGATGGGGACATCCGCATTAGTATTCTCGAGGACAACTCATAAGCAGGCCAAGTTTCCACCTGAAGTAGGAGCGCTGGTTTCCCACATGTTTGCTTCGTCCTCACGGGGCCAGC
>NZ_JBBNAN010000535.1:0-17509 GCF_037994405.1 Phyllobacterium sp.
TCCGTTTCCGGCGCGACACGTTCATTTCGGCCCGCTCCCTCGCCATGTTGCTGACCGCCGTCCGCAATGCCGGATGCCGCGACATGAACACATGGAAGTCGCGTCGCTCGAGGACGAGGAACTGGCAAAAGTCGACGGCAATGACATCGGCGGTTCGACGTCCTCCGCTGAGCAGCGCCATCTCGCCGAAGAACGATCCGGCTTCGAGGCGCACCGGATCGGTTTCCAACTGGACCTCGACGGCCCCCGATGCGATGAAATACATGCCATCGCCGCGATCCCCGATCCGGACGACACGCTCGCCCGGTGAAGCGGATTTCGGCCGGAACAACAGCAGAAGTTCCTCTTGGGAATTTTTATCGACCTCGGCGAAAAGCGGGAACGTTTCGATCAATTGCTGCATCTCCAACTGATGCTGCCTGTTCCGTTCTTCATTGAGCGCCCGGATCCTGTCGAGGTCCCGGCAAAGCATGTCGTGCTTCGGTTTTCCATAATGTGCCGAGAGGGCAGGCCATGTCGAACGCACAGCCTTTTGCAATTCTTCGCCCGCCAGTAGGACAAGCGGGTTCACGGTGATCGACAGGATAGCGCCCGCAAGGATGAGGTCCTGCCCTTCGCGCGGCAGCAGGCCCAATGACACACCGAGTCCGGCGAGGATGAAGGAGAACTCGCCGATCTGGGCGAGACCGGCCGCGACGCTGAGGCCCATCCCGACGGGATAGCGCAGTAGCAGAATGATCCCCAGGGCAATGATCGACTTGCCGATGATGATCAGCACCAGCACGCCAATCACCGCTATGGGCTGGCGGATGAGGATGGACGGGTCGAACAGCATGCCGACCGAGACGAAGAACAGAACTGCAAAGGCGTTCTGCAGCGGCAATGAATCGGCCGCAGCACGGCGGCTCAAACGTGACTCGCTCATGACGACGCCGGCGAAAAAAGCGCCAAGCGCAAAGGACACCCCGAAGATCTCGGCCGACCCGAAAGCGATGCCAAGCGCAACGGCGAGGACCGAAAGCGTGAACAGCTCCGGCGAGCCGGTACGCGCGACCAATGTGAGAATCCACGGAACGACTTTGGGCCCGATGAATATGGCAACCACGGTGAAGGCGGCGACCTTCAGCAAGGTCAATCCTATCGTCAGGGCGATCGGCAGCCCATTGGCAGTTTGCGCAGTCAGCGCGCTTGCATGGCCGCCGAGAGACTCGGCAAATGCCGGCAGAAGCACCAATGCCAGAACCATTGCCAGATCCTCGACAATCAGCCAGCCGACGGCCACGCGACCATTGACCGAGTCGACCAGGTTCTGCTCCTCGAGGGCCTTGAGCAGAACCACCGTGCTTGCAACAGAAAGGCTGAGGCCGAAGACCAGGCCTGCGCCAAGGCTCCATCCCCACAGGGAACTGAGACAGATGCCGAGCAGCGTGACGAGGATGATGCGGCCAAGCGCTCCGGGGACAGCGACGCCGCGCACCGCCAAGAGGTCCGAGGTTGAAAAATGCAGCCCGACGCCAAACATCAGGAGGATCACACCCATTTCGGCGAGTTGCCCCGCAAGGGCAGCATCGGCTATGGCGCCGGGCGTAAAGGAACCCATCAGAATGCCCGCAACGAGATAGCCCACCAGCGGCGGCAGGCGCAGGCGGTCTGCGAAGTATCCGAATATGGCAGCAAACACGAAGCCGACGGCAACGGTTGCTATCAATGTGACTTCCTGATGCACATTCGTCCTTTGGTTTCAGAAGTCGTTTGATAACTCTGCCCTGACGGGCATCCAAAGCGATATTCTTTGCTTCCGGTGCTGACGGACCAGGGTGTCCGCTATGCTCCGGTTCTCGAAAATCGCTCCAGCTGCCTCGTCAGGCTGAATTCTCCAACGGTCTCTCATTGGTGTTTTTCCTTGGAGGCAGGCTATGGTTGAATAGCCGTCGGTAATCACCCCACGGCAACAACCTAACCGCCAGAGCCGATTGCTGCCATAGAAATTTTCCGCCGCTCCCTTGTTTGAGGCCATCGCCTGCCGACAACGGTCAAGGGAATGCGATCAAGAGAAGAAAGGCGATGAAAATCACCAGGTGAACAAGTCCGGTCAGCACGGTCGTCCGCCCTGTCCCGAAGCTATGGATGCTTATTGCCAAAACCAGCACGAGAAGCACCGCGTCACCCGACGTCAGGCCGAGTGTAAGCTCGCGGCCCGTCACGAGACTCGCTATGCCTACGGCAGGAATGGTCAGCCCGATCGTCGCAAGCGCAGATCCGAGCGCGATGTTGAGACTGCGCTGCAGTTCGTTGTGGATGGCAGCCCGAACCGCCGAAAGGGCTTCCGGGAGGAGAACCAGAAGGGCGATGAATGTGCCCACGATCTTGTCGCGCTGATCGACATGAAGCACTGCGAGACCATCTTCGACGCCCATGGCAACCTGCTCGGCCAGAAGGACGATGCCGACAAGGCCCGTCATGAGCAGTGCTGCATGGATGAACATGGCGCTTGGTGAGGCGGCGAGGTTTCCGTGTACCGCGTCACGGTGGGTAACATCATCGAGAAAATCATCGCGGTGCCGCCCGGTCTGGGCGAAAACGAAACTGCCATACAAAAGAACAGAGCAGAAGCTGACAAAACCCAGCTGCACCGGATCAAAGCTGCCGGGAGTCCTCGCAAGAATGAAATTGGGGAGAATAAGGGTAATCACTGTCAGCGCCGTTAGAACGGAAAGGAATGCGCTTGTTCCCTGCCGCTTCAAGTCCTGCTGGTAATGTTGCCACCCGCCGAGTGTGAGGCAAAGCCCGACGATACCGGCGCAAACGATCATGACGGTCGAAAACACCGATTGGCGGGCCAGTGTGGGATTGTTATCGCCATGCAGCATCATCGATACGATGATGGAGACTTCGATAATCGTTACCGCAAATGTGAGAAGCAGTGTTCCATAGGGCTGGCCCAGGCGTATTGCCAGGATTTCTGCATGCTGGAGGACGATGAATACAGTTGTGAGCAACATGCCGATCGCGAGGGTTGGCGTTGCAATCGGAAAATATGTGCCGATGTGACCGCCGGCAAGGCGAATGGCGATGGCAAGAACCAGCGATCCGATGGGTAAAGCCCAGGACAATATCTGTGAGGCGCGACTGGTCATCGGAGCTGCCTTATGATGAAATTGCTTCATCACTATACACGGATTGATTTAAGGACGAATGCAATCCGGAGGATCACTGATCTTCCCGACGGAAACCTCACGCCTCCATTTGGACAAATGTCATCCTAGACTGGTAGTGATGTCCAACGCGTTACCGGTGTTCCGTTGTACGGAGGATAGGCTCATGCATGACTTCACCCTGGTGCTCGCGTTCGTTGCCATTGCCTTTCTCGCTTATCAGGGCGAACTCGACGACCGGCCAGCCGCACAGGACGACGATTGGGTGCAACTCGATCATATAGGGTAGCCGGCTAACTTGATGCGTCGGCCGGTGGATCGATCCTGTCGAAACGGCAAACGCAGGTTGCCGGTTCCGGCAGGGCGGAGAGGTTACAAAGGAACCGGAGCGAACGGACCCTCCCCGCAAGGGGAGGAGCCCCTGGCGTCGGATTGCTGGATCACCTGCGGCCCCGTCCCCTCCTTGGCGGTTGCCTTCGTATAGTCGGCGCTAAACCCGTCAATTATTCCAAAGTCAAAGAGCCTTGGGGATTGAACAAGACATGCGGAAATAGCAATCTCGGCCGATTCTTTCCTCTAAACAGTCAGTCCAGACCATGAGCCACGGCGAAGTCTTCATTACGGGAGCAAGCGGTTTCGTCGGCCGCGAGACGGTGAAGCGATTCCTTGCCGGGGGCTGGCAGGTTCGAGCGGCCGTGCGGTCGGCCGAGAAATGCGCGATCGAGCCAGACGCGCGTCTGTCGATTGTCGAGGCCGGCGACATCACCTGCGTCACTGACTGGGCGCCACTCCTTGCTGGCTGCAATGTCGTCGTCCACCTCGCTGCCCGCGCGCATCAGACCAGCGAAGCGCCTGACGCGGCCGCTGACTTGTTCCAGCGCACGAATGTCGACGTCAGCGCGCGGCTCATACGGGGCGCGGCCGCCGCCGGCGTGCAGCGATTTGTCTTCGTCAGTTCGGCCGGCGTCATGGGCGATTTCTCCGAACGGCCGTTCACCGAGGCTGATCCGCCGCGCCCGAAAAGCGAATATGCGAAAAGCAAATGGCAGGCGGAGCAAGCCTTGGGTGAAGTCGCCCGGGAAACTGGCATCGAGCTCGTCATCCTGCGCCCGACGCTGGTGTACGGCCCCGGAAATCCGGGCAATCTCGATCGCTTGATGCGCCTGATCCGGACGGGCCTGCCGCTGCCGCTGGGCGCCGTTCGCAACCGGCGCAGCTTCCTCAATGTCGGCCATCTGGCCGGGATTGTCTGCAGTGCGGCGCAACTACCGGAGGCTGCCGGCAAGACAGTGCTGCTTGCCGACGGCAATGATCTCTCGACCCCGGACCTTGTTCGCACCCTCGCGGAAGGGATGGGCGCCAGGGCAAGGCTTTTTGCCGTACCGCCCTCGCTGTTGCTGCTTGGCGGGCGCATGCTCGGCAGATCGCGCGATGTCGAACGCCTGCTTGGCTCTCTAGAGGTCGATGTTGCGCTGAAGACATCTCTGTTCGGCGCCTTCCCGCGCGAGGAGACAATGCGGGGGCTGATCGAAGCGGGAAGAGCGAAGCGCACTTGACATTCCTGATCCGGGAATGGTGTCTGAAGTGCCGGCTGCGCTGGCATCAGCCGATTGCGTTCTATCCTGGAGGGGTTCATGACACATCTGACGATCCTGGCATTTGCGCTCGTTGCATTCATCGGCATTGCGACCCCCGGGCCGACAGTGCTGCTGGCCCTCACCAACGGTTCTCGCTTCGGAATCAGAACGGCCTGCTACGGCATGGCGGGCGCTGTGCTATCTGACTTCGTGCTGATCGGTGCCGTGGCTTTGGGACTTGGCGCGCTCCTGGCCGCATCGGAATTCTGGTTCTCCGTCGTCAAGTGGATCGGTGTCGGTTACCTGACCTTCCTTGGCATCCTGTTGTTGCGGTCGAAGGGGACACTCGAAGTCGCGCATACGGGGGAAGCCACTGATGCATCCGCTTCACCGCGCCTCGTTTTCCTGAAGAGCTTTTTCGTCGCGATCACCAATCCCAAGGGATATCTGTTCTTCTCGGCTTTCCTGCCGCAATTCGTCGAACCGGCACTGCCGCAGTTCCCGCAATATCTGGCGCTGGCGGTTACCTTTGCGCTGATCGATTTCATTGTGATGTTCGGCTACGCGAATCTCGGTTCACGCGCGGTACGGGCGTTGAAGAAGTCCGGTGCGCTCTGGCTGGACCGGATCTGCGGCGGCGCGTTGTTGGCACTGGCCGGCTCGCTGGCATTCTATCGCAGGGCGAACGCATAGCTGGAATGCTTAAAAATGAGTTGGATTGAGGGACACTCTCTGATAGTTACCACTTCGTTAAGACAACAAGATGCGAGAGCAACCCTTGACTCCATTAAAGAAAATCCGGTGCATGGCGAACCAATCGGGCCGGAATGCGTTTGACTATGGGGCAATATGGCGTGAGTATTGCCCGAGTCGGGAGCGATTCCCCGACAGTGAGGCTCCAACGTCCTTCCCTGGATTACTCACAATACCGAGCCTCATTCAAGAAGGGATGATGAAGCAATGAACAGTCACTTTGCTCTAATCTTGGCAATGCTTACAGCAGTCGCATGGACCGGAGGACTTGTATATCTGGTCAAACGCTGGGAACACGGCCGCAAGTAAACACCGCCGGTCGACAGCGAACTATATTGGACGCCGGGGGCGTCCACGATTGTTCCGTTGCGGGAGCAATCAATCGTTTTCCGGTAATTGGCCATTCGGCGCCCCCGCGTGCGGCGTCACTGACAATCAGAGAACAAAAAGCCCGCATAGGCGGGCTTTTTGTTGTTTCAACACCGTCTTAGACGGTATGAAACGGGAATTTGGTGCCCAGAAGAGGACTCGAACCTCCACGCCTTGCGGCACACGGACCTGAACCGTGCGCGTCTACCAATTCCGCCATCTGGGCAGCGGGGTCTCATGTAAGGGGCGCATCTGAGTCTGTCAATCCATTTGTCTCGGAATTGTCACAGAACGAATTTGCCGCCCCTGCGAGCCGCAATTCAGTCCTCCAGAACTTCCTTCGAAGCCACGGTCGAGTCGGCATTGAGCTTGTAGATGATCGGAACGCCGGTCGCGAGTTCCTGTGCGACGATCTCTTCGCCGGTCAGGCCGTCGAGCGCCATGATCAGCGCGCGCAGCGAATTGCCATGCGCTGCCACCAGCACCGTTTCGCCGCGCAGCACATGCGGCTGTATGTCGTGCAGGTAGTAGGGCCAGACGCGCGCGCCTGTGTCACGCAGGCTTTCGCCGCCGGGGGGCGAAACGTCATAGGAACGGCGCCAGATATGGACCTGTTCTTCGCCCCATTTGGCGCGGGCATCGTCCTTGTTGAGGCCCGACAGGTCGCCATAATCGCGCTCGTTCAGTGCCTGGTCGCGGATCGTCTCCAGGCCAGTCTGGCCAACCTCTTCGAGAATGTGCTGCAACGTCGCCTGGGCACGGGAGAGGACGGACGTATAGGCGATGTCGAAGTGCAGGCTCTTTGACTTCAGCCGCTTGCCGGCATCGATGGCTTCCTTGTGGCCGAGCTCGGTCAGTCCCGGATCACGCCAGCCGGTGAAAAGGTTTTTCAAATTCCATTCGCTCTGGCCGTGGCGGACAAGGACGAGGGTTCCGGACATTGCAATACTCCTGTTGGATTTATGAATTGAGGCCGAGCACATCGAGCATGGAGTAGAGGCCAGGTTTGCGACCCTTGCCCCAGAGTGCCGCCTTAACGGCGCCGCGCGCGAAGATCGTGCGGTCTTCGGCATGGTGAGAGAGGGTGATGCGTTCGCCCTCGCCAGCGAGGATAACGGAATGGTCGCCGACCACCGAACCGCCGCGTAAAGCGGCAAAGCCGATCGTCCCATCCTCGCGCGGCCCCGTATGGCCATCGCGCACACGAACGCTGTGATCGGCGAGTGAAACGTTCCGCCCCGCCACGGCCGCTTCTCCCAGCAGCAGCGCGGTGCCAGACGGCGCATCGACCTTATGCTTGTGGTGCATTTCCAGAATCTCGATATCGAAATCGCCGAGCGCTTTCGCCGCCTGTTTGACGAGAACGCCGAGCAGATTGACGCCAAGGCTCATATTGCCGGACTTGATGACGACCGCATGACGGCCGGCGGCGCGGATCTTCGCGTCATCCTCTGCCGAACAGCCTGTGGTGCCGATGACATGGACAATGCGCGCCTGCGCGGCAAGCTCGGCAAACTCGACCGTTGCGGCGGGCGCGGTGAAATCGAGGACGCCCTCGACACCGACGAAGACAGCGAGCGCGTCGTCGGTGATGGGAACGCCAAGTGGGCCGATCCCGGCGAGCTCGCCGGCATCGCGGCCGATATGCGGGGAACCCGGTCGTTCGATCGCTCCAGCAAGAATTGCGCCGGGGGTCGCCTGAATGACACGGATCAGCGTCTGGCCCATGCGGCCCGCTGCGCCGACGACGGCCAATCTCATTGCCGGGGTTGCCCCGGATTGTTCGGTAACCGCGCTCATTCCGCTGGTCTCGCTATTGCTGTTGGTTCGGTGTCATCGATGATGGGTGACTCTTCCTTGCCTTGCAACTGATAGAAGCGAGCATAGATGCCATTGGGGCGGGCAAGCAGGGTCTCGTGCACGCCCTCCTCCACGACGCGGCCCGCCTCCATGACGACGATGTGATCGGCATTGACGATGGTCGACAGGCGATGGGCGATGACGATGGTGGTTCGTCCGTGCATGACATGTTCAAGCGCCTGCTGCACCCGCTTTTCCGATTCATTGTCGAGGGCCGATGTCGCCTCGTCGAGCAGGAGAATCGAAGCGTTGCGCACGATGGCGCGGGCAATCGAAAGGCGCTGGCGCTGGCCGCCGGAAAGCGTAGCGCCGTTCTCGCCGACTTCCGTGCCATAGCTCTGCGGCTGCTGGCGAATGAATTCGTCGGCATTGGCGAGTTTCGCCGCTTCGATCACCTCTTCATCAGTGGCATCCGGGCGGCCATAGCGGATATTGTCGGCGATGGTGCCCTCGAACAGATAAGGCTGCTGCGAGACATAGGCGATCGACTGACGCAGCGAACGCTTGCTGACATAGGCAATGTCCTGCCCGTCGATGAGGATGCGCCCGGCATCGATATCATAGAACCTTTCAACGAGGCCAAACAATGTCGACTTGCCGGCGCCGGAAGCACCGATGATGGCCGTCGTCTTGCCGGCCTCGGCGGTGAAACTGATACCGTGCAATATTGGGATGCCACTGCTGTAACTGAACGAAACTCTTTCGAACCGTACCTCGCCATTTGGGACCGTGATAGGTACCGCGCCAATACTGTCTGCCTGACGTGGCTCGATATCGAGAATCTCGTAGACCATGCGCGTATTGACCAGGGAGCGTTCGAGCCCGACCTGCACGCGCGCCAGCCGGCGTACGGGGTCGTAGGCGAGCAGCATGGCGGTCATGAAGCCGAACATGGCGCCGGGCGGAGCAACGTTGTTGACGGCGCGGTAGCCGGTATATGCGATCATCGAAGCGATCGCGACACCGGCGATCAACTCGGTAAATGGCGTTATGCGCTCCGAAACCCGCGCGATCTTGTTTGCCCGCTCCTCGGCGCGCCGGATCAGCTCACTAATTTTCAAGCGCAACTGATCTTCCATGGTGAAGGCCTTGACGATCGCGATGCCTTGCGTTGCTTCCTGCATGGCGCCGAGCAAATGCGAATTCAGCGCGACAGACTCGCGGTGAATGCTGCGCAACCGCTTGGTCAGATAACGAACCGCCAAGATCACGGGCGGTCCGACGAGCAAGGCAAAGAGCGACAGGACAGGGTCGAGGTAGATCATTCCGCCGATGAGCGACAGGAGCGTCGGTATGTCTTTGCCTACTGTGGTGACGACAATGTCGAGAAGTTCGCGAACGCCAGCGACATTTTGGTTTATCCGAGCTGCAAGCTGGGCCGATCGGTTATCGTGGTAAAAGTCGAGGCCGAGCCTCATCAGATGATCGAAAATCTTCTGCTGGTACCGGGCGACGATGTTGTTGCCAATCTTAGCCATCATCACCGATTGCACGTAGGTGGCTATGCCGCGGATGATGAACGCGACAAGGACGGCAAGACTGATCTTCAGGATCAAATCCGCACGCCGTTCATAGTAGATACCATTGATGACGTCTTTGAATATGACAGCAACGAATGTGGTCGTTCCGGCCACGGCCAGCATCGCCGGAATGGCAATCGCATAGGAGCTGCGATGTTGCCGCAGATTTTCGTTCAATACCCTGCGGATAACGCGCATCGCCTCCGTCGGATCGATCTTTTTCTTCTTTGTCTGACCACTCATGACAGGCGGCAACTCGCTGGTACAAGAACATCTCGGCAAGGGCGTTATCCATGCCGCTCGAATTGTCCCTATAGCCTTATTGGTCCGCCTTGCCTATCGGTTTTGGTCGGTAGTTCTGAATGGAGGCGGGGGTGTTGCTGTTGTGCCCACTGCTTCGCCCAGATCGCAAACCGTCACGACGACCGGTATCAAGACATTCAATCCCGGCGCCAGCGGCGTCCTTCAGTCGAAACACCGAAGCGGGTGGGTGTACGCGAGAAGGCCGAGAGGCCGCTCAGTGCCGCCAGCGGATGGGTGATGATATAGACCGGCGTTTCGCGCAGGATTTCGCCGTGCGGCGCCTTATCTTCGAAAGCCTGACGGAAAGACGGGTCCTTCAGCGGGGCAACGATCTTCTGGACGATGCCGCCAGCGAGATACACGCCGCCGCGCGCCATGAAGGTCAGGGCAAAGTCGCCAGCCAGGCGTCCGAGATAGACGACAAAAAGCGCCAGCGTCTCCTTTGCCTCGGCTGATTCGCCGGAAAGGCCCGCGGCGGTGATTTCGGCAGGCGTCTGCAGGATGGCCTCGGTACCATTTACCTTGCAGATGGCGCGATAGATGTTCTGCAGCCCGCGGCCACACAGCAGCTGTTCGCCGGAAATCCGGCCCTCGATATGTTCAAGATGCGGGAAGATTTCGAGATCACGGGCGGTACGGGGCCCCATGTCCACATGGCCGCCTTCGCCGGGTACGGGGACCCAGCTGTTGCGCGCACGCACCATCCCGGCGACACCAAGGCCGGTGCCGGGTCCGAGGACGGCGCGGCTGCCATGGGGGTCGCCCGCGCCACCGCCGAGCTTTTCGAGATGTTTCGGTTCGAGCGAGACGACGGCGAGCGCCTGCGCCTCGAAATCATTGAGCACCGTGATATCCCTGAGGCCAAGCGTTTCCATCATCTGGTGCGGTTTGACCACCCAGGCGCAGTTGGTCAGGTCGATCTCGTCGCCTTCGACCGGCCCCGCAATCGCCAGCACTGCCGAGCGCGGCTGGATAGAGGTATGGTCGAGGATGGCGTTCTGGATCGCCTCATCGATGGTCGGAAAATCCGCCGTCTGGATGATCGGGAATTCCTTCGGCTCCGCATAGGCGTCGACCAGAATGGCGAAGCGCGCATTGGTGCCGCCGATGTCGCCGACCAGAATCGGAAATTTCATGATGTGGTCGGTATCTGCCTGTGTCACCATTGTCGCTTCCTGTCTTTCAAATGTTACTGCGACCTTTGCGTATCCGAGAGAACACGCGGCGCAGTCAGTGTATTCTCAGCCGCGTCATCGCGCAGCAAACCTCGCTTTTGCACCAGAACCTCGGCGGTTGCCCGATTCAGTGCCATCGGAATATCGTAGACGCTCGCGAGCCGCATAAGCGCCTTGACGTCCACATCATGCGGCAGCGGCGATAACGGGTCGACAAAGAATATCAGCCCGTCGATCCTGCCTTCGGCAATCAATGCGCCAATCTGCTGGTCGCCCCCGAGCGGGCCGCTCTTGACGCGGGTGATCTTCAACGAAGGACATGCCGCCTGGATCAATCCACCCGTTGTGCCGGTCGCAACAATATCACACGGGGCCAGCAGGCGTTCATAATTGCGCGCAAACGCCACCATGTCGTCCTTTTTCTGGTCATGGGCAATCAGCGCGAGGCGAAATGGCTGTGTCATAAAAACTCTGTTTCGGGTTCAGGCCCTAAATCGATTGAAACCCTATACTCAATTCATGACAGCATGAAAAGGCCGCAGACAAAAAAGACCGAAGGCCGCCGCTATGGGCTCTGCCTGGGCACCGCAATGTCATCAGGAATCTGCTCGTCGTCCGGAGCAAAAGCGGCCGCAGGGGCTGCGGTTGCAGCCGGTGCCGCGACTTTCGTGCCCATTCCGTAGGTCACTTCGGCGATCGAATTCGGACTCGGCGCTTGCAGGATCCGCGCGCATTGTTTCGGCAAGTCCGAAACCATCATGATCTTGGGCTTCACCGGTTTTGCCGGGGGCGGGGCCTTCCTCCACGGCTCGTCGGTAAACCACCAGGCAAGGGGCTTGCCGCAGCCGTCATCGCTGCCTGTCGGCTCCTGCGACTTGCAATTCGGAGACCCGGGTTGGCATTTGATGCGGATATGGAAATGATAATAATGACCCCAATAGGGACGGACTTTGGCTAGCCAGCTGCGATCGCCCTGAACCGTATCACAAAGCTGTTTCTTTATGCCGGGGTGAACAAAAATACGTTCCACTTCCGGATAGCTGGCGGCCGTCCTCAAGAGTGCTGTGCGCGAAGGCGTCCATTTCTTGGGGTCGACGAACAGCGTGTCGCCCTTGAGCATCGATGTTGCTTCGACCTTTTCCCGCTCGTCGGCGGTGAAGCGGCGCTTTGGCATGGGTGTCAACCAGATATCGGCGTCAAGGCCGACCTGATGCGAGGCATGGCCGGTGATCATCGGGCCGCCACGCGGTTGCGATATGTCGCCGACCAGCAGCCCGGGCCAGCCATCCTTGGCGGCGGCATCGCGCGACAGCTTTTCGATCAGTCCGATCATGTGCGGATGGCCCCAGCGGCGGTTGCGCGACAGGCGCATCACCTGCCAGGTCGGACCATCCTCGGGCAGGGCGACACCACCGGCAAGGCAACCCTTGGCGTAGAAGCCGGTCGACAACGGTGCGCCCACTGTCGGCAAGGTTTGTACCCCGAACAATTGTTTGGCAGGGCCATCCTCGGCAATGGCTTCGATGGCACCGCTGAACGCAATGAGTGCGCCGAGCGCGAAACGCAACAGGGTTTTCGATGTCATGATCGTTGTCCCCACAAGTGATCCTGGCGGATTTGCGCTCCGGATCGGGGCTTTATGATGGCCAGATTCGCGCAAAAGTCGCAAGATGTGATTGAGAAGGGCATTCTGATTCGAAATAGGACCATCACCATGAAAGCAGTCATTTTCGAGCAATTCGGCCAGCCGCCGCGCGTTGCGACCGTCGCAGATCCAACACCCGCCGCGACAGGTGTGGTCATCAAAGTGGAGGCGACGGGGCTCTGCCGCAGCGATTGGCATGGCTGGATGGGGCATGATCCCGATATCGTCCTGCCGCATGTCCCGGGCCATGAGCTCGCTGGAACCGTCCAGGCCATCGGCAGGCACGTCACCCAATGGAAGGTCGGCCAGCGCGTCACCGTACCCTTCGTCGGCGGTTGCGGCCATTGCTTCGAGTGCAATTCCGGCAATCATCAGGTGTGCGAGAACCAGTTCCAGCCGGGCTTCACTGCCTGGGGCTCCTTTGCCGAATATGTCGCGGTCGATTTTGCCGACACCAATCTCGTCGCCCTGCCGGAAGCGCTCGACTTCGCTACTGCCGCCAGTCTCGGCTGCCGTTTTGTCACCTCGTTCCGCGCTATCGTCGATCAGGCGAAGGTCAAACCGGGCGAATGGGTGGCTGTGCATGGCTGTGGCGGCGTTGGCCTCTCGGCGATCATGATCGCGACAGCAATGGGTGCCAATGTGGTCGCCGTCGATCTGACCGAGGAGAAGCTGGCCTTCGCCCGCGAATTAGGCGCGGTGACGACAGTCAATGGCGGGCAGACGCAAGATATCATCGGTGCGGTCCGGGAGATCACCAAGGGTGGGGCGCATGTCTCGATCGACGCGCTCGGTCACCCATCGACCTGCTTCAATTCGGTCGCCAACCTGCGCCGCCGCGGCCGCCATGTGCAGGTGGGGCTGATGCTGGGGGATCACGCTCATGCGCCCATCCCCATGGACAAGGTTATCGCGCATGAGCTGGAGATCTATGGCAGCCACGGCATGCAGGCGTTCCGCTACAAGGCGCTGATGGACATGCTGGAAACCGGCAAACTCCAGCCGCAAAAGCTGATTGGCAGAGAGATTGCGCTGGACGACGCACCGGCAGCTTTGATGGCGATGGACCGGTTTGAAGGAACGGGCATCAACGTGATTACGCGGTTTTAGGCTGGCGGTTGCTAACGCCAGCTCCCGTCGCGCCACATGGCCGCGAAAGCCGTTCCATAATCCGGATAGCGGAAGGAATAGCCAAGTTTTTTGATCCGGGCATTGGAGACGCGCTTGTTCTCGCCATAGAAGGAGCGCGCCATCGGTGTCAGCGGCGCCGTTTCGAAGTCGGATTCTTCAGGCGGTTCGACGCCCATCAGTTCGGCGGCGTAGGCGACGACATCCTGCGGCGGCGCGGGTTCGTCGTCGGTTATGTTGAAGATGCCCGATTCGTTGCGGATGGACAGGAAACGCAATGCGCCGGCAATATCATCGACATGGATGCGGTTGAACACTTGGCCTGCCTTGTTGAGCCGGCGCGCCGTACCATTGGCAAGATTGACGAAGGCGTTGCGACCGGGCCCGTAAATGCCGGCAAGCCTCAGGATGGCGAGAGGGACATCGCGTTCGTGCGCCAGTTTCTGCCAGCCCCGCTCGGCCTCGACGCGCTCCCCCGACCGGGCAGAAACCGGATGGCAAGGCGTCGTCTCGTCGACCCAGGCTCCCGCATGATTGCCGTAGACGCCGACCGTGGACAGATAGCCGATCCATTGCAGTTTCGGCATGCCATGGCGGATGGTGTCCCCGAACTGCGCAAGCACCGGATCGCCGCTCTGGCCCGGTGAGGTCGAGACAACGAGATGGGTAATACTGGCGAGTTGGTCGACAATCTCCTGTGACGCATGGGTTCCGTGGAAGAGGAACGGCGTAATGCCATCCTTCTTGAGGCCTGAAAATTTGGCGCTATCGCGCGTCGTCCCGCCGATGAAGTCCGCTTCACCGGCAATGGCTTTGGCAAAGGCGCGTGCCGAATAGCCGGCACCAAAGAGAAAAACGTTCATGATTGATTCTTCACAGCAATATGCCATTCGGTCAAGACATCCGCATCACTCTCCTGTGCGGCATGGCGTATTTGCAGGTCTGCAAATCGGCCTTTGTCCATCAGCTCGCTCAGCGCCCACACGGCAGCACCGCGGACCAACGGCGAGGGATCGACGAGATGCGTCTGGACGGCTTCGATCAGATTAGACGCGCCGGAATTGCCGCAGGCAATCAGCACGTTGCGCATGAAACGGTCGCGGCCGATGCGCTTGATCGGAGACCCGGAGAAGAGCGTGCGGAATGCCGCGTCGTCGAGCGTGAGCAATGATGCGAGTGAAGGGGAGCGGAGATCGTCGCGCGCCTGCAGCTTCGCCTCCTGCGCCGTCGCGGCGAATTTGTTCCACGGGCAGACCGCCAGGCAATCGTCGCAGCCATAGATGCGGTTGCCCATGGCCTTGCGGAATTCATGTGCAATCGGATCCTTGTGCTCGATGGTGAGGTAGGAGATGCAGCGCCGCGCATCGAGCTGGTAGGGCGCGGGGAATGCATTGGTCGGACAGACGTCGAGACATGCATGGCACGAGCCGCAATGATCCGTCTCACGTTCGTCGGCGGGCAGCTCCGCGGTGGTAAAGATCGTGCCGAGAAACAGCCAGGAGCCATGGCTGCGGCTGACGAGATTGGTGTGCTTGCCCTGCCAGCCAAGCCCGGCAGCTTCGGCGAGAGGCTTTTCCATCACCGGTGCCGTATCGACGAAGACTTTCAGATATTCGCCGGCAGCGCGGGACGCGAATCGGCTGGCAACGCCCTTGAGTTTGCCCTTGATGATATCGTGATAATCACGGTTCTGCGCATAGACGGAAATCGCCGCTTTGTCCTTCTGCGACAAGATCTCCAACGGATCACTTTCGGGCCCGTAATTCATGGCGAGCACGATGATCGAGCGAACCTCGGGCCAGAGTACCTCCGGGTTGGCGCGGCGTTCTTCCGTCTCCTGCAGCCATTGCATGCTGGCGTGACGGCCGAGTGCCAGATACTGGCGCAGCCGAGCTTCCGCCAATGAGATAGCGTCCGGCCGGGTAATGGCCACGAGATCGAAGCCCGCCGCCCGTGATTCCTCAAGAATAAACTGCTTCAGCTTTTGCTGTTGGTTTGAGACCATCTTGCATGAACCCTATGCGTGGTTCGACGCTTGCTTTCTTCCCGCAAGGAGTATCAAAAGTCCAGATCACCGTAATGCGATGATGGTGGCAGGCCACGCACCCGGTCCGCGAGCAGCGGGCGGAATGATGGGCGTGACTTCATGCGCGTATACCAGTCGCGCGCGGCTTTGTATTCGGCCCACTTGATCTCGCCGAGATAGTCGAGAATCGAGATGGAAGCCCCCGCGGCCATGTCGGCATAGCTTGGCGTTGGTCCAGCCAGCCAGTTGCGCGTCGCCGTCAGCCAGTCGATATATTTCATGTGCTGGGTGATGTTGGAGCGGGCGGCACGGATGGCGGTCGAATCCGGTGCGCCGCCGCCCTGTTCCGGCGTCATGTGCAGCTTGAAAATGCGCTCGCGCGCCATATGACGTGTCACTTCGTTTTCGAATTTGCTGAGGAACCAGTCGACCAGGCGGCGCACTTCGGCGCGGCTCAGGGAATCTTCCGGAAACAGCCGGCGGCTGCGCTTCAGTGCACCGCGCGTCTCGTCGATATATTCGGCGATCACGGAGGCGCCGGAAACCGGCACGTCACCTTCCGCCAGAAGGACCGGAAGCGTGCCCGCCGGATTGAGTGCCAAGAATTCTTTGCGCCTGGCCCAGCTGTTCTCCTCGATCAGTTCCACTTCAATATCATATTCATTGAGGATGAGCCGGGCATAGCGCGAACCGGTGGACATGGGGTGATGGAAGAGCGTCAACATGGCAGATTTGTAATTCTTTCAAACTGGTATTTTATTCGGCGCCGTCGTATTCCTCGGCAGCCCTCGCGTCTGCGCCAAACCTATAGGCGCAACCGTAGCATGAGACAAGTAAACACGATTTCACCAACAGCCGGTTACCCGTCCTGGTCGGCAGCACGAAAGCGATAATCATGGAATCACAGACGATTGTCGAAGCCCTTTTCCTCGGATTGCTGGAAGGGTTAACAGAGTTTATACCGGTTTCGTCCACCGGCCATCTGCTGCTAGCCGGGCACTTTCTTGGCTTCGAATCGAACGGCAAGACCTTTGAGGTTTTGATCCAGCTTGGGGCGATCCTCGCGATCCTCACGGTCTATTTCAGCCGTCTTCTGAAGATCGCGCGCGATCTGCCGAGCGACCCAAAGACGCGCCGTTTTGTTGCTGGCATCCTTATCGCTTTCCTGCCCGCGGTGGTCATTGGCATTCTGGCCCACGACATCATCAAGACCGTGCTATTCGAATCGCCGATGCTGATCTGCGTGATGCTGATTATCGGCGGGCTGATCCTGCTCTGGGTCGACCGGCTGGAATTGAAGCCGCGCTATTCCAATGTCATGGATTACCCGCTGTCATTGTGCTTCAAGATCGGCCTGATCCAGTGTTTCGCCATGATCCCAGGCACGTCCCGCTCCGGTGCAACGATTGTTGGCGCACTTCTGCTTGGAACGGACAAACGTTCTGCCGCTGAATTCTCATTCTTCCTGGCCATGCCGACCATGACCGGCGCTTTCGCCTATGATCTGTTCAAGAACCGCCATGCGCTGACCTTCGATGACGCCTCGCTGATCGGCATCGGCTTCGTTGCGGCGTTTATCTCCGGCGTATTCGTCGTGCGCTATCTGCTCGATTATGTCTCGCGCCACGGCTTCGGCCTCTTCGCCTGGTGGCGGCTGGTCGTGGGCACGCTGGGGCTGGTCGCGTTGATCCTGATGCGGTGATGCAGCGCGCCTTACCCTCCCCCTTGTGGGCAGGGTCGGACCAAAGGTCCGGGGAGGGGGCTCTTGCAGCGCTAAAACGATGCCGCAGCGCAAGATTGAGCATTTCAAAAGACCCCTTCCTGCAGCTACGCAGCCTCCCTACCACAAGGGAAAGGGTAAGAACGGAAAAGGTGGCTCAGACAGGCGTTTGGCCGGAATATTGGCCGTGAACGCGGAAGCGCCAGAGATAGGATGGAAGGATTGTTTCGATGGTCTGCGGATGGATGCCAAGACCCTCGAGCGTGCGGTTCTCAGCT
>NZ_JBBNAN010000536.1:0-3180 GCF_037994405.1 Phyllobacterium sp.
GGGCTCGCCGACGCTTCCGGGATTGAAGATCACCCGGCCGTCTGAAAGCCGCAGAAGTTCGGGGCGATGGCTGTGGCCGCAGAGCAGCAGCCTGAAAGCGGGGTCGAGCTTGCCGAGCCTTTTCTCGGTCGCCACCAGCGATGCGCGCACGAGATGACCATCGACGATGGCGTCGGCAAGATAGCGCTCGTCATGATCGGGCCTTGCGTGGAAGGCTAGTACCGATGGCGCGATTTCCAACTGGAGGGGCAGGGCGGCGAGTACGTCTCGTTGCGCGGCCGTCAGTCGCTCATGGGCGAAACGGTCGGACGGCCACGTTTCGTCTGTCACGTCCTCGGCAACGCGGCGATCATGATTGCCGCGCACAGTGGGTGCGGCAAGCTCCTCAAGGCGTTCGAAAGTTTCACGCGGCCAGAGAGGACCGGAAACGCAGTCGCCGAGATTGACGATGAGGTCTGCTCCGCCGCGTTGCTCAAGATCATTCAGGACGGCGTCGAGCGCCATGACGTTTCCATGGATGTCTGCGATGACTGCTATTTTCAATGCCGGCTCCTGCTGTTACTGGTCTCTTAGCAGGCGGCAGCAGGAATGTCAGGTGGCTCAGCCGATGACGAATCGAACAGCAGCCTGATGTTGAGGACCGCAATTACGATCGCGATCTGTATTGCAAAGGCGGTGTGATAACACGGGGCAGGCGTTGGTGCATGGATCCGTTGTTGGCCACAATTGAGACTATGATGGCGCTCGTCATTGCGTCTTCGCCTTGCACCGAACGGACTTCGCGCGTGCATAGGCGAGCATGCGGTTGAGAACGGCGCAACCGATGGCGACCTCTGTCTGCTGGGCCGGGAGCGAGCCCTCAAGCGCCGTGCGATCATTCCCTAGTATCGCCCGATGGCGATCCAGTTCAATCGGTCGCAAGGAAAACAAACCCGGCAAAAGTCCATGCAGCAAAATGAGGATAACACCGCCGGCCCCGTAACGCCCTACGGCGGCCTAACGTGTGAAATGCCCCTTAAACATGGGGTAATCGCGGCGCGATCGTCCCAGGCCATTTCTCTAAGATGATGGCTGGCGGGGGTGATTGCCCCCGATAAGATGGGAAAACGGGCTCACGATTGGAACCGGGCCCAAGCATCGAACGGAGAGCAACCATGGACCAATATATCGGGCTTGATGTTTCATTGAAAGATACGGCGATCTCGATTCGAGAGGACGGGAAGCGGATCTGGCGGGGGAAGTGTCCTTCGGATCCGAAGCTTCTGGCGCAGATGATCCGCAAGCACGCGCCGCACGCCAGGCGCGTCGTATTCGAGACGGGGCCGCTGTCGACGTGGTTCTATCATGCGCTGACGACCGAGGGGGCTCCGGCGATCTGCATTGAAGCGCGGCACGCGCAAAAGGTATTGGACGAGACACTCAACAAGACCGATGCCAATGATGCGGATGGTCTGGCTCAGCTCGCTGAAGCCGGCTTTTACAAAGCGGTTCGAGTCAAGTCGTTTGACGCTATGATGATCCGCGCGTTGGTGGCGGCCCGCAATCAGCTCCTGAACATCTCAACACAACTTGGCAATCAGATCCGGGTGTCATGAAGACGTTTGGCCTTATCGTACCCAAAGGCACAGGTCGGGTGTTTGATACCCATGTTCGAGAGCTTCTGGAGAGGCAGACCTCTCTGGCACAGATCATTTTGCCCTTGCTTGATGCGTGGCACGACATACGCAAGCGTGTGGCCGATCTTGGTCGCCAGCTGCTCGCAGCGGCGCGGGAGAGCCAACCCTGCTCCCGGCACTGGACGGCTCTGAAGAAAACATGGCCGCTGAGGCCCGATCCAACCAATCAATTTACGCCGCGTTTCTTGTTCTGCAACACGGTGAAGATGCCGAATGCCCAAACCACCCTGACCAAAGCAACGCGATTAGACAACCAAGATTGGCGGCGAAATCAGACTGACTCCCCGCTCAGGATGAGCTGTCATCATCATCACCAGCGTCAGAAGAAGAATCCGACGCATCATCGTAGCTATCGGTCTCGGCATCGGCATTTTGGGCATCGTTGTCCTTGTCGTCGGTGTAGTAATTATTGACGATTGTTTCGCCGGTGGAGCCCTGCTGCGCGCTGTCGATTCCAAAACCCGAGCCACCAAACATCGAGTGACTACCTAGCATATTCTTGATGCCTTCGAACATAAGCGCGCCACCAGCGACGCCGGCCGCCGTGCTCAGCGCGCCTTGCAGGAAACTGCCTGCCTGAGGCTGTGCCTGCTGCGGTGCCACAGCCCAAGGTCCGCGCTGCGGGGGCACGCCTTGTGGCACAGATACGTCTTGAAGGGTCGTTCCCGGGCCCCATGGCCCGCTTGGTCGACCCATCTGAGGTGCAGATGAAGGCGGGCCACTGCGCGAGCTGCCGAAGATCGAGCCCAACAAACTACCCGATTGCCCCTGTGCGGGCCCTGAGCCTTCCAAATCTGCCACTTTGGCCTTGAGGGCCTGAATGCGCTCGTGGCAGGCATTCAGCGCCTGTTCCTGAACGATCACGGCCTGGGCCAAAAGATAGGGAGCCGAGGGCTGAGCCTTGACTTGATCAACGATGAAGCGTTCAGCCTCGGGATCGCGCCGAGCGTCTGCGGCTTGCTTGGTGCGATCGAAGAGCTCACTGAGGAGTTTCTGTTCGTCGGCATTCATTTTCCGTTACCTTCTGTTGGGAGACTCAACACCTCGAGTCGAATTCATGACATTGAATGACGTTGCGAAACCTTTCACTGAGGGGAATTGGCATGTCAGAGCCAAACAGCCCACAACGCGACAGCTACCGTGGTAGCAATACAACCCAGTTGCCGGCGGACAAACGAAGAAGCATTTCACATACCTGTGGTGCAAAGACCTCTTCATAGAATACACGAGGATTTTAGCAGCGGTGACTGAGGGCAAGATTATGCCGGGATGAAGCGGAACTGAAATGATCCGCAATGGCATGTCGAATTGGCTCCGTTTAGACCGACCGCCGGCGTTGTCACGTTATTTGAAAAAACGCCAGCATTGAGCTGCATGAGCAAATTCAGGCAAGCATTCCAGTCACGGCGTTCCATTCCGCCATCGCTCTGATGCGGTGAATGCGGATGGCGATTGCTGAGTGTTTGGTGCTCGGCGGGACGAAAAGATTTCTGAGAGCGGAAAA
>NZ_JBBNAN010000537.1:0-17106 GCF_037994405.1 Phyllobacterium sp.
GGCTCCTGGCAATGAAATGAGCGAAGCGGGCAAGCGACACAAAGGCCTGCCGTCGCGGCCATTCCGCCGAACGCCTTGCTGCCCTCGCCCTTATGTTGAAAGGCTACCGCATTATCGGTCGCCGATAACGGACCAGACTGGGCGAAATCGACCTGATCGCACGGCGGGGCGATGTCGTCGTCATTGTCGAGGTCAAGGCGCGGGCAACGCTCGACCAGGCGATGGACTCGGTCAATGCCCTGACTATGCGCCGGATCGAGACGGCGGCTGACCAGTGGCTCGCCCGCCAGCCGGATCATGCGAGACATTCCTCGCGCTTCGATCTTGTTGCTATCCTGCCCTGGCGCTCACCAGTACACGTGCCCCCAGTCTTTACAAGCTGAGGAGGAAAAACTTGTGAGTGCGCAAGAACCCAACCTCGAAAATCTGCGAAAATCCGCGCTTGCGGGCAACATTAAGGCGTGGCTGGTATTGGCGCTGTTGATCCACGTTCCGGCGTTGACGCCGTATTTCTGGCAGGGCTGGCTCTATCTTGTGGTCTTTGGTAGCTGCGCGCTGTGGGTCACACTCTATTTTCTCAAACACGATCCCGCCCTTGTTGCCAGCAGGCAAAAAGCGGGTGCGGGCGCTGAACGCGAGAAATCACAGAAGTGGATTCAAGGTGTTGCCAGCGTCGTGGGTGGTTTGATGTTTGTGGTACCCGGCATAGAGCGGCATTTCACCGGCCTGCCCTTGCCGGTGTGGACAGTGATACTCGCGGATATTCCTGTGGTTGTCGGATTCTGGATCATTTTCCTGGCGCTCCGGGAAATGGCCATGCATCGAGCATCATCGAAGTCAAATCCGGCCAGAACGTTATCTCGACCGGCCCCTATTCCTTGGTGCGGCACCCGATGTATTTCGGCTGCGTGGTGTTTTTCCTGGCGACGCCGCTTGCACTCGGTTCGCTATGGGCTCTGCCGTTTGCAATCGCACTGGTATTTGTACTGGCTGTTCGACTGCTTGACGAAGAGCGCTATCTGAAAGCAAATCTCAGCGGTTACAGCGCCTATTGTCAAAAGGTGAAATTCCACCTCATTCCCGGTATTTGGTAGGCTGGAAACAAAACTGCCCTCGCGACAGCGACGAGGGCAGCAATCTGTTCCCGAAAATTACTGTGCAGGCTGGTCCATGTGCATTACCTCCCAGACATGTCCATCAATGTCCTGGAAGCTGCATCCATACATAAAGCCCAGATCCATAATTGGCTTCCACGGCTTTGCACCGGCAGCGAGAGCCTTGGCAAGAATATCGTCGACTTCAGCTCGGCTTCCGGCTGATAGCGCAACCAGTACTTCCTGTGCCTTGGTGGCGTCGCTGATATCATTATTGATGAACTCGCGGAAACGGTCCTCTTCAAGGAGCATGGCATAAATGTTTTCCTCGATGATCATGCAGGCAGTCTTGTCGTCGGAAAAATCGGGATTGAAGCTGAAACCAAGGGCGGCAAAGAACGCTTTCGTAGCCTCAATCTTTTTAACAGGCAGGTTCACGAAGATCATGCGCATTGAACGTCTCCTCATTGTTCACAGGTCACCATTATAGAACGAACGAGTTATTTTCGATCCGACATTAGTATCAAGAAAAAAGCTTGCATTTCTCAATTAACCCGATAAGAGTGGTCGTGTATTGGATCGGCCGCTTGTTCGGCCAGAAGCGGATGATCGAGCATGTCTCACTTTGCCTCAAGGGGCGATGGCAGGACGTGCGTCTCTTGGCATCTCATAGAAAGAGAATCCGCTTGCTTCCGCTTTTTCAGAAATTCCATGCTATTGCCCGGGATTCAGCGCACTTCTGTTCCTTATAAAGCTATGCCGGATCATGGATAATCCCCTGAACCATCGGGATTGTATTATTCATGTCCATGCCTGCCGATCAGCTATCTGTCTTTCCAGCCTTTTTCCGCGTGCGCAATGAAGTGCTTGTGGTTATCGGCAATGGCGAGGAAGCGCTGAACAAGGCACGCCTTTTAGGCCAAACCAATGCAACGATCCGTGTTGTTGCCGAAGAGCCTGAACAGGAATTGGCCGACTTCCTCCGGAATGGCGACTATGAACATATCGCAGAAAAATTTGCTCCCAAGCATCTGATCGGCGCAAAACTGGTCTTCGTCGCCACTGGTGACGAAGACCAGGACAGGATGATTGCCGATGAAGCGCGCCGTCAGGCAATTCCGGTCAATGTCGTCGACCGTCCCGACCTATGCGATTTTTTCACCCCTGCCATTGTCAATCGCGCACCACTGGCCATCGCTATCGGTTCGGAAGGTACGGGCCCCGTCCTCACTCAGATGATCCGGGCGCGGATCGACGCCGCTTTCTCGCCCCGCCTTGGCGATCTGGCGCGTCTTGCCAATGCCTATCGTCCGGTGGTCGAGAAGCTGGTGAAGAAGGGTCTGCCGCGCCGCCTGTTCTGGCGCTCGTTCTTTTCCGGCGATGTCGCCAGCAATGTCTACAACAATGATTTTACCGGCGCGCATCGGGCCGCAGCCGCTATCCTGGAACACCAGAATGAACCGAACGGCTACGTTTGGCTGGTCGGTGCCGGTCCTGGCGCAGTAGACCTTCTGACATTGCGCGCCCACCGCGTCCTCATGGAGGCTGATGTCATCGTCTATGATGCACTGGTGCCGGAAACCGTCGTTGCCATGGGCCGCCGCGATGCGACCCGTCTTTCCGTCGGCAAGCGCAAAGGCTGCCACTCCAAGAGCCAGAGCGAGATCAACGATCTGCTCGTCTTGCTTGGCCGCGAAGGCAAGCGTGTTGTGCGCCTCAAGTCTGGCGATCCGCTGGTCTATGGCCGCGCCGGCGAGGAAATGGCTGCGCTGCGCGATGCCGGCATCTCCTTTGAGATCGTTCCCGGCATCACCTCGGCCTTTGCCGCTGCCGCCGACATGCAATTGCCGCTGACCCTGCGTGGGGTCGCATCGTCTCTTGTCTTCACCACGGGTCATGACATGGCAGGCGAAGTGCTGCCTGACTGGGCGCGCCTCGCCATCTCCGGTGCAACGATCGCCGTCTATATGGGCCGCAGCGTTGCCGCTTCCGTAGCCGAGCGGCTGATGCAGGCTGGACTTCATGCCGATACCGGCGTTGCCGTGATCGAGAATGCCGGCCGGCCCGAACGGCGCATGTTCCACGGCACGCTTAATGATCTGCCGGCGCTGGAAGATCGCAGCGATCTCGACGGTCCAGTCATGGTCGTCATTGGCGACGCTGTCGCCGGTGCTGCCATCGACAAGGCCGAGCCGCTTGCTGCCCAGAACAGGAATTCCGTGGCACTGCGCCACCTTGAAACCAATGCTGCCTGAACGCGAAGGATCACGATCATGAGTGTCAAAGTTCTCACCGCAAACCGCCTGACCGATGGTGAAGCCGTATGGCTTGGTGCCAATGGCGAATGGCTGGAGCACATCGACGGAGCACTGATTGCACGTCATGCCGAAGCGGTGAGCGCCCTCGAAGAAGCCGGAAAGGCCGCGATCAAGTCGAACCTCGTGATCGACGTCAACGTGATCGATGTTGAAGAGCGCGGCACAAACCTTTATCCGCTGCGCTTGCGCGAGCGTATCCGCCAGTTCGGCCCCACCATCCGTCTTGATCTCGGCAAGCAGGCTGAAAAGCCCAAAGCAACCGCCGCTTAGTTCTAAAAGGCCTGCACAGAATGTATCGTTACGATGAGTTTGATCACGCGTTTGTTTCTGCCCGCGTTGAACAGTTCAAGGATCAGGTCGAGCGCCGTCTTGCCGGCGAATTGACGGAAGACCAGTTCCGCCCCTTGCGGTTGATGAACGGTGTCTATCTGCAGCTGCATGCCTATATGCTGCGCGTCGCCATTCCCTACGGCACGCTCTCCAGCCGGCAGATGCGCAAACTCGCCCATATTGCCCGCCACTATGATCGCGGTTATGGCCATTTCACCACGCGCCAGAACCTGCAGTACAACTGGCCGGCGCTGAAGGATATGCCAAAGGTCCTCGACGAACTGGCGTCGGTCGAGATGCACGCGCTGCAAACCTCCGGCAATTGCATACGCAACGTGACCGCCGATCATTTCGCCGGTGCTGCGGCAGACGAGGTCGCCGATCCGCGCCCCTACGCGGAAATCCTGCGCCAGTGGTCGTCGATGCACCCGGAATTTTCCTATCTGCCGCGCAAGTTCAAGATTGCCGTGACCGGCGCCGAGCGTGATCGTGCTGCCATTCAGGTGCACGATATCGGCCTGCATCTGAAGAAGAACAAGGCGGGCGAGCTCGGCTTTGCCGTCTATGTCGGCGGTGGCCAGGGCCGCACGCCGATGGTTGCCAAGAAGATTCGCGATTTTCTCCCTGTCGAGGATTTGCTGTCCTACACGACGGCGATCATGCGCGTGTACAATCTTAATGGCCGCCGCGACAACAAGTACAAGGCGCGCATCAAGATCCTCGTGCACGAAACCGGCACGGAAGAACTGACACGTCAGGTTGAAGCCGAATGGCGCGTGCTGAAGGAAACCGACCTGAAGCTGCCGCAAAAGGATGTCGACGCCATCGACAGCTATTTCGCGCCGCCAAGCCTTCCGCAGCGCCCGGAAGGCTGGTCCGGGCTTGCAGCTGCGCGCAAGGCTGATCACGCCTTCTCCACGTGGGTCGACCAGAATGTGACGCCGCACAAGAACCCGGATTACGGCGTCGTTACCATTTCGCTGAAGCCGATTGGCGGCATCCCTGGCGATGCAACCGATGCGCAGATGGACCTGGTTGCCGATATCGCCGAGAAATTCTCGCAAGACGAGATCCGCGTCAGCCATGAGCAGAACCTGGTCCTGCCGCATGTGGCGATAGCCGATCTGCGCATCGTCTATGACCTATTGTTGACCGACGGCCTCGCAACGGCGAATGCCGGATTGATCACCGATATCATCGCCTGCCCCGGCCTTGATTATTGCGCACTTGCCAACGCGCGGTCGATCCCGGTGGCTCAGCGTATCTCGGAACGCTTCGGCAAGCCGGAACGTCAGGCGGATATTGGTGAGCTCAAGATCAAGATTTCCGGCTGCATCAATGCCTGCGGACATCACCATGTCGGCCATATCGGCATTCTCGGCGTTGAGAAGAAGGGCGAGGAACTTTACCAGATCTCGCTCGGCGGTTCCGGTGATGAAATCTGCACCGTCGGTGACATCACCGGGCGCGGTTTCTCCTCGGAAGAGATTGTTGATGCAGTCGAAACCATCGTTGACCGCTATCTCGAAATCCGCACCGACAAGGAAGAAACCTTCCTTGCCACCTACCGGCGTGTGGGCGCTGCACCGTTCAAGGATGCGCTCTATAGCGAGGCTGCAAATGCTGCTTGAGTTCAACGAGAAAACCGTAGCGGACGAGGCGCGCGCGCTCGAAGCCCGTTACGGCAATCTCGAACCATTGGATGTGATCGAGCTTGTTATCGGCCACCTGTTCAACGAGGAAATCGCCGTGGTTTCCTCGTTCGGGGCGGAATCGTCGGTCCTGCTGCACATGATCGCGCAGGTAGACCGTGCGACGCCCGTACTATTTCTCGAGACCGGCAAGCATTTTCCGGCGACCCTGCGCTATCGCGACCAGCTCGTCGGCGATCTTGGTCTGACGGATGTGCATGATATCCATCCGCTGAAGCAGAGCCTGAAGGAGGAGGATCCGTTCGGCGCGCTGTCGATGACCAACAAGGACCGCTGCTGCTATATCCGCAAGGTCGAACCGATGGCGCGCGCCGTCGCGCCTTACCGGGCGTGGATGACTGGACGCAAGCAGTTCCAGGCCTCGACCCGTACGGCTTTGCCGGTGTTCGAGTCTGTGGGCGAGCGTGTTCGAATCAATCCGCTGGCCCACTGGACCTCGACCGATCTCAAGGCCTATATGACCGCGCATGAACTGCCGCCACATCCGCTGGTTGCCGAAGGCTACCGGTCGATCGGCTGCATGCCGTGCACGCAGCCGGTCAAGGAAGGTGAGGATGACCGCGCCGGCCGCTGGGCAGGTACGGATAAGACCGAATGCGGCATTCACCTCACGGGCCTTACTGATCAATTGAGCAATATTTCTCTGACGGATTCGAATTTATGAGCGACATTTCCGAAAAGCCTTCCGGAGAACTCTGGGGCCGCGAAGGGTTCCGCGAGGACCCCTATATCACAGCCGAGACGCTGGAAGAGGCTGGCGATGCGCCGGCCGTCATCCTGCCGCTCGCCGTATGGCTGGGTCTGGAAGAAGATGTTCGTAACGCCACCAATCGCAAGATTGGCGTTGCGGTGGCCCCAGGCGAAAGCATCGAGCCGCTTCTGCCATTGCTGGATACAATTCCGGTAATTGCTTTGCAGTTTCCCGCGTTCAACGATGGCCGGTCCTATTCGAAAGCCGAAATGCTCAAGAGCCAGCACCAGTTCAAGGGAGAATTGCGCGCGGTGGGTGATGTTTTGATCGACCAGGTAGCCTATATGCTGCGGACCGGCTTCGACACGCTGAAGGTTACCCATGCGGTGACGCTGACCCGGCTTGCCGACCATAATTTGCACGATACGCCGGTCTATTACCAGCCCGGCAGGGGCTCGCACACAACGCCCGGAACCTATAGCTGGCGCCGTGTTCCGGGAGCCTGATCCCTCTTAAGACTTCACGACATTTACTGGAAAGCACCATATGTCCGATATTATTGAAACAGACGTGGTTATTGTTGGCGCCGGCCCGGTGGGCCTCTTTGCCGTTTTCGAACTCGGCCTGCTCGATCTGCGCGCGCATGTAATCGATATTCTCGACCGTCCCGGCGGCCAGTGCGCCGAACTTTATCCCGAAAAGCCGATCTACGATATTCCGGGCCTCCCAGAGGTCACCGGTCAGGCCCTGACGGACAATCTCCTGAAGCAGATTGCGCCATTCGATCCGCAGTTCCATTTCTCGACGATGGTTACCGCGCTTGAGAAGCTTGAAGACGGTCGTTTTCGCGTCGAGACCGATGCGGATGAAGTGTTCATCACGAAGGTCATTGTTATCGCCGCAGGCGGTGGTTCCTTCCAGCCGAAGCGTCCTCCCGTACCGGAAATCGAACTCTATGAGGGCACCAGCGTCCACTACGCCGTGCGCAAGATCGAAGCCTTCCACGGCCATGATGTGGTGATTGTCGGCGGCGGCGATTCGGCACTCGACTGGACGCTCAATCTGGAGCCGGTGGCAAAGTCTGTCACGCTCGTTCATCGTCGTCCGGAATTTCGCGCGGCGCCCGATAGCGTCAACAAGATGTGGGCGCTGGAAAAGGAAGGCCGTGTCAAGTTCCGCATGGGCCAGGTCGGCAGTCTCGAAGGCGCAGACGGGCAATTGTCCAAGGTCATCCTAAAGGGCGCGGAAGGCGAGGAAGTGCTTGAAGCCGGTCGCTTGCTGCCGTTCTTCGGCCTGACCATGAAGCTCGGACCGATCGCCGATTGGGGTCTCAATCTCGATCAGAACCTGATCGCGGTGGACACCGAGAAATTCGAAACGTCGGAGCCTGGAATTTTCGCCATCGGCGATATCAATACCTATCCTGGCAAGCTGAAGCTGATCCTGTCCGGCTTCCACGAGGCGGCACTGATGTCCCAGGCGGCAAAACGCATCGTCGCCCCTGGCGAACGGATCATTTTCCAGTATACGACGTCCTCCACCTCCCTGCAGAAGAAACTGAAGGCGGCATAGGTACAACCTGATGAGATCAGAATCCCTCTACATAAACGTCACCGATCAGCACGGCAAACGCCATACGCTGGAAGCCCTCGAGGGTTTCCGCGTCATGGAGGTCATTCGCGATTGGGGCCTCGACATCAAAGCTGAGTGCGGCGGCGCGTGCGCCTGCGGTACTTGCCATGTCTATGTCGATCAGGATTGGACGGAAAAGCTCTACGGGCCGCAGGACGAGGAAATCGACCAGCTCGACGTGACCTTTCACGTCGAGGACAATTCCCGGCTTTCCTGCCAGCTGATCATGACCGAGGAACTGAACGGCCTCGAAATTACGCTCGCGCCGGATACGCAGCGCGACAGCGTCGCGGCCTAGGGTCAGGACCTGTTAACCTGCTCCTGACCCTAGATCACAACGACGCGTGCCCCGAGCGGCACGCGGGCGTAGAGATCCACGACATGTTCATTGACCATGCGGATGCAGCCATTGGATACCGCGCGTCCGATACTCCAGGGCTCGGTCGTCCCATGAATGCGATAGTAGGTGTCGCGGCCATTGCGGTAAAGATAAAGCGCGCGGGCACCCAGTGGATTGCCCCGCCCACCCGCAACGCCATCAGCATAGCGCGCATATTTCTCCGGCTGGCGCCGGATCATGTTCTTGGTCGGCATCCAACGCGGCCATTTTTCCTTGCGGCCGATTTTGGCGGCGCCATGGAAGGCGCGGCCCGCGCGCCCGACGCCAACACCGTAGCGCAGCGCCGTTAACTCATCCTCGATCAGGTAGAGAAACCGGCCGCGTGGATCGATTACGACAGTCCCGGCGGAATAGGATGAATCGAACGAAACATATTGCGGCTGAAATATCGGATCGATGACGAAAGGTTTCTTCTTTGGCATCGCCAGTGCAGCCTGCGGCGCCAGCCCCGCTGCAAGAAGACCTGTCAGAACAACACGCCGTGTCAGCATAGTAACCCCCAAGTTTTCCTGCTGTCCGCCGATCGGACACTACTCTCTTGGGGTGATCTTGTCTGAAAATTACTGATCGATGGTTTACGCAGGCTCACCTTTTCGTGATGCAACAAGGGGATAGGTCCGGTGTTGCGTCTCACCGGACCACGCAGATCAACGCAGTCGCGCCACACGCTCGATGAGCAGATCAAAGAACGCTTCATCGTCCACATCGCGAATATAGAAGGCATTCCTTGGACGGTCGGTGACGCCCCACCAGTCAACCACGGTCATGCCGAGGGTCAGTTCATTGGTGGTGTCAACCGTTACATTGCAATGCCTGCCGCCATAGAGCTCCGGCTTCAGCAGATAGGCGATCACATTCGGATCGTGCAGCGGCCCGCCATCACTGCCATATTTCTCCTCGTCGAACCGCTCGAAGAACTCAAGGAGAGCAACCGAGGCATCGCCGGACTTGGTTCCCATCGCACGGAAGCGGTCGACACGCTTTGCGGTCGTCAGTGCCTTGTGGGTCACATCCAGCGGCAGGATGGTCACTGGGACGCCCGACTGCAGCACAATCTGCGCCGCCTGCGGATCGACATAGATATTGAATTCCGCCGTCGGCGTGACGTTGCCGCCCTCGAAGAACCCGCCGCCCATCAGGACGATCTCGCGAATTCGGGTACTCAGTTCCGGCGCACGAATCAGCACATGGGCGATGTTGGTGAGAGGTCCGAGTGCGCAAAGGGTGACGCTTCCCGGCTCCTCGTTCCGCAGTTTCTCGATGATGAAATCGACAGCATGCTGCGCCTGCAGCGGCATTGCCGGCTTGGGCAGATCGGGACCATCAAGTCCCGTCTTGCCGTGCACGTGCTCGGCGGTAATCAGCGGACGCATCAGTGGACGATCGGCTCCAGCAAAGACCTTCGCGTCAGCGCGGCCAGCCAGTTCGCAGATCTTCCGTGCGTTCAACTCCGTCAGAGCCAGGGGCACATTGCCGGCAACTGCTGTGATGCCAAGCACGTCCAGTTCAGGGCTGGCAAAAGCCAGAAGGATAGCCAGGGCGTCATCCTGGCCCGGATCTGTATCGATGATGATTCTACGCGTCATTTCTTACTTTCTCTTGACCGAATTTCAGCACTCTCTTGAACTCTGAGGTTCTATCGACCATATCAAAGAGCAGGAAGCGAAATGCTGTTCGATCACGGGTTTTGCTTTTAGGTCGCTTTTCTCAAGGACTGCACAAATGACACGAATGACACCGTTTTCAAGCCCTTTGTTGCTTGGGTTCGACTCGATGGAAAAGACGCTGGAGCGTATTGCGAAATCCGGCGACGGCTATCCGCCTTACAATATCGAGCGCATCCGCGGCAAAAATGAGTGTGAGCAGCTTCGAATTGTTCTCGCCGTTGCGGGTTTCTCCAATGACGACCTCGAAGTGACCACAGAAGACAATCAACTGGTCATTCGCGGCAGGCAGGCCGATGAGGGCGAGCGTGAATATCTACACCGTGGCATTGCTGCGCGCCAGTTTCAGCGCATCTTTGTTCTTGCCGATGGAATGCGCGTGAGCGCCGCCACTCTTAAGAATGGGCTTCTGTCGATCGACCTCGACCGGCCGGAACCCGAACGATTGGTCAAACGCATCAACATTGCGGTACAGGACTGATCGTAGCTCTAGCAGGACAGGGCTTGGAATAGACTGTCCGAATATGGAGGCTGATATGCAAAACTCTGTTCACAAGCATCTTCTGAGCGAAGTCGAATTCGCGCGTCTTGGCGCCGGACAGGTAGCCTATATGCGCAAGGTAAAAACTGATGACCTCGCCCAAAGTTTTCCGGCGCTTCCGCCGATGACCCCGGGTGTCGAACTCTGGGCGCTGTTTGCCGCCAATGGCGATCCTATCGTGCTTTCCGATGAACGCGACAACGTGCTCGTCGGCGCACAGGAGCACGAATTGCGCACCGTGATGCTGCAGTAAGAAACGATCAAAATCGTGTGGTTCAGACCTTGACGGCCTGTTCCACACGGTCTTCCGCTCCAAACACTTCCAGATAGCGTTTGATTTCCGCCGGATCGCCGGTGGCTTTCTTCGGGTTGTCGGAAAGCTTGACCGCCGGGCGGCCGTTTGCCTCACTGACTTTGCAGACCAATGAAATCGCGTTCAACTGATCGTTGTAGCGCGGCGCACAATCTTCGAAATCATTGGTGAGGTTGGTTCCCCAACCAAAACTCATCCGCACCTTACCCTTGAAGTGATGGTAGGTCTCCTCGATCGTGTCCACGTCGAGCCCATCCGAAAATACCAGCAGCTTCTCGCGCGGGTCCTTGCCTTTCGACCGCCACCAGGCAAGGATTTTCTCACCGCCCTCGATCGGCGGCGCGCTGTCGGGCCGGAAGCCTGTCCAGTCGGCCACCCAGTCCGGTGCATCGCGCAGAAACGCGGCTGTGCCGAAGGAATCCGGCAAAACGATGAGCAAATTGCCGCCATAATAGCGGTTCCAGTCCTGCAGGACCGTATAGGGAGATTTCAGCAGTTCCGCCTTGGTCGTGCTGAGCGCGGCCAACACCATTGGCAGCTCATGCGCGTTGGTACCGAGCGCTTCCAGATCATTGTCCATCGCCATCAGCACGTTGCTTGTGCCGGTAAAGGCCTGGCCAATGCCTTCCTTCAGCGCTTCCACACACCAGCGCTGCCAGAGGAAGGAATGGCGCCGACGCGTGCCGAAGTCGGAAATCCGGATATCGGGGAGGGTGCGCAGCCGCTCTACCTTCGACCACATCTTCGCCTTGGCGCGGGCATAAAGAACGTCGAGCTCGAACCGCCCCATCTTTTTCATGGCAGCGCGTGAGCGAAGTTCATTGATTATCGTCAGGGCCGGGATCTCCCACAGGGTGGTATACATCCACGGTCCGTAGAAATTCAGTTCGTACTGCCAGTCTCGTCTTGTCAGCTCATATTCAGGCAACTGGAAATTCGACAGCCATTCTAGAAAATCCGGCTCGAAAATCTGCCGTTTGCCGTAGAAGGTGTTACCGCCGAGCCAGATCATCTCCTTCTTGGAGAAACGGATCGTGCGGGCGTGGTCGAGCTGTTCCCTGAGTTCCTGTTCGTCGATCTCGTCGGTAAGGCGGACCCGGGTCGTGCGATTGATAAGAGTGAACGTTGCATCCACTTTCGGATAGACGCCCCAGATCATCTGGAGCATCAGCAGTTTATAGAAATCCGTATCGAGCAGGCTGCGGACGATTGGATCGAGCTTCCATGTGTGGTTGAACACGCGCCGTGCGATATCAGTCTTGGTCGCCATTGACTGCTTTCCTTGCGAATTTTCCGCCAGTCATGTTGCACGGCAACACCGTGTCATCAAGCGGAGCCTCGGCTATTCGGCCAAATTCGGCAGGCAATGCCATTTTACCGCTTCCATTAAATCTTTGTAACCTCACCGAATTGTCATTAACGGCGGCATGAAACCACTTTATTCTAAATCCAAATCACCTGTTCGCGCTGGGACGCGCGGTGAGTTGCAATCGATTTTGACGCTGGCTCTGCTTTGTGTGCGGGACCGGCGTTTTGGAGTGACTGGGAAAGGCTCTAGATGAAGGTCTGGAAACAACTGGCTCTGGCTTTGCTCATTCTGGCTGCCGCAGGAGCCTGCTGGCTGTATTTCTTTCCGGGTTCGAATGATCTTCTGAAGAAAGCTGGCATTGACCGAGGCGCCACAGCCGCAACTGAGCCGGCAGGTGCGACGGGCAAAGGCCAGAAGCGCAACGGGCAGGCCCTGCCGCTGGTTGTCGTTCGCACAGCGGCAGAAGCCAAGATCAACGACAAACTGTCGGCGATCGGCACTGGCAAGGCAAAAAGCTCTGTTTCCGTAACGCCCTACGCCGCCGGGCGCATGACCGAGATCCTTGTCACTTCGGGCAGTCACGTCATGGCCGGCGATGTCATTGCTCGCCTCGACTCCGAGGCGGAAGTCATCATCGCCGACAAGGCGCGCACGGTCTTGAAGGATGCGCAGACCAAGTTGAAGCGCGCAGAGAACCTTTCAACAACCAACACCGTGTCCGCCGTCCAGGTTGCCGATGCGGAACTGGCCGTTGAGAATGCCGGCCTGGACCTTCGTGAGGCAGAGCTGGCGCTCGATCGCCGCGCCATCAAGGCGCCGATCAGCGGGATTGTCGGCATCCTGCCGATCAATGCGGGCAACTACATAACGACGACGACGCAGGTTGCGACGATCGATGACCGGTCGGAGTTGCTCGTGGATTTCTGGGTGCCTGAGCGTTTCGCCCCTTCCATTGCAATCGGCGCCGCTGTCTCGGCAACGTCGATCGCGCGACCCGGGGAAACCTTCAAGGGCGAAATCAGCGCCATCGACAACCGCGTCGATTCAGCGAGCCGCACCCTGCATGTACAGGCGAAGATCACCAACCCGAAGGATACATTACGCGAAGGCATGGCATTCAAGGTTTCGATTGGCTTTGCGGGCGAAAAATATCCGACAGTTGATCCGCTCGCCATCCAGTGGGGCACTGAAGGTGCTTATGTCTGGAAGATCGCTGAAAACAAGGCAACACGTGTGCCAGTACGAATTGTCCAGCGAAACACCACCAATGTACTGGTTGATGCCGACATAAGGCCCGGTGACCGGATCGTCGTGGAAGGCGTGCAGTCCGTCCGGCAGGATGGTCTGGTGCAGATCAAGGGACAGCCGGCGCCCCAGGATAAAACAGATGCTAGTCCACTGGCCTCCGTTGGCGAGCAGGGCTGAACGCCATGAGCACGTCGAGCGGTCAGGCTGATTTTACCGCCCTTTTCATTCGCCGCCCTGTCCTGGCGCTGGTTCTGAATGCCCTGATCGTTGTCGCGGGACTTGCGGCGATTTACGGCGTCGATGTGCGCGAATTACCGGATGTCGATCGGCCCGTGGTCACGGTCTCTACGGACTTCCAGTCCGCAGCTGCCGAGACGGTGGACCGCGAATTGACCTCGGCCATCGAAGGCGCGGTTTCGCGCGTTTCCGGCGTTAAATCCATTTCGTCCAGCTCGTCATTCGGTACGAGCCGTGTCACCGTCGAATTCAATGATGGCGTTGACCTCAATGTTGCCGCCGCTGACATGCGTGACGCCATCAGCCGCATCACCAACACATTGCCGGACGAAGCTGATCCGCCGCGTATCGTCAAGGCGGACGCCAATTCCGATGCGGTCATGCGCCTTGCCGTCACGTCCGATACTATGGCGGTGGAGGATATGACGGTTCTCGTCGAGGATCAGATCGAGGACGTGCTCGCCTCGGTCCCCGGCGTTGCCGACGTGCAGGTCAATGGCAATCGCAGCAAGATATTCCGCATCGATATCGATCAGGGCAAGCTTTCAAGTCTCGGCATGAACGTGGCTGATGTTCGCACGGCCCTTAATACAATGGCCTTCGATACGCCGGCGGGGCAGCTCAACAGTAACGATCAAAGCATTGTGGTACGGGCCCAGGCCCCCGTGGCGACGCCGGAAGATTTCGAAAACATTATCATCAAGGGTCAGACCAGGATCCGCGATGTGGCGACCGTGACACTTGGTCCCGACATCGGCACGTCCTCACTGCGGGCCAATGGCAAGACTGGTATAGGCCTTGGCATTATCCGCCAGGCCCAGTCCAACACGCTCGACATTTCGAAAGGCGTGCGCGCGGCCGTCGTGCAGTTGCAGAAGACCCTGCCGGAAGGCGTCGATATTCGCGTGACCAGCGATGATGCAGATTTCATCAACGGTGCCGTGCACGAAGTGGAGATTGCGCTCGCGGCCTCTGTCTTCATCATCATTCTCATCATCTATCTTTTCCTCTGGGATATTCGCGCAACCCTCATTCCCGCTGTCAGCATGCCGGTTGCGTTGATCGGAACGGTCTCGGCCATCTATCTCGCCGGTTTCTCGATCAATATCCTGACGCTGCTGGCCCTTGTGCTGGCGACGGGTCTGGTCGTCGATGACGCGATCGTCGTACTTGAAAACATTGTGCGCAGGCGCAACCAGGGCATGGGCCCGCGCGCCGCTGCTGTGCTGGGCACACAGGAGGTGTTCTTCGCGGTCGTGGCAACCACGGTGACGCTTGCCGCCGTCTTCGTGCCGCTCTCTTTCCTCCCAGGCCAGACCGGCGGCCTCTTCCGCGAATTCGGTTTCGTCCTCGCTATCTGCGTGCTTCTGTCCGCGGTCGTTGCATTGACGCTTTGCCCGATGCTGGCCTCACGCCTGCTGGGCGCGAGTGAAGCCAAACACCAGAACGTCGCCCATGCGCCTGGTCTCGTCGGTCGCGTTGGCGGCTGGTTCGGTGGCCTCTATCACCGCATGCTGCATGCCTGCCTTGCCGCACCTTGGATCGTCGTGGTGGTTTCGCTGTTGTTTGCCGGCGCGGCATTCGGCGCGTTCTCCTTGCTGAAGCAGGAATTGACCCCGACAGAGGATCGGGCATCGGCCTTCCTGCGCATCACAGCGCCGCAGGGCGTGAGCCTCGACTACCTCAGTGAGGAGATGCGCCAGATCGAGACATTGATCCAGCCACTACGCGATGCTGGCGAGATCCAGAATACCTTTTCCATCGCCGGGCAGAATGGCAATACCAATCGCGGCTTCATGGTCCTCAGCCTCGCGACATGGAAGGAACGCGAGCGGAGCCAGCAGGAGATCATCACCGACGTTTCGAAACGCGTTCGCAACATTCCTGGCATTCAGGTGTTTGCCGCCCAGCCAAATTCACTCGGCATTCGGGGTGCGGGCAATGGCCTGCAATTCGCCGTTGTGGGTACGAGTTATGCCGACCTTGGCACGACGGCCGCAAAAATCGTCTCAGAGCTCGAGAAGGACCCCCGATTCGATCGGCCGCGCCTGACCAACGAGCCCACGCAACCGCAACTGGCAGTTTCGATCGATCGTGAGCGCGCCTCGGACCTTGGCATCGACATCACCGGCCTTGCCCAGGCGCTGCAATCGGTGCTCGACGGCTACAAAGTCGGCTCCGTCTATATCGAAGACCGCAGTTTCGACGTCAAACTCGTGGCGACCACCAATCCGATCAACGATCCGACGGATTTGGAGAATGTTTTCCTGCGTACCGGCGATGGGCGTTTCGTTCCGATGTCGACGATCGCAAGGTTGACGGAAGTCGCCGTGCCACCAGCGCTGACCCGTGAACAGCAGATGCGCTCGGTCGCTATCACGTCGGGTCTAAGTCCCAACTTTGCGCTCGGCGATGCCTACAAAGTGGTACGGGAGGTTGCGGCGCCGTTGCTTCCCGCCGGTTACCGGATCATTCCTCTGGCTGAAGCGGCGACGCTCGGCGAAAACTCGGCCAGCATGATCACAACATTTGGCTTCGCCCTTCTGATTATACTCCTTGTTCTGGCCGCCCAGTTCGAGAGTTTCATCAGCGCCGTTATCGTGATGGCCACGGTGCCGCTCGGCCTGGCCTGCGCGGTCTACGCCATGCTGCTGACGGGCACCACCATGAACGTTTATAGCCAGATCGGGCTGGTGCTGCTTGTCGGCATCATGGCCAAGAATGGTATCCTGATCGTCGAATTCGCCAATCATCTGCGCGATCAGGGCAGGAACGTTCGCGATGCGATCGATGAAGCCTCGAATATCCGCCTGCGCCCGGTTGTGATGACCATGCTGTGCGCCATCCTTGGCGGCGTACCGCTGGTTCTAGCCAGCGGTGCGGGCGCTGAAGCGCGTATTGCGCTCGGTTGGGTGATCGTCGGAGGTCTCGGCATGGCCACCGCCTCAACGCTGTTCCTGACGCCGGTTGCTTATCTGCTGTTGGCTGGTTTCTCCAAACCCAAGGCTGAAGAAGAGGCACGGGTCAATCGCGAGCTGCTGGAAGTCAAATCGCAGCCGCCCCTCGCAGCTGAATAGCACCGTTCGAGGCATTCAGCTGGAATGGATGGTCCAATTTCCCGCGATTCATCAAAGCCCCAGACTTTCGTATTATTGACGGCGTTCCACCAATTCAGGAGGTTGCTGTGGGAGGAACCCGCCAAATTCTTTTGTACAACCGCATGATGTCGCCTCCCTGATCAGGTGACTCACCGGTCGATGATTTATGCATACGAACGATTTTTGCGAATGGCATTTTTTATTTATTCTTGGGAGGAAATCATGGCTTCGCACCGAGCGCCGTTGGCCGCCTTGGTGGTTGTATCGTACTGGCAGGTTGCAACGGATCAAACAATGTTGCTGAGGCAGGCGATACATCAGGAACGTTTGCCGAGCGCCAGGAGGGCACGCTCCACTATCTTATGTCGGATCTCAGCTCCAACGCCCTGTATACCCGTGCCGGTGGCTCCGCAATACTCAACCGCGCCAATATTGGCGGCATCACGTTGCGGCGCCAACATCGCGTCCATTCTCTCTCACTACCAAGGTTACGGTCCGGCTTTTGCCGGGATAATTTTC